>CALWPB010000026.1 GCA_944383315.1 uncultured Clostridia bacterium | reverse complement strand
TTGTATGTTGCAAATTTAATCAAAAAGTATATCCCGAATAAAAGTTTACTCCAAGCATTAGAGCAGTTTGCCAAAGACGCTGTTGTATTAGCAGAAAAAGCAGGGCTTACTGATAAGTTGCTTGATAAGAAACAATATGCAATCGATAAATTACAAGATATGTTGCAACAAGCAGGTTTCAGCAAGCAAGATGAAGATTTACTGGCTGGATGTATTGAACATGCTTATTGCGAACTCAAAAAGGATATTGAATCAGTATACCAAGTGGATAGTGCAAATAGTGCACCAACCACAGTAAAGGGAGATGAAACCAGTGCAAAAGCATAAGTTGATTATTGGAACTGCTTTAGTAACGGGATTAATGCTTGGTGGAACGGTAGTTGTTTTCAATCAACAGCAAGTAGAAGCCGCACGTACCGATATGGTCGACAACAGCAATAATAACGGTGTAATGACTGTTGGAAATTACACAGCCATGCGAAACCAATATGGTGTTAAAGCAATGACAACCAAAATCAGTGAAGGAACGTATTACGTTGACCCCACGGCAAAGCCAGATATTCAAGCGGCGCAACAAGCCGGATTATATGTTAACGGTTACTATTTCTGCCGTTATACCAACATTGCTCAAGCTAAGGCTGAAGCGCAATTTGCGGTAAGTCAAGCTAAAGCAGACGGTTTACCGGTTAACGCTGTATTGTGTGCTGACATCGAAAGCTCACAACAACGTGGATTAAGCACTGGAGAAAATGATTTGTGTATTTCAGCAATGCAACAGATTGTCGAAAGTGCTGGCTACCGTTTTACTGTATATAGCATGAGTTCATGGGGTGATAGTGTTCTACCATGGAAAGATATTGGCTGGATTGCTTCATATCCATTCAATTTAAATCGTGATTTATTTACTCATGGACACGCATGGCAATTCCGGTCAGACCAGTATTTTAATGGATCATACGGAAAGTTTGATGTTAGTCAGCTTTACGATAACTTCTTTACTGGCGGGCAAAATAAGAATGCTGTTATTTCAAACGGTGATACGCATAATGTAGGTAAGAACACAGGCAAACAACAGAATCAAATGAACACAACGAAAAACAACGCGAACGTAAATATTTCAAGCGATGAAGATTATGCTCAGAATGGTGTATTCACGACAAATACAACGTTGAACATTCGGACAGCTCCAAGTATTGATTCAAACATTGTTGGTTCTTATGCACCTAATGAAACATTGACGTATGATCATGTTTATATCAAAGGTCAATATGTATGGTTACGTTATATGAGTTATAGTGGTTTATATCATTATGTTTGTGCAGGAATCATGGGTGGCGAAGAATACGGAACACGGCGGACAAGTGTTAGTCGGACGTATACTGTACATTCAGGCGATACTTTAAGTGGAATTGCTCGGCGTTTGAGTGTTTCTGTATCTTACTTAGTAAGCAAGAACAGAATTAACAACGCAAACTTGATTTATGTAGGCGAAACGCTAAACTATTAATGTAATTGAATATCGAATTAATGAATTAGGGACGTGCCGTAATTGGTACGTTCCTATTTTTGTGTATACACAAGATGTAGAAGGTTTAGCCCAGATGTAGTGATTGACACGCTATGATAAAATTTAACTAGGAAAATTGTTTTAATTTAGGAGATTTAAAATGTGCAAAGAAAAAATTGAATATTTTTATCCAGTAAAAGATGATAAACTTGTCTTCACATATCATGGAAATTTTGATGATAATCAAAATTGTGAAATGAATCTAAAGTTTAACTATGGTCTTTATAGAATTAATACTGAAAATACAAATAAAAGATATAAGGTAAGTTTACTTATTGAAGAAAACAACGGCGGACGTCTTGTTACAGTATATGGAAATGATGAAACTTCAACAAAAGGAAAAGAACTGTATTTTAATAGTGAAATTAATTTTGACAGCAATAAAAAGGGGTATGGTAATGCTTATTTTTATTTAAATACGGGCTCCTTTAAACTGAAAAAAGATTGTGACTATAAAGCAACTTTAAAATTGATTGATGAGCATGATAATGTTTTAGATACAAACTATTGTTATTTTGATGTTGAGGATTAATATTATGAATAATGATCAGGCAGGAACAAGACAACTAAACGGCACGGTGGAGGTCCTACAATCAAACAACTCACTTACAGCTGATAAAGTTGCAAATTTGGTTATGAAGGGAAATGACGACCTAAAGGAAAAGTTACAAGAAAAGATTGATGATAATAAAAACGAAATAAATGATATTAAATGTAATATTAGAGAAATAAACACAAAGCTAAAAGATAAAGAAAAAATAGTAGGGTTACAAATAATAAATGCTGTATGCTACGCTTTACTATTTATAGCAACTATAGTGTTATCTGCATTTATAGAAAAGTATTTCTTAAAATAAAATAACTTACACGTTAACGGTTTATCCTTAACTATGCTATAATGACCTTAGGAGTGGCGGTAGCATTCTACGTGAACCCGTTGCGGTAAGGTCGCATTTCAAATGCGACCTTATTTTGTTATAATAAAATTAACCAACCTGTTAGGTTTGCCAGCCTTTGCCAGTAGAGCTTGATAGGTGCGCGAACAACATAAACTGGCTTTGGTCTCTTCTGCTAGCGAAGAGACTTTTATTTTACGAACATCAATAGCTGAAATCTTAATAAAAAAATTCTTGACTGATATATATACTGCTTAGCGAAAGC
>CALWPB010000025.1 GCA_944383315.1 uncultured Clostridia bacterium | reverse complement strand
ACCTACACCGCCGTATTTGAGCCAATTATGTACACTGTTACAACCGCCGTAAACATCACCGAAGCGGGAACAGTATCTGGTGGTGGTTCGTATCAACAAGGCACACAAGCCACACTAACCGCAAATTTAACTAATTCTAATTATATATTTGTAGGCTGGGACACAAACGGAAATAATCAATATGATAGTGACGAACCAACCGCCAATCCTTATAGATTTACCGTATCAAGCAATGTGCAAGTAACTGCAATCTTTGAGAAACTCCCAACAACCACCATAACCACAAACAACGAAAACTACGGCAAAATACTATACAACAACTCCCTAATCACAAGTACCCAAGTAATACAAGATAGCGGGACTCAAATAACAAATATTTATGCTATTCCAGTAGGTGGCTATGCCTTTCTTTATTGGGAAGATAGTCAAGGTTTTAGGTCTACTGCAAACCCACTAACTTATACTGTATCCGCTGATACCACACTCACCGCCGTATTTGGTAGCAGTATGGCAGACGGTGTTGCTGTGTGTGTAGAAAGCCTAGAAGGCGCAACGGCAGCCATAGGCGAAGCCCGTATAACAGGGTATTCAAATATAGACGGAGTGGACTATGTCCATTTTAGCGCGGTAGCATATAAAGGTTATAAATTTTTAGGCTGGTACATAATGGGTGAAGAAACTCCAATCAACACAGAACTTTCAACAGATTTAGCGCTATCACAAGTGCAAAATAAAATAATAATAGCCCGCTTTATCCCTATTGAAAACCAAAATGATATAAATGATGATACGGACAACAACCAAACAGACGATTTTGTATAGAGTTAGCATCTAATATACTATCTACGTCGTCGCGAGCCAATAAATCGCGCGGTTGTGTATTAATCTATACGCGCCCTTGCGATTTTTGGTGTGTTCCTAGTATCTAGCACATTATCTACTAACTCTACCCAACAGACAATTTTATATAGCAAAAAGCATAGCAAAATGCTATGCTTTTTTGTTAAAAGAGCAAATAATTATACTCTTGAACAAGAATTAATTATTTGCATCCATAATTCAAAATTCAAAATTACACATTAGCGAACGCGCTAATGTGCTACTACTCACTCACAATGGACTTGATAAATTTAATTAAATTGTCTTTTTGCTCGTCATTGAGTACGGACCAATAATTAAAAAATTCCCTTGCTCTGTCGTCCGCGGGGATGACAGCATCGCCGTCATAAAAAAGTTCCGCAAGCGATATGTTTAGCGCATCGCAAATTTTACGCAACGCGTTTAAACTCGGCTCATAATCGCGCTTGCTATACCAGTTGTTAATGCACGCGGTGGAAAGGTCGGCTTTCGCTGCAAGACTATAAACACTCATATTTTGCTGCTTGAGAATGTACTTTATTTTCTGCTTAATATCCATAAGTAAACCCTTAATCTGTTTTTAATGATTATAAAACAAAAAACTATGCTGTATAAATAGTTTTGTTTTGTATTAATATAGTTAAAACTACAAATTTCGCTAAATTTCTACAAATTTCGACAAACGAAACAAAAAATAAAAAAACGGAAATTTCATCGTAAAATATGCTACAAAAATGACATTTTAGCAATAGTTAGATACAAATTTGCAACTACTCTAAGGCACGGCAAGCAGTTTGCTATATTATATTTGTGAATATTTGCAAAAAACTATTGATTAATGTGGTAAATTATGTTATAATTTAATTCACAAATCATACTTAACACAGAGCGGAAACGCTCTTTGTTGTTTTTAGGAGTGAAAAATGGACAAACAAAAAATTAGGAATATAGCCATAATTGCGCACGTTGACCACGGCAAAACTAGCCTTGTAAACGAATTATTAAAGCAAGGCGGTGTGTTCCGTAGCAATCAGGAAGTAGGCGACAGAGTGATGGACTCAAACGACCTAGAACGCGAACGCGGTATTACGATTTTAGCAAAAAATGCTAGTATTCATTACAAAGATTACAAAATCAACGTAATTGACACCCCAGGGCATACCGACTTTGGTGGCGAAGTAGAACGCGCGCTCAAAATGGTAGACGGCGTATTGCTCGTAGTTGATTCGTTTGAAGGTACTATGCCGCAAACCCGCTTTGTGCTGGAAAAGGCGCTCGCGCTCAACTTACGCGTAATTGTCGTTATCAACAAAATTGACCGCCCAGACGCACGCATTGCCGAAGTACAGGATGAAGTGCTTGAACTTATGTTTGACCTAAACGCAAACGATGACCAACTCAATAGCCCTGTTATTTATGCTTCCGCTCGTTTGGGTATTGCTAGCACAGATAAAAATGTGCAGGGCACCGATATGCAACCCCTTTTTGAAGCAATTATAAACCACATTCCCGCACCAACAGGGGACGAAAACGCACCTTTGCAACTGCTGGTAAGCAATACCGAGCACAGCGACTTTTTGGGCAAACTCGGTGTTGGTAAAATTGAAAACGGTAATATAAAAGTCGGTCAAATGGTAGCCATTTCAAACTACTACGAACCCGAAAAAGTAACCCGCTTGCGCGTGCAACAACTTTTTGTATATGACGGTATGAAAAAGGTCGAAGTAGACACAGTTACAACGGGCGATATTGCCTGCGTGGCTGGTCTTGGCGATATTATGATAGGCGACACAATTTGTGATACCGAAAATGTCGCACCGCTTGAATTTGTCAAAATCAGTGAGCCAAGTGTCGAAATGACTTTTATGGTAAACGATAGCCCATTTGCTGGTAAAGAAGGGAAGTTTGTTACAAGCCGTCAACTCCGTGAGAGATTGTACAAAGAAACTATTCGCGACCTTTCTTTGCGTGTCGAAGATACCGATTCAACAGACGCGTTCCGCGTGCGCGGTCGCGGTGAAATGCACCTTTCTGTACTAATCGAAAATATGCGCCGCGAAGGCTACGAATTCCAGGTTTCAATGCCAAAAGTGTTATTTAAGTACGACGAACAAGGTCGCAAAATGGAGCCTATTGATAAACTCGTTGTAGACGTGCCAGAAGAATGTGTCGGCACAGTTATGTCTAAAATGGGTATCCGTAAGGGCGATTTGCTCGAAATGAAACCGCAAGGCAGCAGAACTAGACTCGAATTTCTTATCCCTAGCCGTGGACTTTTTGGATATAAATCCGAATTTATGACAGATACCCGCGGCGAAGGTGTTATGAGTAGCGTACATTATGGCTACGATTATTACAAAGGCGAAATCGAACGCCGTCAGTGCGGCGCACTTGTCGCACACGAAACGGGCGAGTGTATCGGTTACGGACTCGCAAACGCACAAGAACGCGGCACGTTGTTTGTTTCCCCAGGTGATAAAGTGTACGGCGGGATGATTGTGGGCGAAAACCCACGCGGCGAAGACTTGGTCGTAAACGTTTGTAAACGCAAACAACTCACAAATATGCGTGCCGCTGGCTCTGATGACGCACTTCACTTGATTCCACCAAAGAAAATGAGCCTTGAAAAATCAATCGAATTTTTAAACGATGATGAATTACTCGAAGTAACCCCGCAAAGTGTCCGCCTGCGCAAAACAATTCTTGACCACGATAAGCGCGCACAAGCACGCTACAGAGCGAAGAATGCAGCGAAGTAGCTTGTGCGCACGCAACCGGCGCTAAGTAGTAAAAGAGTGAAATACTATGATATATAAATGCAATGCTTTAATAAAAAGTTTTGTAAAATAGCGCCGCTCTACGTTGGCACAAGCGAGATACAGAGCGAAGAATGCAGCGAAGTAGCTTGTGCGCACGCAACCGGCGCTAAGTAGTAAAAGAGTGAAATACTATGA
>CALWPB010000024.1 GCA_944383315.1 uncultured Clostridia bacterium | reverse complement strand
CGGCGCGCATCTGCTTTTCCATTGCTTGCTGAATGTCCTTGGGCGGCAAAATATTCTTCAACTCAACGCGGTTTACCTTTATCCCCCACGGGTTTGTGGCTTCGTCAAGGACTAGACGCATTTTGCTGTTGATTGTATCGCGGCTGGTAAGAGTGCCGTCGAGTTCGAGTTCGCCCACGATATTACGCAAAGTAGTAGCGGTTAGATTTTCGATAGCAGCAAGCGGGCGGTCCACCCCGTACGTGTATAGTTTGGGGTCGGTAATTTGGAAATAAACGACCGTATCAATTTGCATTGTAACGTTATCTTTGGTAATCACGGGCTGGGGCTTAAAGTCCTGCACCTGCTCCTTTAAATTGATTATATCCCCTGCCTTGCGGTCGAAAAAAGGCAAAATCATATGGATACCAGTATCCAAAACTCTGTGAAATTTACCTAGTCGCTCAATAACCATTGCGGTAGACTGACGCACAACCTTGATACTAAACCCAAGTATCACAAATGCAACAACAGCCAACACGACTAAAACAATAATACCTGTTGTACTCATAAACAACTCCTTTAAAATAATTTTGAATTTTGAATTAGGAATTTTGAATTAAGGCTAAATAATTTAGTATTCTTAATTATAGGGTGTGCGCCTTCGCACCGGAGCCCGCACGGGGCAATAGAAATAATCTGCGTAAATTTTTACGTAACCTTAATATTTAAATACTTTCTTTCTTTATTATTTATCTTTTGTTTAGTTTGTATTTTCCTTAATTACGCCTGTGTTATTTGTTTTGGGTTGTTGCTCTTTACCGCTTCTAACAAGCACCCCTATAAGCAACGCCCCAAACAAAACAGTTATAGGAATAAATGCGTAACTTATATCTCTTAAACTCGAATTTATTACTATTTTATCAATCTGTACATTCAATGTTTCACCGTATATTATGCCATCAATTTTTTCAGACCAATTATAAGAAGCATCGCTTCCCAAATCGCGATCAACAGCATAGTCAGAAAAAATTTTTTCATCACCACGATAAATGGAATAATAAAAAGTAATGGACTGCTCTGCACCTGTTGAGTTAATTATATCAACATAAAAATGAACATTACCATCCGACCATACATCTGCATCTCTCGCTACCCCTGTTATTTGGTCGGACTGAATATCTCTATTGAGCACGAAAATACAAATAAAACTTGCTATAAACAACACACCAAATACTATAATTTGCGCTAGTTTACTTTTGCTCATCATTCACACCGCCTTTCTGTTTCTTGCTGCCAAGCAATTTTTCCGCAAGTTTACTAGCAAAAAGCAATATAAATATACCTAAAAATTGCATTATCATCGCTAAATATGATGAATAAACCGTTGCATAGGTACTACTAATTTCAAAAGTATCTTTAACCATTACAAGCATAACTATCAAACCCACAATAGCCCCAAAATAGAATATGATTTCTATCCAATCAAATTTTATCTTTGAAAAAAAGTTGTATACAATCAAAAATACAGCAAGTACACAAAATGCAAGCGTTACCCAGCAAATTGTAGAATAAAATCTGTAAAATTCGTAACCAGGGTCTATTGAATATGCCAAATTTGAAATTATAGTAAACAAGCCTGTAAATAATGATACAAAAGCGAGTAAATAAACTATACCGATTATCTTTTGTTTAGTTTCGATATTTTCCATATTTTTTTCCTTTTATCTTTCAGATTTTTTTGTTGTTTGTTTTTTAGGCTTTGTAGTATTTTTTGTTTGTTTTGTGCTCTCCGCTTTTGGTGTGCTTTCGGTGCTTTGCTCGTCTATGTTTGTTTGGGTAACCGGCACTACTACTTCGGCAGTATCGGTAGCATTTTCAATATCAGCGGTAGAACGTTCAATATCGATTACACTAGTATCTTCTGCGGGTACAGTTACATCGCCATCAACTTTTATACTACCACTGTTTTCTATCGCCTGTTCTGCGCCCGAAAGTATACGCGCAATCAATTTGTTGCCCTGCACTTCGACCACTTCCACAGTATCCCCTGCTGCCGCTGTTTCGCTGTCTTGTAATACTACTGTCCACACAACATCACCGATTTTACCTTCGCTAGTACCGTCAACAGCATCTGCAAGCAATTTCACCTTTACACCTACCAACGCATCAACATTTGTGCGCGTATTATCTTTTTTGAGAATAAAACGCAAACAAAGTCTACGGAGCGCGAGTAATAGAATAAGCGAAACAATTATCCAAGCAATTATTTGCCATTCAAGGGCCACATTGCACGCAGCCAATATAAGCGCCACAAGACCACCGACCACAAACCAAATACCTACCATTTGAAGTGTGAGCGCCTCAACAATCGCGCTAACTACGACCACCGCGAGCCATACGTAAATCATTACCATAGTTTTTTATCCTCCTTTGTTTATTATTATATAATAAATACCCCAAAAATACAATTAAAATATGTATAAAAAAACAGCAGATTTTTTCTGCTGTCTTTATTCTGATTATTTTATGAATTTTTGCTATTAAATATATTTTAAAATTAAGCAGTCAAAGTAACTGTTGTTGTGTATGTGTATAGACCGTACGGAATAGATAAATCTGGTATCCCCATTAATGCTGCCAATTTCATAAACAAACTAAAGCCAACATATGATACCCCAATAGTTCCAGAATTGTCATTACTTGTCAAAACAAAAGTTATGCTTGCTGTATTATTTTGCGCATCAACTTGATTTATAACAGCATCGAGCACTTTCATAGGTATTGAACGTGTAGTACCATCAATCATTTGAACTGTTGCTGATGGTGTATCCCCAATAACCTCATTAATAACACTTTCCAAAGTATCAACTGTTGCTGTGGTACTATCCAATTCTTCACTATTTATTACTTTTTCAACAATTTGGTCTGCTGAGTTAGTCCATTGCTTATTACTTGCATTTGCCAATTCATCTACGAAACTTTGTTGAGTTTTTGGATTGATCATTTCATTTTGTTCGTTTCTCGTATTAATTTTACCATATTCAATACTATCAAAGTTTAATGCTATTGTAGTTGTGTCTTCGCCAAATAATGTATTAAACAAATCAATTTCCCACTTAACTGCATCTATTGATAATACCATAGATTCTTTTAACGAAGTTACGGTTAATACCATACCACGTTCTTGGTCATAACTTAAATTTTGACCAATAATAGTATAATTCGGTGTCAATGCAAGTACTGTATCAACAAAAATTTCATTAAAATTGCCACCCATAGCAAGTGCAAGTACACTATTAATAATAGTACTTACAGTACTGATAGTAGATGTAGGTGTTGTTGTTGAATCATTCAAAACAGCAACAGGAGCAACGCGAGCAATACTAGCAGTTTGCGTATTTGTACTTTGTGTCATACTTTGAATTTTACCTACAAACTCTTGAACCCAATTAATAAATTCTTTTATTTCAAACGATGTGTTTAACTCAAATGTATATTCTGGGTCGGGTTGAGTGGTGTTCCATATTTCAATCGGATTTATAAAGTTTGCGTAAACATTCAATTGTGTACTAATACTTGAATCATACAAAAGATTTAAATAATCATTTTCTGTACCTGTTGGGTCGTAAATACGCAAGCTCAAGAAACCTAAGTTTTCCCATTCAATTGCGTTTACATCGAAGCCTACCATGCCGCTTTCATCAGTTGTGATTGCAGGAAGAATAGCAAATGGGTTGATGTCTGTGTTGAGTTCTAAACGGTATGCGTGAGCGAGAGTTTCACTTGCTTCACCGCTGTAGAAGTTAAGGTCTGCGCCAACGCTAAGGTTAAGCAAGTTTATAGCAGTTGCAGGGAATGCGCTAGAATCAATGTTTACTGTTGCGAGTTCGTTTGCAAAACCAGCATCAAGATTGTTAACACCTAGTGTTACATTAAACTCTGGCAAAGTAATTTCGATTCCGTCTGCATTGATTGGGAAATCACCATCTGTTACTACATTAAGGCTTGCACCTTCCAAAACTTTGTGCCCATTTTGTTCAGAAAAATCTGCGGCAATATTAATATCGAGTGATGGCATATTTCCAAAAATTCCATTAAGTAATGCCATAGTATTTTCATCAAGAAGTCCTAACTTTTCCAACGATGGTAGCACATCATCTAAAATTACATCTACTTTGATATTAAACGCAATTTCGTTTTCTGCTACAACAAAATTATCAAACCAATTTCCGTTGCTTAAATAACCTAGGAATGCTGAAATAATGCCTGAAAGAGAATCATCGCCCAAAAGTCCAGAAATTATGCTTTCCAAAGTCCAAGGTGTATCACTAGGATTTGAAACTGAAAGTTCACCCAAGTATTGACTAAGTGAAGCGAAATTGTATGTATATTTCGTTCCATTAAGATTGAAGTAAAGTTTTGCATTGTTTACGCCATCAGCATAATACATACCAAGAATTGTGCTGCTGTCGCCATTATTGAGTAGTTCAAGTGCAAACTTAGAGTCTGTACCATCAAGGTCGAGAGCCATAACAGCATTGAGTGTAACATCAAGATTTATATTACCCGAAGCAAGCGCAAAATCTACACTGCCTGTCATATTATATGCACTAAGTTCGTCGTTTGCAGTCCAACTGCTGTACTTGTAGTACGCGCCGTCAATTATACGGTTCAAAAAGTTCAGCGCTGAAGTTTCAAAACGTGGGTAAATTGTGATTGAGTCATTTGCTGTAAATGTATAAGTTAAATCACTGCTAACAAGTGAAGTTTCAGTAAAGTTAGCATCACTATACCAGCCGATAAAGTCGTAAAGGTCGCTAGCAGATGCGGTCAAGGTAACTTCGCTACCTGTTGCGTATTCACCTGCTCCAGTTACACTACCGCCCGTAGTTACAGGAGCATTTACCATAACTGAGTTAGTACGGAAAACCGCGTAATAAGTAATATCATCTTGAATTGTAATTTCAAGTGATGTGTTGGTGCTCAAAGGGTTACCAGTACCATCAGGATTTGTATACCAGCCAATAAAATGCGAATCAGCCTTTGGTGTCGCTGTTATTGTAATTACACTACCTGTGTAGTAATCCCCAGCGCCAACAACTGTACCATTACCAATAGTTGTAAGGGTAACAGTTACTTTTTCGTTTTCAGCAAAAAGTGCATAATATGCTTTTTCTGCATCAACGGTTACACTGTAACTCGTATTTGTGCTTAACGGCTCTCCCGAGTGGTCAGCATTTAAATACCAGCCAACAAAGTGATAATTATCATTAGGGGTTGCTTTTATTGTAACGACAGTGCCTTCGTCATAAGTGCCTGTACCTGTTACTGTTCCGCCTTCGCTTGCGGTAAGTTCTAGCCTATACTGAGTAGTACCACAAGCAGCCAACAGCAAAACGCAACTAAGCAGCACAAAGAAACACGCACTGAAAAGCCCTACTGATGCTCTTTGTTTTAACATACTTTTTCTCCTTTTAATAAAGTATATTTTATTTTAACACCTAATTTGGTATTTGTAAACAATTTAAGCATTATTAGGTGCCACGTAATTAAAGTTTCCAACTATAACTTCAATAGGTTTCAACTGATCCCCATATTGACTAATTAATACTTTAAATATAGGATTGTCAATTTGAGATAATGAGTCATAGAAGTTTACTTTTACAAATTTATGGGTTGTATCAATTCCGTTTAAGCAAAATTCTTCATTAAAATCTACTATTTGCGATTTATCCGAAATATTCATAGTACCCGAAGGTGATGCTGTAAAGTAGAATAAATTAAACATATCACGGTCGACTTCACCGACTCTTTGAGTCTGTAATACATTTGTAACACTATCATTTATCTTCTGTACCATTTCCATATCCCCTACTTCTTGATACGGACGTGAAACTTGAGTTACTAAAGCACTAATAACGGTATTTATTACAGATGCAACTCCTTGTTTTAGCATATCCATAAGGGCTGCTATTGCATCAGTATAGCCGAGTTCGTACTTTAAGTACAAACCTGTACCGTCTACTGGATTGTCAATATTGATATCACCGATTATATTTGTATATGCATTTTGGTCGCGATACTCCCCTGCATTATCAGATTTATCTGGTCCATTCATCGCCACTGGTGAACCACCCATAATGCCCGATGTAACATTTTCGATCGTGATTAGAGAGCCTTCAAAAGTAATACCATCACCAAACAAATTTGACATAGTCAAATCTTTTACTGCAGGTCTACCACTACCTGTGCGTGCTATTTCATCAACAGCATAATATATTTTAATACCTGTGTGGAAATTGCTAATATTAATATTTTTAATATAAGGTGTTACAACAGAGTAGGTTGTACCATCTGGCTCAAACAATTCATTATCTACAAACAACGCAGTCCTATGAGTGAAATTATTAAACCAATATCTATCAAGATTATTTTCTATATCATTTTTAGTAAGATTTGGGTCATATTTTTGAGTTACTTCGTAAATTTGGTCTACACCCCAGTAGCCAAAATTTCCAATTAAATCTAAATCTCTAAACACAAAATTATATGATGTACGGTCATTAATAGGTTTTACATAAAACAACGAAGTCTCATCACCTCTATATTCATTAATACCTATGATTTGTCCGCTAGCATCAATTTTGTGTCCATTTCCATTGATTTCTTTGCTACCGATTACTCTGTAATTTTCTTTACCGCCCGACATAATAATATCGCTAGTTACATTAATAATTGCGACATTTGTATCAGAACAAGCCGCTTGCATTTCGGCAATAGTATCTACATTTGTACCATTATTGTAGCAAATAGATATACTTTGACTTTGTTTCTCAACGGCACACCCTGAAAGGCTTTCGAAATTAATTGTATAAGTACCCGTACGTGAAACCGTCAAATTGCTGCCGTCATAAGTTATATAATCGTTCTGCATTGTAGGAGTAGTGATTCCGTCAACTGTATTAAATTGCGCTACTGTTACTCCCCCAGAAACGATATTAAGTGTATAATCTTCACAGCCATTTGAAGTGGGAATTGCTGGAGCAAAAGAAGGCAAAACTGTATTTGCTGCATAGTTGTAATCTACTGTCCTATCCTCATACATAGCAGGCAAATAAACAACTGATGGAGTCATCATAACGTGTACATTAACACTATCCGTGTGATTACCATAACTTGCTGTAACTTTTGTAGTACCGTTAAGCAAAGGTGTAATCATTGCAGCACTGCCAATTATAAGAATTTCTGGGTTGTCTACTGTGTATTTTATATTTTGAGTACGAATAGCGGCAGTTTCTCCACTTTTATCAACATACAACACAGTACCAAGATTTTGAGTAGTTGAAGTAATTGATGTATCAATAGTCAATGTTCCTGCAATAACAGAGTTATTGTCTATTACAAGTCCTAAAATATCACTCTCTTCAAATGGAATAACCGTAAACGATACGATTTGAGAGACAGCATCACCGATGTGCGCCTGAACCTTTATTACAGAACCTGCACTCAAATCACTATCGATTATCATATTACCGTTTTCCACTGTTGCGTTATCGGTAAGGATATCATACTCAATAGGACGGGTTGCATTTGCTGGAGTTACGACAGAGTGTAATTCAACTATTTCGCCCGCATAAACTTGAGTTTGTGTGTTGCTAATAATTATGCTGTCGGCTTCGATATGTGAAACTGTAAGCACTAATTGATTACTTTTTAATTCGTCTACTTGCGCCTGTAAAATCACATTCGAACCCGGTACAGCATCTTCACGCACTGTAAGTGAAAGGCCGTCAAGTATCACATTTTCAGCCCCAGCAATTACAGACACGTTGGCATCTGTTATTGCATCAGGAATATCACTGCTGACCACAAGAGTATATTTGCCTTCTGGCTCGATATTCTTTTCACCATTGGCAAGGGCAAGATTCAAACTTGTTGCTTGTCTTTGCTCTACTCGAAGTGTCAATTCATTGCTAACTACTCCGTTATACGAAGCCACAATAACAATTTCGGCATTAGACGGTGCATTATTGCCTATTGTGATAGTTTGACCCGCTACAGCGGCATAATTATTGCCTTTTAACACTTCGAATGTCGCGTTACTGATAGTTGCACCAGTATTTGCAGTAACTGTAATTTGGTAACTTTCGTTTGCTTTAACCGTATTAGTCGTATTACCTTCTAGGCCTACGGTCAACGATGTAATGGCTGGTTCGCCACATCCCGCAAGAGCCACAGGCGAAATTAGCAAAATTGCCATAAGTAAAGCAACTACATATTTACTTTTTGATAAAAATTTTGTCATTTTTCCACTCCTTATGCACTTCTATATATAATAGTCATAGTTGAGATATTGTCGCCTACAATTAGTTGTACACGTGTAATACTTGTTGTTTCTTTTAATGTAAGTATCGTACCGTCGAGTGTACACTCGTCAGCATCATAAGCAATGCGCGCTTCCGCAGTCAACTCCCCGTTTATATATTCTGCTAAATCAATAGTACGTTCGGTAGTTGTAACTGTCGATTGTATAAAGGATAAACCTTCTTCGGTAACTGTTACCGCACAAGTTGCATAATAGCCACCGTCAACAGTAGTTACTATAACAGTAGCATTGCCTGCTCCTATAAAGCGAACAGTTCCGTCTGCTGCGACAGTGCAGACGTTTGAATTTGTTGTGGTCCAAACAACATCTTTATTTGTGGCGGTTGCTGGATAAACATTGGCATTGAGTTTGAAACTATTCCCCACAATTCCCGAGATAGATTCACGGTCGAGAGTAACACCACGCACGTGTCTATCCTCAACACTTACGTTGATTTCACTTGTATGGTTATTATAAGTTGATACACGCACACGTGTTTGCCCCACTTGTAGTCCTTTGATATAATAACCGTCATTTTCGTGAGTAACTACACATATTGTGTCATCAATTACTGTAAAATTTACGCCTTGATTTGATGCATTGGCTGGAGTAATTCGATAAGATAATTTTTGCGGTTCATCAATATCCAGAGTTAAAACATAAT
>CALWPB010000023.1 GCA_944383315.1 uncultured Clostridia bacterium | reverse complement strand
ATCGGAGCGCGAAGTCCCATGGAATTCCTATTTATATCTCAAAAGGCGGGGTTTGGCTCACTGGCGAACACCTTAAAAATGCCAAAGTCTACAATACTGAGCCGAATGGCAAACTTTGCTCAATACCGCTTGATGAACCGTATCTTGTGTATAAGGTTGGTTTAAAGAAAGTAAAGACAAAAATTGACTGCGCCGTGCTTGCTTTGCACGGTGGCGACTACGAAGGCGGGGCAGCGCAGGGAGTACTGGAACTTGCTGGAGTCCCTTATACATCGGCTGATGTGTTGGGTAGCGCGCTGTGTATGGATAAGGTACTAACAAAACTCGCCCTAAAAGGACTAGGAGTTCATTCCGCGCGCTTTGTGTGGGGTGTTGAGACTCAAGATTTGTGTACAAAAACTAGTAAAGCAAAACTACATTATCCTTTGATTGTTAAGCCCGCCCGTGCTGGCAGTAGCATAGGAATTACTAAGGTTGCTGATAAGCAAGATTTGCAAAAGGCAATAGAATATGCCTTCAACTTTGATACAAAAGTGCTGGTGGAAGAATGTTTTGCTGAATTTCGCGAACTTTCAATTTCGGCTTTCCGTTTGCACGATGAAGTTAAAAGCTCGGCTATAGAAGAAGATTTTACGCATAGTACGGTGTTTGATTTCAACGAAAAGTACTGTACACAAGACACAAAAAGAGTAGTTCCCGCCGATTTGGAAAAGAGTATTTCGGAAGAAATAGAACGCATAAGTAGACAAGTGTATAGCGAGTTTGATTTAAACGGGGTAGTGCGTATAGATTATTTGCTAGTTGGGGAAACAATTTACTTAAATGAAATTAACACGATACCAGGCAGTCTTGCTTTTTATCTATGGCGCAGTAAAGGTATTAGTTTTGGGAAACTCATTGCATTAAGCATAGAACAAGCCATTCGCGTACACGAGAAAAAACAAAATATAACTTACGAATACACTTCAAATGTCCTTAACTCGCTTGGCTCAATAGACAAAATAATTGAAAAATAGTAAAGTTTTAATGTTTTTATGTATAATGCTTTAAATATTCTAGTTTTTGTATTAAGGTGGCGCTTTCGGGTGTCGCCCTTTCTTTTTTTATTAGTTGTTTTAGTGTGTCTATCTCTATTTTTGAAAAATATAATTTATTAATTTCAAGCGGGGCGGAAAGGGTAATGCCTCCATATCTTCCTGTTGTGGTATATATCGGTACTCCGTACGAACTAAGGCTATTTATATATCTATATATAGAACGTTCGCTTACTTCGTACTTGTCTGCAAGTTTTGATGCAGTCGTTTTTTCGCTTTGCATCAATTCAAGCAATACTCCCATCATAACATAAAGTTGCATTTTTGTTCTCCTTAACATTTCCATTTTTTACCAATTATAGCAAGTTAAAATAAAAAAGTCAAACAAATGTTCTAAAATTATAAAACAAAAAAATTTGTAGTTAATGGGGCGAAATTATACAAAACTAGTCTTCTAGTCCAAGCAAATAATCTGTTGTTATCCCAAAATAGTTTGCTAAATTTATAATGTATGTGAGTTTTGGTTCATTAATGCCTTTTTCCCAAAAATCAATAGCCTTTTGACTAGCACCAATTTGCTTTGCTAGTGCAAGTTGAGAAAGGTTTTTTTCTTGTCTTAATTCTTTTAAACGAATACAAAATTTTTCATTCATAGCAACATTATAGTAGAATTTTACTTAAATAACTTGACAAAGTAGAAATCTACTACTATACTAACAAATAGTAGAAAACTACTTAAATTTAAAATAGGTGTGGAGTTATGGATAAAGAAAATTTACCTTCAATAAATGTTGATGGCAAAACATATTATTACCGAAATGGTATTTTTTTAGACGAAGATTTTGTTGTTGTTGATAAAGTTCTAAAAATTGCAACTCTATATTTTTTCCAATTCGATTATAAAAATATGTCTATGCAGGAATTATATGACTTTATTTTGGAAGCAAAGACGGCAGGTGGGCATTTGGTGGCTATTGAAGCAGCGGAATATGGTTTGGATAAATATGGGGAACAAGATGATTTCGGTCCTTATGTATTACCAATGCTTATGAGTAGTTGCCGTTTGGCTAAAATGCCCGAAGAAGCAATAAAGTATGCGGAAAAATACACAAAACAATTTAACTTAATCGCAAATAATGCCTTTTATACTTCGCTTGCAGCCGCATATTGCGATATAAAAGCCTATGCTAAAGCAAAACAATACGCAAACAAGGCTTTTATGATAGAAAAAGAAAAAGGGTATTTGAGTGTGGAGTTAGATTTGGTAATTAAGCGACTAAAAAATATTGATAAAGCACAAAACGAACGTAAGGAGAATATTAATTAGTGAATAACATTTTACGAAAGATTGAATATGATGATGAAACATATTATTATGTAAACAATCAGTTTTTGGACTCAAATTTTTTGGTAGTAGACACAAATACAAGTCAAAAACTAGCCAACCAATATTTTAAAAAAATAGATTATTGTTCGCTAAATATGTTAGATTTACTTAATTTCATTACTGAATTAAAAACTGCCGAAGCATATTTGCTTGTAATAGAAGTAGGTGAATACGGAATGCATAAATTCGGTTCTGATAGGGAATTTGCTTCAATTGTTTTACCTATGATGACGAGTAGTTATAGAAAGTTAAATATGCCACGGAAAGCCATAAATTTTGCCGAAGTTTATTTGCAAAAATATCCTTATATATTGCGGTCAAGTGGAGCATTATGTAACTCACTTGCAGCCGCATATTGTGATATAAAAGATTATCACAAGGCAAAAAGATATGCTGATTTGTCTTTTGCAATAAATAAAAAAGATGGCAAATTTTCATCTGAGTTACACGCAGTATATGCAAGGTTAGAACAAGAGGCTGGCGAGATTTTATAGTACTATGCAATGTGCTATGCGGACGGTTTTGCGAATAGATTGGTGGCATAATACTGTGTATTTTTGATTTCATAAAATAATATTGAATTAAAAAATTCTTTTTCACAACTAGGTTTAAATTTATTATTTTGGTTGAGTTTATTAATATAGAATAACAAAAAAACGCAATTTATCATTTTGCGTTTTTGTTTTATAGTTGCTAAAACAATTTTTAATGCGCACTTGAATATTTCATAATGCACGAAACTATTTTATCTAGGCTATCTCTAGGCACTGCATATTTTGTGTTTGCTCTCATAAGGGAAGCACGAGTGAGCAAAGTTCTAAAAGTTTTGTATAGGTTATCACTGCTTAATTCTGGTTCCATAAGAGTTAGGGCATAACCTTGCTTTTCAAAATATAGGGCATTTTCTACTTGGTCGCCGCGGCTACCTTTTGATAAGGGGATAATAATCATAGGTATTCCGTGTGCAAGTATTTCAAAAATAGCATTGCTTCCGCCACGAGTTATAGCAACGTCCGCAAGTTCAAGAACAGCAGGCATATTGTTGATAAATTCTACTTGAGTATATCCATTTTGTTTGATATCAGGGTTCTTTTTTCCTTTTCCTGTGATGTGAAGTACTTGGTGTGTTTTTAGTAAATTTTCTAATGCTCCCCAAACCGCATTATTAACACTATTTGCTCCAAGGCTACCGCCAACGACCAAACATAGCGGTTTATCTGACGTGAGATTGTACATTTGCCTTACTCGCTGCTTTTCAGCAGTACTAATTTCCGTGTTTTTAAGCGGCGGGCCAACATAAATACCATTATTTAGACGGTCTGCGGTGTCCTTAAATGTTGTACAAATCACATTCGCAGAGCGTGCAGCAATCTTGTTCGCAAGTCCAAGACTATAATCGCTCTCGTGTGCAATTAGTGGGATATGTAGTTTTTTGCTCGCGAGTGCCACAGGAACAGCAACATATCCACCTTTTGAGAAAATAACAGCGGGTTCTATTTTGCTCAAAATATCTCGCGCTTGTCTTTTTCCCTTAATCAATTTGAATGGAATTAGTAGATTTTTTGGGCTTAAACTTCTGCGAAATTTTACCGTTTCAATGGGGTAGTACTCAACTTCGGGATATGCCGAAATCAATTCGTGCTCTATACCATTTGTACTGCCTATGTATATGATTTTATCGAATTTATCACGCAGTAGCGGTATTAAATTGAGATTTGGTATCACGTGCCCAGCAGTCCCGCCGCCAGTTAGCACAATTACATTGTTTGCCATATTCACCACCTAAAAAATACTTAACTATATTTTATGCGAACCCGCACTTTTTTATGTATTATCAGTAGAAAATGGACGTTTTTATGCAAAAAATCGAAAATTTATGCGCAAAATAATTTTCTAAATTTTTATTTTTGTGTTAAAATGATTATATAATGTTGTTTTCTGCTCTATTTTGATAGGCGAAAATTGTTGTAAAGGAGAGAGTATTTTGTCTAAAACGTATGATTCAAAAGATATAGTCGTTCTAGAAGGTCTAGATGCGGTACGTATGCGTCCAGGTATGTATATAGGTACAACAGGGCCGAAGGGGCTTCATCACTTGCTTTGGGAAATCGTAGATAACTCTGTTGACGAAATTGCAAACGGCTATGGTGATACAATCAAGGTTACCCTAGAAGAAGATGGCAGCGCACAAGTCGAAGATAATGGACGTGGTATACCCGTAGATATTCACCCGCAAATGAAAGTCAGCGGTGTTGAAGTTGTGTTTACTCAGTTGCACGCAGGTGGAAAGTTTGGTAATGATAACTATAATTTCTCAGGTGGTTTGCACGGTGTAGGTGCATCAGTTGCAAACGCACTTTCACGTTGGCTCACTGTGTCTGTATTCCGTGAAGGGTACGAATACGAGATGCAGTTTGAGAGCAAGGGGAGTGGTAATAAAATCAAAAGCGGTGTGCCAGTTGCTCCATTAAAAAAGGTAGGCAAGACAAATCGCACAGGTACATTAGTGCGCTTTATGCCTGATGACCGAGTGTTTGAAGATATTACTTTTGATCTTGATACAGTTGCAAAGCGCTTGCGCGAAATTGCCTTTTTAAATAGGGGCATCAAAATAATTCTTGTGGACGAACGCAAACTTGAAAATGGCGAACCATTTACACAAGAATATAAATACGATGGTGGACTTAGCGATTTTGTTAAATACTTAAATGAAAATAAGACTGTTGAACATCAAGAGCCAATTTATTTTGAAGCAAAAAGCGACCTTGTGCAACTTGCTTGCGCAATGCAGTATACCAATAGTTATACAGAAAACACTTTTAGTTACGTAAACAATATCCCAACGAGCGAAGGCGGTACTCACGAAGTTGGCTTAAAAAATGCAATTACTCGTGCATTCAATGACCTCGGCAAGCGCGCTGGACTTATTAAGGACAAAGACATTGCGCTAACTGGCGAAGATTACCGCGAAGGGCTCACCATAGTACTTGCAATTAAAATGCGAAATGTTCAGTTTGAAGGGCAGACAAAGACAAAACTAGGAAACACCGAGATAAAACCCGAAGTTGAAAATTTGGCTTATACAAAATTACTTGAATACTTTGACCAGAACGCACACAAAAAGGTGCTCGAACTCGCTATAAACAAGGGTAAGGCAGCAGCAAAAGTTAGAGAAGCAGCACGCAAGGCAAAAGAAATTACTCGTGCTAAAAACAGTATTGAAAATAGTAACCTTGTAGGAAAACTTAGTAGTTGTACAGGTAAAAAAGCGGAGAATAACGAACTGTTTATAGTGGAAGGTGATAGTGCGGGGGGTAGTGCGAAAATGGCGAGAGATCGTAGTTTCCAAGCAATCTTGCCATTACGTGGTAAACCATTAAATGCCGAGAAAAAACGACTTGCGCAAGTGCTAGCAAATGAAGAAATTCGAACAATTATCAGTGCGCTTGGTACAGGTATTGGCGAAGACTTCAATCTTTCTAACCTAAAATATCACAAAGTAATTATTTTGAGTGATGCCGACCAAGACGGTGCACATATTAGAGCAATACTATTGACATTCTTCTTCCGTTATATGAAAGAATTGGTACTTAATGGGCACGTTTATATTGGCTTGCCGCCATTATACAAAGTGCAGAAGCGAGAAACAATCGAGTATGTCTACTCCGATGCGGAACTACCCGAGGCTATAGAGAGAATAGGTAAGGGCTATACTATTCAACGATACAAAGGTTTAGGTGAAATGAACCCCGAACAACTTTGGGATACAACAATGGACCCTAAAACCCGCTCGCTTATGCGCGTAACACTTGAAGATGCCGCAAATGCCGAATTAATGATAACAACGTTAATGGGTGATAACATAGAAGCGCGCAAGGCTTATATTAGTGAGCACGCGAATTTTAACAAGGTGGACACCTTCAAACCCCAATAATTTATAACACCATATCTACTGCGTCGTGAGCCAATAGTCTATATACTACACTTTTATTGTGGCTGTGCGCCTCTGCACTTCAAAATTTAAAAAAGGGTTTTTAAATGCAAGAATTTGAAAAATTTACAATCAGTGATGACGGTGTTTTGACCGTAAAGTCTGGGGTTGCCTCGATTGAACGCAACGATTTTATGTTTTTCCCAGGCTCTATCAAGCGCGTTATATTGCCCGACGGTATCAAGACTATAGGAGCAAATGCTTTTGAAAATTTTACATCAATGACCGAAATAAATTTGCCTGACTCTATTGAACCAGACGGAATAGGTAGCAGGGCTTTTACAAAATGCACATCTTTACAACACTTAAAACTTCCAAAAAATTTGATTGTTATAAGACAAGAACTGTGTTTTAATTGCCCTAACTTAAGAAGTGTTGAAGTAGGGGACAAAATAAAGCATATTGAAAAGTTAGCATTTGGTAAATGTGCTTCGCTTACTTCGTTTAAATGTCCAGATGATTTGATGTATATAGAAGACGGAGCATTTATAGATTGTGCAAATTTGAGTGATTTTGTATTTAATGATAAGCTCAAGGTGGTTGAATATGATGTTTTTTCAGATACAAAACTTACGAGGCTAGAGCTTCCAGATTCGGTCGAAATTTTTTTGGCTGCCACAAGCGGAAACGACTTTGAATTTGTGTCGATTCCATACAATGCGGACTTTGATAGGGTAGATTCGTTTGAAGAATTTGAAATTCGTTTCAAGGACAAAAATCTTCGTGGCAACCGTGATGAAATGGGCTCAATTATTACAGGGGATAAGCATTATGGAGCAATACTTGCCGATTGTAATACTATTGGAAGTAATAGCAAAGTTTTAGAAGTCGTGCCACGTGGAAGTAATCTCTATTTTGCGGATAGTCAGGGTAACCTTGTTATAATGCCAATAAGCGATATTCGTTCAAAAGTTACACAGTGGAACGGTTTGGAGCAGTTGCGCGCAAAGGAGTTCCCAAAACTTCTAGATTTCTATTTTGCTCGAAAATCTGACAAAATGCCATTGCCACATATAACAGTTGTTACAGGAATGCCACGAGATGAGATACCGCAGTTTTACAAAGATAATAACGCAAAAAATTGGGGCGAGATTTCAAAAATAGCTAATTGTAAGACAAATGAAGGTAAGGGGTCGCTTTTTGGGCTTGCGCACGCGCTCGGGGTATTTAGTAATGATGGCAAAGAGTCTAAAGAAGCTACTGATTATATAAAAATGTATATACTCGATAATTATAGTGAAGAGCAAATTCACGAAATGTTTAATTTTAACTCTCAAAAAACTCCATTTAATCCCGAATTTGCAAAGTTTTTTATGCAGAATTTTCACAAAAACCCGCGCTTTTTACAATCGACCGATCAAATTACAGGTATTACAACTGATTATATGAACGCAGCACACGATTCTTTTGATAAGGTGCTTGAGGCCTTTCCAAACAAACGCGTGATTACAAGACAGGATAATGAACGGCTGACACCTGAGATAGTAAGTAAATTTTTAAACAACACTTCATACGAAAATGTTACCGAAGAGTTGTTGCCGCTTGCAAAGACGGTTTCAAAATTCGGATATTCTAAAGAAGCATTTAATAAATTGAGTGAATGGTACAAGGAAGGTATTTCAATTCCGGTTGACAAAATGCAGCTCTTTTGTAAAACTGACCCAGCACTCCATTTATCACCAACAAGTATGGGTGGAGAAAATGTGGTAACGTATGAGTTGTTAGACAAGAAAAACCCGCTTGCCGCAGTACTAGGAGATATAACAAATTGTTGCCAAAGAGCAAATAGTGTGGGCGGTGGTTGTGTTAAATATGGTATGTCAGAGCCAAATTCTGGTTTTGTGGTGTTGCGTGCTGGCAATCAAATAATAGGACAGGCTTGGGTATGGTATGACGAGAAAACGAAGCAAATCACACTAGATAATATTGAAGTGCCACACGTAGCACGACAGAAAATTGAACAAGATGATATTTTGCAACAAAATGTATTGAATTGTCTTAATAGGTTGAGTGTGGGCTTTTTTAAGGGAATGAAAGAAAAGGGACTTGACGTAGAGCAAATTACGATAGGAAAGGGCTATAACGACTTTAACAATATTCTTGCAAAAAATTATGATACAGTAAAGCAGCCCAAAATGTTAACTGATTATAGTGGTTATTCTGATGCAGCACAACAGTTTTTGCTAGCGAATCAGCGAAATTTTGAGCACGATATTAATAAATTTCAAGACGTAGAAGAAAGTGCTCACGCAAGATAATATTTAAAACAGGTAATATTATGAAAAAAGAAAAAGACGAAAAATTAAATGAAAAAAAATCTAACACAGGTTCAATAGACCTTGCCTCATCAGGAGGAATTATAGAATGTGGTATGGACGAAGTACTGCATAATAGTATGATGCCATATAGTGAATTTGTAATTCTTGACCGCGCTTTGCCACGTGTTGAAGATGGACTCAAACCCGTTCAGCGCCGTATTTTGTATGCAATGATGGAGTTGGGACTTACCCCAGACAAGCCATTTAAGAAATCAGCACGTATTGTCGGTGAATGTTTGGGTAAATATCACCCGCACGGTGATACATCGGTTTATGATGCAATGGTGCGTATGGCTCAACCTCACAATATGCGCGAAATTTTGGTACAAGGTCACGGTAACTTTGGTAGTAATGACGGTGATTCTGCCGCCGCTATGCGTTATACCGAGGCACGCCTTGCACCACTTGCGCTAGAATTGTTGCGCGACCTTGACAAAGATACTGTTAGGTGGAGTTTAAACTTTGACGATACCTTAAAAGAACCTGATATGTTGCCAGGGCGTTTTCCTAATTTGCTAGTGAATGGTGCTAGCGGTATTGCCGTAGGGCTTGCTACAAATATTCCACCACACAATTTGGCGGAAGTAATTGACGGGGTTGTTGCATATATTGACAATCCCAAAATTACATTAAAGCAGATGATGAAAATCATCAAAGGTCCCGACTTTCCAACAGGTGCGTTAATGACAACAGACGAACTTGAAAAGGCATACGAAACTGGTAAAGGGAAAATTATGATGCTAGCAAGGTATCATATAGAAGAAGGAAAAAATGACAAGAAAAATATTGTCATCACAGAACTACCTTACCAGGTAAACAAAGCAAAACTTCTGCAAACTATTGTTGAGTTGAGCGAAGAAAAGACGGGTGTACTTTCAGGAATTGCCGAAGTGCGTGATGAATCTGACCGTAACGGTATGCGCGCCGTAATTTCTGTTAAAAAAGACGGCAATGTAAAGGCAATAATAGACAATTTGCTAAAAAGCACCGATATGAAGTGCAGTTTTGCTATAAATATGGTGGCAATCGCAAATGGTAAACCGAAAACTATGGGGTTGATGGAAATAATCAGCTATTATGTAGAGTATCAACGCGAAATTATTCTGCGCCGCAGTAAATATGACCTCGAAGTTGCAAAAGAACGTAGTCATATTTTGGAAGGCTTGCTAATTGCTATCAAAAATATTGACGAAGTAGTTAAAATTATCAAGAAAGCAGTGTCGACAGCTGATGCAAAAATGAAGTTGAAAGAACGTTTTGTGCTTTCTGAACGTCAAGCGCAGGCAATTCTTGATATGCGTCTTGCAAGACTTACGCATCTCGAAGTAAACAAGATTACAGACGAACTGAAAGAACTCAAAATATTGATAGACAAACTTACTGCTATTATTAAGAGTACGGCTTTGCAGTACCAAACTGTAAAGGAAGAAATTCTCGAAATCAAACGCAAGTACAAAAATCCGCGCCGTACTCAAATACTCGGCAAGGAAGAAAAGGTCGAAATCGAAACCGTTCAGGTTGATGTTGCTGTGCCTATGGTGTTAGGGCTTACTGCCGAAGGGTATTTAAAATGTTTTGAGAGTAAGACATATTCAGCAGCACAAAAAGAATTTAAAAACGGCGGAGCGCTTTCGCAAGTGCATACGCAGATTTTGCACGTAAAGTCGGATACTGATATACTCGCATTTACAAGTGCTGGTTTCTGTATTAGATTTAATATGTCAGATTTGAAGCCGAACAAGTATCGCGACAAAGGTACAAATCCGCGCGACATTTTCAACGACTTTGCAATGGATGAACGCATTGTTGCTTTAATTCCTGCCGAATTCAACGAAAAGGAAGAACGAAATTTACTGTTCTTCACTCGTCAAGGTATGGTCAAGAAAACTGCATTTAGCGAATACAACACTGTTAAAAGTTATATTCAGGCAGTAAAAGTCAAAGATGACGATGTTGTGATTAATGTCGAATTTGATGTTGACGGACACGATATGATATTTGCAACTGCATACGGACAAGTACTGTTTGCAACAAAAGACGATGTGCCAATTCAAGGTAGAGTTTCTGGCGGTGTTCGTGGTGTAAATTTCTATGAAGGCGATTACTGTGTGTATGCAGGACTTACGGCAGACGAAGGGGAAATGGTAGTTGTTACCGAAAAAGCAGTTGCAAAACGTGTGATTTTGGCTCAAATTGATAAATTGCCACGTTACAGGAAAGGTGTGAGATTAATTTTACTAAATAAAGAAGATAAAATTACCTTTGCTACTTGCATTACAAACCCTAGAGATTTAGTATTACTTACAGATGAAGGCACTATTGGCTTAAATTCAGAAAAAATTGATATCATTCCACGTGAGAAGAAGGGGAACCCATTACCAAAAATCAAACAAGTTTCAGGTGGCTTTACCGAAACAAAATAAGGGAAACAATCCCGTTTGTTAAAAAAAACAGGCTTTTAGTCACTTACTTTTGAAACTAGCAGAATATTAAAGAGAAACATAGACAAAAAAATCGTCTATGTTTCTCTTTTTATACCTAACTCTCTTAATTGCAAAAAAAACGAATACTTCTGTCGTTGTCAT
>CALWPB010000022.1 GCA_944383315.1 uncultured Clostridia bacterium | reverse complement strand
GCCGGGGTGCTAAAAATTTGCCACAGGCAACTTTTTCGAGCGCACCCGTTCGATTCCCAATAACCATATACTCATAATAAAAAGCACGGAGTTGATACCACCGTGCTTGATTGGAGCAGGTGAAGGGAATCGAACCCTCATATCAAGCTTGGGAAGCTCGTGTTCTGCCACTGAACTACACCTGCATATAGCGTATAAATATATTATACGTTATTTATTTTATTGTGTCAAGCATAGAATTAAATTAATTTTTTTATGGTTTACTTATTAAGTTTTACCTAAAACGTGCCCCAGATAAATGTTGCTATTGTTACGGCTGCCATCATAAATATAGTGATATAAACAAAGATATTGTCCATTGCTCGCGGCTTACGATATTCGTCTAATTCGCTATAAATCATAGTGTTTAGCGGGCTGTTGCCGAGTTCCTTTTCAAGATGTTTGATAGGTATTTGCCCGTTATCAACCTTTGTTTTTAGGTCGTTTGCGCTTGCTTTATTAAACAATGTATAGAGTTCGAGTTCATCGCGGAAATTGATTTCGTTTTCGTGCTCTGTGCCTTTAACCGAATCGTATAGATTTTTCTTGAATGAAGCAAATTTAGCGCGCTTGTTTTCGACAAAGAGTCTTGAAATAAGGATTGCTACCAAAATCAAAACGGTTGACAAAATTAGGAAAGACAACAACATACTTACAAAGATATTACTATTTGCAAGGAAGTTTGAGAAGTTTTCCATTATATTGCCGCCAAACCAGCCATATGCGCTTGAATAATCTACATAAATCGAGCAGAAGTTCACTGTGCCGTGAATAATCATAGCGGGGAAGATGCTGCGGCTAATAAACGTGCAAGCACCTAGCACAAGTCCCACAACGAATGCGTGCCCAAATTGTACAACGTTCATATGCGCAAGCCCGAAGATTAGGGCGGTCATCAAAATTGCGCGCTTTAATCCATTGTTGCGCATATTGCCGAGCAGGAGTCCGCGGTGCGCTGTTTCTTCGCAGAACCCAGGCATTAACGAAGTAGATACAAAGGTAATGAGAAAAGCGAGCCATACGGGCAAATCAGATGTAACTCCTACGGAACTTGAAGAGTATCCAAAAAGTGATATTATAGTGTTCCAAAATGATGATGCATAGATAACTATTATATACATAAGGAAGCCGAGCCCGAGCGAGATAAGCACTGTTTTAAAAGATACTTTTTTAAAGAAGAATCGCTCAGCCGTTTGCTTAAACGTCTGTTTGTTGAGTATTTTCCACGCAAAGAACGGGAAAGCCGCAAGTATCAGTACTTGTACAAAGGTTGAGAATAATAGGTCGCTAAGTATCGGGTCAATATTTGAGAATACACCAGTGCCCCATAAAATACGCATACCGATATACAGCAGAATTGAGATGAAGTATATTAGCCCTGCATAAAATACTTTTTTATCCTGAATTAAATTGTTTTTCATATAACTCCAAAATTAATTAAACTAAATAAGATTAGGAATAGCACCCCCGCAAGTATTGGGGTAAGCATCAATTTGTTGCGTTGAGCGGCAGGGAGTATCGTTTGCGTGTCTAGGGGGTCTTGTTCTGTGGCTTTGTTGTCTTTTTTCTTGATTAACCATACCACAAGCCAAATAATTCCGCAAGCCACTATCACACACCCAAGCGCAACTAATATATGCCACCAAACAAATTCAGTACTATTATTTTTAATAAAATACATAATCAGTATTGCTGTGGCATTGTTGAGAAAGTGCATTATTATACTTAACCAAATGTTGCGAGTATAATACACAATTAGCCCAAAAATTACACCAAGAATAAAGGTATAGGGTAGTTGCTGCAAGTTCATATGCATTAGGCTAAAAAGTAACGCACTTGTTAGCACGGATACCCATACACCGTACTTGCGTAGCCCATTTAGCACAAGCCCGCGGTATAAAAATTCTTCACAAATCGCAGGGATTAGCGCTACCGCAAATATTGCAAGTATTAGCATACCTACGCTATCTAGTGGCATAGGCAGTTCGCCGCTTATGTCATAACCAATGAGCGAAAGCAACTGTTCCCAAAGGCTAATGATTGGGTTGAATAGGAATACACACAAAATGCCTAAAACTGCTGCAATAATATACAAGTACCACGGCGAAACGTTACGCACACCGCTTGCTTGCACCCAATCTGTTTGCGTGCGGCGGCTTATGATATAGAACACAAGGAAGAAAGATAATTCCGTGATTATGCTAATTATTACGTTAAATGCTACACTGTTCCCGAGCGCACTTTCTTCGCCGCCTGCAATAATTAGTATTATAGACGCAATTATCGAAACTAGCAGCGGAGCCCCGAGCCCCCAAAGTCCACCGAGTGCCGAATGTCTTATGTTGTACCTTAGATTCATTAAAGCACCTTCTAAAATATTTTAATAACCTATTGTATCAAATTTTTAGGTGCTTTTCAATCATTTTGTATAAATTGACCGCCGTTTGTTGCTCTTTTTGGGGCTTTGGACACAAAATATTTTAAAATCTGGTACACAATCACAAGTACAACAATTACCATAATTATAGAGAGCATAAGGTCTATATAATCTTCAAGCCAGAAACAGAACACTGCCACAAGAGAACAATCAATCGTGTTTGCTACCGTTAGGGCTAGGATGCTGCGCCAGAAGTCAAGCCGCAACACCGAACAAAGCGCGCCCGCTGTCCAAACACCCGAAAGGGGAATAGGTAGCGCACAAAATACAAAGGCTATCCAAAATCTACCCCATGAGAATTTGTCGCCCCGCGGCTTTTCTTTTTTGTGGCGTGTTTTCGCGCGCGTTGTTTTTGCGGGGGCTTCCTGTTGCTTTGGCGCAAAGACTATTTGAGGAGTGTGTTGTTGACTTTGCCGAATAGGCGCTTTTGTTTTGTTGCGCTTTGTTTCGCGATTTAGAGTTCGAATACGCTTTTTTTCTTGCTGTTTTGCTAGCCATTCAATTACTGCTTTATCACAGTGCGCGAAAATTTTACGGAAAAAAGATATTTTTTCGAGCAGTTTGCGGAAAGGTAAAAAGATAATTACAGCCACAAACGAAACGATAACTCCGCCAAGAATGGTTGCAAGCCACGCGCCCACCGCCGTGAGCGCGGCATCACCCCAAAGAGCCGAACTCATAGCGACAGGAATTGCGCCCTTTGATTCTATTAGCGGCACCATAGATAGTGCCATTGTTACCAAAAATACGAAAAAAGGAGAAAATGCCATACCGTATTATATTGTTTGCGAGTGCTTAAAAATAACTTTAATTCGCTCTTTTATGCGAAAATTATTGTAATTATTCCCACGATTATGAGATAAGGCACAAAGTAGAGTAAATTTATGTTTTTAACAACCTTTTTCATAAGTATTAGCCCGAGTAGTGCGCTAAAAAATGCGGTTACAAAGGCTATAATAGTGCCAACTACATTTATATCCGCGAACAATGTGCCGTAGTCCGCAAAAATCAGTTGATATACAAGGCTCGCAAGTATGATAGGTATAGACATTAAAAAACTAAAATCAAGGGCGGTTTGGCGTTCAACTCCCGCGGTAAGTCCAAAAGCAAGTGTTGTACCGCTACGGCTAAGTCCGGGGAATACCGCAAATGCCTGACTAACTCCCATTACAAGCACGTTTGAGTATTTAAGCGGTTGCGGGTTTGTGTTGCGTTTTGCAATTATGCTGGCAATAGTGAGAAAAACGGCAGTAAGCAGGAAACCAACTCCCACCATTACAATACTAGATAATACCGTGTCTACAAAGTTCCCAAACAATAGTACAAATATTACCGCGGGGATAGTCGCAACTACGAGATAACGATTTGTTTGGCACAACGGATGAGTGATGAGATACCAAATCGTTTTGCGGTAATATATAATCACCGCACCGAGTGTGGCGACGTGTAACAAAATATTAAGGAAAAGGAAATTTCCTTCCATTCCAAAAAAATGCTCGCAAATTACAAGATGCCCACTGCTCGAAATGGGCAAAAATTCGGTAATACCTTGTACAAGTCCCAAAAGAATGGGAAGCCAAAAGTCCATAATCAACCGCCTTGAAAAATTAAATTCTAATAAAAGAAGGTCATTCTGAGACGGACATCGTAGCCCAGCCTGCGAAGAATCTATTTCTTTTAAATGGCTGAGATTCTTCGTCTCCGTCTCTGTGGGCTGGGCTCAGAATGCCTATTTACGCTAGCAAATAGTCTAGCGGTAGTTTGTGCTATATTGAAACGCGGATACTCCCGACAGCCAGCCAAACCATTTATTATTAGTTTTTCCTTCGCACTTCAAAATTCCTAATTTATAGTATATACATTTCTTGTTGTTAAATTACAAAAACAGCAAATTTTAGAGCGCTTTGTTGCTTTTGCTTGTGATTTTGCGTTACTTTTGGTATAATAGAACGAAAGGAGGCAGACGCTATGGCATTTCGTTCAGGATTTGTGGCTGTGCTAGGCAAGGCGAATGTGGGCAAGTCTACGCTTGTTAATGCTTTGATAGGGCATAAAGTATCGATAGTTAGCCCCAAACCGCAGACAACCCGCAATCAAATACTCGGCATAGACAACGGCGAAGATTATCAAATAGTCTACATTGATACACCTGGTATACACAAGTTGCGCAACAACCTAGACCGCGTGATGCAGCAGGCGATTGATACCGCAACAGTCGATGTCGATTTGATACTGTATGTATTGGACGGTAGCAAGGACTTTGACGACAGCGATTTGAAATTATTACGTAAATACGCGAGCGGAGATGCTCCAGTGTTTGCTGTGGTAAATAAGGTCGATTTGGGCACTTTTGAAACTTTGTATCCCCGTATGAATAAACTAAACGAAATTGCGGGGATTGAGCAAATTTTTGGAGTATCCGCACGCACAGGGCAGAACCTAGACGACCTAAAAAAATCTATATTAGCAAAATTAACAGACAACATAGAGTATTTCCCGCGCGATGTGTACAACGCGCAAGATATTGAATTTAGCCTTGCCGAGTTGATTAGAGAAAAAATACTTTGGCTTCTTAATGACGAAATTCCGCACGGAGTCGGAGTCGAAATTGAGAGCATCGAGCAGGACGGGAAACTTGCGCGCATTGCCGCAACCATCTATTGCGAGAAAGAAAATCACAAGCATATTATAATCGGCAAATCTGGGGCAATGCTCCGCAAAATCGGCACAGAATGTCGGCTCGCTATGGAAAAAATGCTAAATAGCAAAGTGTTTCTAGAATTATTTGTCAAGGTCAAACCAAATTGGCGGGATAGAGTAAAGGTCGCATAAAAAACAAAACTATTGTATAAACTAAAAGAAATCTGCGAGGTGAGATTATGGAATACGATTATTTGGATAAAAGACTATTAGATGCCGCTTGGGCTCGCTTTTATGAAACGGGCGCAATAATTGATTATTTGGTTTATATAGGAATAAAGGAAGGAAAATTTTTAGATGCAACAAATGATAACACAAGGCGTAGTCCTGAGAGCGATGGACTACAGCGAGAGCGATAAAATAATTACTATTCTTACCCCTGACCACGGTAGGATTACCGCAATTTTAAAGGGAGTTAAGAAAGTAACTGCCAAAATGAAATTTGCATCGCAGCCCTTTTGCTTTGCACAGTTTAAACTGGTAGGCAGGGGAGATATGCTCACAGTTTCAGGCGCTACCGAAATTGAAAACTTTTTCGATATTACCCAAGATTATCGCGATATGGTCGCAGGTAGCGCATTACTTGAAATGGCAGACACTGCAAGTGTAGTGCAAGAGCCAGACCACTTGCTCTTTTCAGGGTTGCTACACGCACTCAAAACTCTCGCAACCACAGACACAGACCCCGATGTAATTATGATGCGCTTTGCACTCGGTGTGTTTAAGATTACGGGATATGCTATGAATTTGCGTACTTGCAAAACCTGTGGCAAGCCACTAAATAGTGATATAGTTCGTTTTGATGTCGATTCGGGCGAATTTGTGTGCATACATTGCAGTACAAACCGCTATATACCCATTTCAGCGCGCACTCTTGAAGTAATGCAAAATATGGTACGTCTTGAATTTCCCGAACTTGAAAATATAGTTATCACCAGCACCGAAGCACAAGAATTTCACCAAATTATCCGCGCAAATTTCCTTATCCGCTTTGGCAAAGATTTGCGCAGTATAAAGGCATAGAAAAAACAAAAAATCTCAATTAATTTTGAGATTTTTTTAATTTGTATTATCACTACGACCTATTAAATATTCAATAGAAGTATGCAAATGTTGTGCTAAATTTGCAAGTATTGTAAGTGAAGGAAATGTTTTGTGTTGTTGCCAATATATTAAATTATTACGATTGAATTTTAATTCCTTTGCAACTCTATGATGATTAGTGTTATTTTCTTTCAAAAGACTATTATATCTATTCAAAAATTTATCTACACTAGGTGCTTGCGTTTGTTTGTTACGGTTTATTTCAGTATCTAACCCCATAAGATAATCAAGCGAGCAACCAAAGTAATCGCAAATTTTCAAAGCATTTTTCAAACTTGGCTCATAATAACCTGATAAATATCTACCTGATTGTGTGGTACTAATTCCAACTTCCTTTTTTAAACTTTGCGTGTTCATATTTTTTGATTGCAACAATAAGGTAAATCTTTCTACAAATTTAGACATAATACCCCCATTTTTCGCATAATTAATGCTTAAAAAATATTGCAAAATGTTTTAGTTTAGTTACATTTTTGCGTTTAATTGGGGTATAATTCAATAGTTGCAATATTATTCGACCACTATTGCAATTTTAAAAAATTTTATATTGGGGGTACTTATGAGTATTACAAATGAAATTGCTGATATTATTTGCGAATTTATGGAATTAAATTTAAGCAACAAAATAGTTAGGCAAAAGGACAAAATTCTTGTTTATTTGGGGGATGGCGAAATTGCAGAAATTACTATAAAGGGGGATAAATAAATGCAAAATAATGCTTATTATGATTTAGATTTTGACGATATTGAAGATTTTAATCAAAAGATTTTTTTAAAAAATAAAACGGAATTTAGACGTTATTTTATTGGTATTATTAATATTATTTTTAATATTCAAATTGATAATAAAGCAATATTAAAATTTGATAACAACGAAACTTGCGAAATAACATTTAAATAAAATTTCACAAAATAAAACAAAACAGCATATAAGTTTTTAATGAGTTTTGTAAGCGAATATTTGGCTGATTGTAGTAAGTTGGTGGAGTTGGGCGCAGAGCAAATCGAAATAGGGCGGACGATACTAGGTCGTCCTATTTTTGCCTTTGAAATTGGTTGCGGATACCCCAAAATCTTGGCGCAATACGCAATTCACGCCCGCGAGCATATTACATACTATCTTGCAAATTTGCATTGTGTTAGTTTGCTAAAAACTATTCCCATAGGCACAGGCACAATTTATATTTTACCTGTAATTAATGTGGACGGGGTCGCGTTGAGCATAGACGGGGTAGACAGTGCAGGGGCAATGGCTGATAATTTGCTTGAATTAAATCGCGGTACTGATTTTAGCCTTTGGAAAGCGAACGCGCGCGGGGTAGATTTAAACGTTAATTTTGATGCGCGTTGGGGGACTGGCAAGAAAAATGTGCTAAATGCGGGGGCGCAAAATTATATTGGCAGCAGCCCAAATAGCGAGCCAGAAACTCGCAGTTTAATTGCGTTTACCGAGCAAATCAAACCCGATATTACACTCTCATTTCATAGTAAAGGCGAAGTAATTTATTGGGACTTTCACCAAAACCCTAGCGCGCTAGTTCGTGATAAAAAAATCGGCAAAATGCTAGCGAAAAGTACGGGCTACCGTTTAAGCCGTTCGGGAGCGAGTGCGGGCGGATACAAAGATTGGTGCATTGAGCATTTGGGAATACCTGCATATACGATTGAAGTAGGCAATGATAGTATACCGCACCCGATAGGAAAAGAGCATTTGCCACAAATTTTTGATGAAACTAAAAATATTTTTGCCGATTTAATCGCATATTTTCGAAAATAATTTTGTTAATTTTAGGGCTAATTTTTGAGCCTTTTTTATAGCAAAAAATATTATAAATATTTACAACATTTAACAATTATGTTATAATACAAAAAACATAAAAGGAGATAGGGCAATGTATGTAGATAAATTTGGTAGACAGTGGACAAGTGGGGAAGCTGAAAAACATTACCATTTTAACGGTAAGAGATTACTTAAAGGAAGTTTAGCCATAGAATGTTATGCAGATTTATCAGGTGACGATTCAGTATACCAAGATGAAGCATTTGATTATTTAAAGTACTATAGAGTAAATAGAGCGGGTTGGGATGAAAAAACTCTGATACAAAAATCAGACGAAGCGGTTGCTAAATTTGATAAACTTTTTGAAAAAATAGGTAAAGAAAATTTTATTTTTTATGATGACGGCGATGTCGATTGCGATGTTAAAATTAATGGTAAAAGGAGATAAATATGGGTGGAGAAAAAAGAGATTTGGGTTATGTTAGTTACAATGTTGATGATGAAAATGATGAAAATTTAATTTATACGAGTTACGAAAAAAATGGGAAAGTAAACCGATACAGAGATAATGGTGATGGCGGACATAGTCATGATTATTGGGAAAATAAAGACGATTACAATGCAGGCAAAGACCCTGATGAAAGTCGAAAGGAAAGTAATAATTCTTAAAATCCTTCTGAGGATGAAGTCCGTGATAGTGGCGGCTGCTATAAAGCACTATTATCGTGTTGCACCCGCTATTGTAAAAGGGCTCAATAATATGCCGTATAGCGACTTTATTTACCACTATATATACAAAAACTTGGTGGATAAATGCGTAAAATTGATAGAAAGCGGCAATTATGAGATGGCTTACTACCGTTATAAGCGCAGTGTGTTAAATTTTGAAAAGAAGTTTGTTACACAAGCCCGCAAGCAAAATACGGAGCAAACACAACTTGAACAATTTTCAAGATAAGGACTGTTTTATACAGTCTTTTTTAATATTTTGTATGCTTATTTATTTGCGATTTTGTACTTTTTAGGTTATAATAAAATATTAAAAGATTGGAGCGAAAATGGACGAACACATCAAGTTTATGCAAGTGGCTTTGCGAGAGGCGGAAAAAGCACGCGAAAAAGCGGAAGTGCCGATAGGCGCGGTTATTGTTCGGGACGGTGTCGTGATAGCCCGCGCCCACAATACCAAAAATCAGCACCGCAATGCCTTAAAGCACGCGGAAATGTTGGTTATAGACAAGGCAATCAAAAAAACGGGTGATTGGCGACTTAATGACTGCGACCTTTATGTTACTCTCGAACCGTGTCCAATGTGTGCGGGAGCATGCATAAATGCAAGGCTGCGGAGTGTGATTTTTGGCGCTTATGACGAAAAGGCAGGTTGCTGTGGTACTTTGTACAATTTGCCCACTGACACGCGATTCAATCATCGCCCGCAAGTTATCGGCGGAGTGTGTGAAGCGGAGTGCGCGGGCATTTTGAGTGATTTTTTTAAAAATTTGAGAAAAAAGGACTAGGAGAATATGTCTGTATTAAGTATGGATTTGGATACTGAAATTTCAACTGAAAGCATTGACGAAATCGACACAATGTGGGCTCGCGCCCGTGCGCCCGAACCTATTGACAACGATTGCGCGGTAATTATTTTAAAAATTCATCACCCCGCTTTTACGGGGAGCACTCGCAGTTTTGATACTCGGATTTGGGGCAAAACAATGACCGAGTGGGTTACTCTTGCCTTTGATAAATGCCCCGTGCTCGAAATTGAAACGACCGCAAATGCTGATATTTTGAGCACTATTAGACCACATCTTACCAACAACAAATATACGGCAGTTTTCTATGCGGATACTCCGCTACTTACGCGCAAAATGTTTTTGACCTGCCTTGACTACACGCAGACAAAAGGGATGAATGTTTGCAAGTTTGAACGCGGGTACATTTTCCGTACAGACTATATCCGCACTGCTGAAAAGTTGTATAGCACGACCTTGCCTAATTTTATGGGCTTGCAAGATTTTATGGTTGTGTGCGATATGGATACACTCTCACAAGCGCAAAGTGTACTCAAAAAGCGAATAATCGACTTTCATTTGCGCAACGGTGTGCAGTTTATTGATGCTGACTGGACAAGTATTGATGCCGATGTGATTGTTGGGCAAAATACTGTTATTTATCCGCAAAACGTATTACAAGGCAAAACGATTATAGGGGATAATGTTGTGTTGCAGGTTGGCAATACAATTATTGATAGCAGCATAGGCAATGGCTCAAATATTATGCATAGTGTGATTATAAACAGCAAAATTACAAATAATAGTAGTATCGAGCCTTTTAGTTATATCAACAAAGGAATAGTGAAGAAATAGGAGAAAGTTATGAAATTAATAGTTGGTTTAGGAAATCCAGGTGCTGAATTTGACAATACCCCGCACAACGTGGGGTTTGCGACAATTGATAAAATAGCAAAATATTTGGGAGTTGAATTAAAGAAGAAAAAGAAAAAAGGACTTATTGCCGAAACAATGGTAGGGGATACCGAAGTATTACTTTTAAAGCCCCTTACTTTTATGAATAGCAGCGGCGACTGCGTGTTTGCCATTGCTAAAAAATACAACATCAAGGAAAGTGATATTTGTGTAATACTAGACGACGTAGATTTGACCGCGGGGCTTTGCCGTGCGCGTCCGTCTGGTTCTGCTGGTACGCACAACGGTTTGCGCTCTGTTACTTCAAGACTCGGCACGACCGATTTCACGCGTATTCGCATTGGTGTAGACTCGGCAAGTCGCGGCTCTGACCTTGCAGAATATGTATTACGCAAAATGGACGCAAAGACTCAAGCAAATGTAGATATCGGTATTGACAAAGCGATTGAATATGTTAAAATGTTTATAAAACAAGGTGCAATTTCCGATACAAAATAGCGAGAGGCTTATGCGCAAATTATTTGAAAATAGCCAAGTTAGTAAAATAGCAAACGAAGTACGCTCCCGTAAGGTGAGCGTTTTCGGCTTTAATCTAGGCGAGCGCGCACTACTTTCTTCGCTGGTTAATGCGCCTATTTGTTATGTTACCGCAGACAGCGACATTGATACAATAGCAAAAGAGTTTGAAAGTTTAGGACGTAAGGTCGCAGTGCTTGACAACGCAACAGATGATTTCTGCCTTCATATTCTCGAATTTGGCGGAATGGGGCTAAATGCTCAAAGCGCACTTTTTCAAGCGATTAATCATAATATTGATACTTTAATAATTACCCCTGAAATTTTAGTATCCGCATTTGCTCCGCGTACTTTTTGGGAGCAAAACACCCTGCATATCGCACAAAATAGCGAGATAGAACCCGACACTTTGGGCGCACGACTTACCGAAATAGGTTACAAGCGCACTGAGAGTGTGGAGAGTATGGGACAGTGGGCAAAACGTGGTGATATTATTGATATTTTCCCGCTCGCTTCACCGCTTCCGTACCGTATTCATTTTTTTGATACGCAAATCGAGAAAATAACTTCTTTTAACGCATTGACACAGTATTCAATAGACAAAGTAAATAGCATAACGGTTTGCCCGAATGGTTATAAATTGCCTAGCGAAATTGTGGCAAATGCAAGTGCGTTGATTGATGAGCAACTTGCTTTAATGCAAAAGCGCGCAGGCAAGGCAAAGAACCCTACCGACTTTTTAGGGAATTTAAATGCTCTTACTCACGCAAAAAATCTAATTAATAGCGGTTTACCGCGCGAAGCGTGGCAGTTCGCAAGTCCTTTTGTGCCAACCGCAACATTGCCAGAATTACTTGGCGACTTTACTTTTGTAATTGACCAGCCCAAAAACATTTGGACAAGCATTAACGCACATATTGACGCGT
>CALWPB010000021.1 GCA_944383315.1 uncultured Clostridia bacterium | reverse complement strand
ACCTACACCGCCGTATTTGAGCCAATTATGTACACTGTTACAACCGCCGTAAACATCACCGAAGCGGGAACAGTATCAGGCGGGGGCTCGTATCAACAAGGTACTCAAGCCACACTAACCGCAAATTTAACTAATTCTAATTATAAATTTGTAGGCTGGGACACAAACAGAAACAACCAATATGATAGCGGCGAACCAACCGCAAATCCTTATAGATTTACCGTAACTGGCAATGCGCTGGTAACTGCAATCTTTGAGAAACTCCCAACAATCACCATAACCACAAACAACGAAAACTACGGCAAAATACTATTCAACAACTCCCTAATCACAAGTACCCAAGTAATACAAGATAGCGGGACTCAAATAACAAATATTTATGCTATATCTAGTGCAAGTTATGCCTTTTTGTATTGGCTAGACTCAGCCACAGGGCAGCGATATACTGATAATCCGTTAGATTTCACCGTATCTACTGATACCACACTCACCGCCGTATTTGGTAGCAGTATGGCAGACGGTGTGGCTGTATGTGTAGAAAGCCTAGAAGGCGCAACCGCAGCCATAGGTGAAGCCCGTATAACAGGGTATTCAAATATAGATGGTGTGGACTATGTCCATTTTAGCGCGGTAGCATACACAGGTTATAAATTTTTAGGATGGTATATAATGGGCGAAGAAACCCCAATCAGCACGGACCTTTCAACAGATTTATCGCTATCACAAGTACAAAACAAAATAATAATAGCTCGCTTTACCCCTATTGAAAATTTAGACGATATGAACTCACAAACGGACAACGGTTACAATGATGATTTCGCATAGTACAAAAAGCGGAATAGATTCTTCGTCTAAGGCTAACGTGGGGAATGCTCAGAATGACAGTGTTTTAATAAATTAGCAAAAATATTTTTATGCACCTTAGTAACTTTTTTACTAAGTTCAATTAAACGGAATAGGAAAATATAGGATTTTAGATTATTTTTTAAAATTTCCAGCACTAAACCGTAAAAAAACGCGGCTTAGTGCTGTTTTTTGTCTGGGAAAGTGCATAAATTTTAAAAAAAATAGCAAATTATGTAATAATTTAAGGCAGCTAACCGCATTTTTCTTTTTTCGTCAAGATTTGCTAAAATTTTAAATATTTTTAAAAAGATACTTAATTAATTTGTAATTTTTCGATTTTTTTTGTTATACTAATTACAATCAGACTTAAAAGAGGTAGGTATGTCTAAGAATATTGAAAAACAAGGTAAGCGCCCTGGTTATATCGTGGGCGGAATTTTTGCTCTTATTTTAGGGGCATTGCTTGTAATGCTTTATGTGCCTGCTTTAATTTCCGAAATTGCGGGAATTGAGCCCATTTGGGATTTAAGCGGGACATTTGAATCAATACTCGGCGCTAATTTTATGGAAATGTTTGCCGTATGGGGCGGTGTTGGTATCTTGCTGTTTTTGGGTGGTGTGTACTTTATTTGTTTCTTTGCGCGCCCATCAACCGCAAGCACAATGTTTAGATTTAGCGCTCTATTTGGTGTACTTTCACTATTAGTGCCAAATCTATTAACTGCTATTGAATCAACGATAGCCGATGCTGCTGACACGACCATTGATTTGCTGCAATACTCGACTTATGCTGTACTTGCGCTGTTTGTATTGAGTTTTGTGTTTTATGTGATAGGTTTTGTTGCTCGTATCAAACAAAAGTATCACAAAAACCGCGCTAGCACTGTGCTTGTGTTTGCTGCAACATTCTGGATGGTGCTTTCAGCATTCCCCGCTCTTAATGCGCTCAATACCTTGATTGACGGAAATGTTGATTTCTTTGTAGAAGCAGGCGAGTTTGTTTCAGCACAATATTTGGGAATAATTGCGATTTTCCTTATTGTTTCGGCAATTTGGATGTTTATCACTGTGCCACACCGTGTGGTTGTGGACTATAATCCTGATACTCGCAAGAAAAATGCGGACGGTCGTCCAAAATTGTTAGACGGCGATGCTGGTATACCTTCTACTCCTTTCAACCCTGAACCTGTACAGATGAAGCCAGCACAAGCACAAGGACCTACTAGCACTCCGCAATTCCCACACAATTATACTACACCGCCACAGTCTAGCAATTTTGCAACAAATCCTGTATTAAATGCTAATCAAAATAATTTTGCGCAAAATGCTCAGCAACGACCTTTTGTAGCCCCTGCTCAGCAACCTCAAACGGCTCCACAACCAGCACGTCCTTTTGTGCAACCGCAAGCACCACAATCTCCTATAATAAATCAAAATCAAAATAATCCTTACGCAAGTTTTAATAATTTTGCTCAAAACAGTCCATATAATAGACCTCAGGCAAACGCAAACCCGCGCCCTGTACAGCAACCACAAGCACCACAAACTCAACGTCCTGTAAATCCGTTTACTCCGCAGGCTCCACGTCCTACAATGCAACAGCCACCTAGACCAATGCAGCAACCGCAACAACCTCCTCGTCCATACGGTCAACCACAGCCACAGGCGCCACGTCCAGCAAATCCTTTTGCTCAAACAGGGCAACCTAGACCGGCTCCGCGTCCGCCTGTAACTCCGTTTACGCAAGGCAACCAGCCACCACGTCCAAACACAACACCAAACAACCCAAATAATCCAAATGGCACACCGCCTGCATCTAACTAGGAGAGTGTATGAAAGAATTACAAACTGTTTGTATTCGCTGCCCGATTGGGTGCCACTTGACCATTCGTGAAGAAAATGGTGAAGTAGTCGTGAGCGGTAATCGTTGCCCGCGTGGTGCCGAATATGGCAAGCAAGAATTTATTTGCCCTATGCGTACAATTACTACTGTATACAATAAGGCAGGTGGGGGCACCTTGGCTGTACGTACAGACAAAGCCGTGGAAAAATCAAAGTATTTTGAAGTCCTGCGCGCTATTAAATCAGCCCCCGAACCCAAAAATGCACATTTCGGCGATGTGTTACTAGAAAACGTGTGCGGCACAGGCGCAAACGTAATAATCACCGAAGTGAATTAATAATTAAAAACTTTATCTTTTGAGATAGAGTTTTTTATTTGCGATTTTTCGAATTTTTATAGATTATTTAATTTTTAATTAGAAGTTTAAAGGTATATTATTTGCTTTTATAAATTGTTGTATGATATTTGGTTGATTCGTTTTTGGTGTGTGAATTTTAAAATTTGATATTGAAAAAGTGTGAAATGCGTGGTATAATAGAAAAAACAAAAGGAAGTGCCGCTATGAAATTTTCACTGCCTACTAGGACCAAGACAATTTCTAGGTATTACGATGAACCGCCATTTCGCGCTCTTGATGATGTGTTTGGCAACCCAACTCGTACGAGTTTTTTGAGAATTAACACCGATTACATAAAACCTGATTGCGCAAAGTTTTTAAATAACCCAAATGGTACACAAATACGAGATTATTCAAAATATTCTCCACAACTGAATGGGTGGGCGCGCTACGCGTTTTTAAAAGACCAAATTAGCCCGCAAAAAGCACTCGCCATTCAACTTGCTTACGAAGATGGCCCGAGTATGAAACAGGCTTCTCCTGTGTTTAATTTGCGTTGTATTGTGGGGGTTGATTATCCGCAACTAATGTATTATGCAATGTCTCCAAATACAGACCATTTACTTACACAAATTTTGGAGCGCGACCGCTATTTGCTTGCTTGTTTATCTGCGCGTGTTGTAATTGAAAGAGTGGCAGCAGACGAAGCAACGAAAAATAATGCATCTATTAAGTTGGATAATTATTTCAAGGAAGTGGCGGCTTCTCCATTGACAAAAACTCCAGATTTTGCGCCCTTACTTACAGATGAGCAGAAATTGCGCAAATTATTTAAGGATAACAACTACAATGCGCAACAAATTAAACAGGCGATATATAGCCTTATTGACCAATTTCCGCCTGTGTGCCCAGAATATGCTACATTGTTTAAACGCGATTACGATAAGATGATGCTGACATTTACAAACGGACTTAAAATAGACAAGGAAAAAGGCTACGAGCCACAGATTTTTGCTGACTATACACCAAGTGCTGCTCACGGTGATTTGATGCCTGCAGAACCTGACGACCGCGCACGTTATGGCACGTTACAGCAAAATGTACGCAAATATGACCTTGTAGATTTAAAATCTTTTTATGGCTTAAATAATAAAATTGCGGGTATTTATTATGCACCGCGTGCGGTTCTTGAAAATCCAACAGGACATACTGCGTATTCAACTGAAATTTTACCCGAAGGCGATGCCGCATTCCTTGGTTACTCTCAACGCGCAATGAGTTATAAATTGCTTGATTCTCTTGAATATCTTGCAAGCAAGGGCAAAGTTGATGCCGAAACGGTGGACATTTGCAAAGTATTGCTTTTCTCAAATTTGTTAGGGAACAAGGTAAACTTGCTTGTTGATTGTGGTAAACTGCATCATTTGTTGACGCATAATCAGCCGCAGACTTTGGAAAATTCTTTGTATGCGTTTATGCAACTAGAAAAAGCAAATCTTAACTGGATATATGCCGACCATTGCGCAAACCTTAACAAAGTGCTTCCAGAAGCGCGCGAAATGTTGAGAGAATGTCTTTCACCTTTGCCACCAAAGTGCGATTTGGGAAAGTATCGTGATGAATTGGGGCAGCAATACAATTATGTTGTATCTCGAATTTATCACGGTGATATTATGGATAATGGTAAAATATTGGACGGTGGCGGATACAAGGATATGAAAAATGATTTGCAAGATGAATTAGCACCTATTAATAAATATGATTTTGAACCACGTAAACACGAAAGACTTTTCTAAAATCTTTTATAAAAAATTCACGAGATATACTCGTGAATTTTTTGTATATAAGGGAATTTATTAATTTTATAAATATTATTTTATCTTTAAATATGTGTTTTAAGTAATGTTTTTTGCGTTAAATTTACTTAGGAAATTTGTTAGCATTTTTGCTATATTTTTAATTTTATTTTAATATAATATAGGGCATACATAAAGATTATATAAAATTTTAGCATTTAAAGATAGTTGCACAAAAAAGGCACTAAATAGCAAAATCGGGGTACTATGCATTAAAAAATTGCGTTTTTATGCGCTTTTTTTGCAAAAAATACAGTACTATGCAATGATTTCTGCTTGTTTTGTTTAAAATAAATCTTATTTTTTATTAAATAACAAATAATATTTAAGCAAAAAATATTAAAACAAATTTTAAGGCAAAATTATGAATAAATACATTAAAATTCCCTTATGCATTTTTGGCTGTATCGTATTGGCTTTATTTAGTATTTTTCTTTTATTAAATATATTTAATATTCCTGTTTTTAATTATTATTTGGGGTTAGTTCAAACTCAAAGTATGGAACCAGCATTAAATAAAAATGATTTAATTATATATTCACAGCAACAAGAGTATAAAACAGGTGATATAGTTTGTTTTATACAAAATTCACGCCTTACAGCGCATAGAATTGTTGTGGTAAATGGGGAAAATATTATTACAAAAGGTGATAATAGTACGCAAAATGACGTGGCAGTAACAAGCAATCAAATTTTAGGAGAAGTCGTTTATAAAAGTGCATTTTTAGGTAATATTTTAGCATTTTTTCAACATTTTAGCGGTATTTTTATAATTTTAGCACTATTTTTACTGATTTTATTCTTTATTCATAAATTAAATTTTATTAAAATTAAAAAATAAATTCACTTGATTTTTTGCGGACTTGACATAATAAGTTTTTTTAATTACAATAGTTATTATTTAGAATTTAGGAGTAAATGCTATGACGGCGGCTGAGAATGAATCCTTAATGTTTTATGTTATAAATGATGCAGCATTAATTAATGCATTGTTATGGGGGGATTTTAATAATATAGACAAACTTATTGATATCATTAATAATGACGGAATGGCTGTAATAAAATTAGCATTAGAAAAAGGCCCTGAAAATTTTTTTAGTAAAAATAAAGATATTTCTATAATGAAATATGAATTATTTAAAAAGCGTTTTAAACCTTTTTCTAAAACATTCACAAAACAAGATGTTATTGATAGAGCATACAAAGATATAGAAAATTTACAAAATCTAATGCAACCTTTAGATAATGATATGACATTATATAGAAATGTAAATCCTGAATTTTGTGAAATATATAAAAATAATCAAAAAATCAATTTACTAGGATTTTCTTCTTGTAGTCTTGAACCGCATAGTGCGGGAAATAAGCAATATGGCAATAATGCAGATTGCATTATGGTAAAAATAAATGTTCCCGCAAGTTTCCCTGCTATAAGGGTTGATTTACTTGAAAATATAAGAAACGAACTTGACGAAGTTATTTTGCCACCTATGACGTGTTCTATTGATAATATTAAAAATGTAGACGGCAAACCGCAAATAGAAATGACCTGTTTACAGCCTCAATATATAGATTTAAATCAGTTAAATAAATTTTCTTTTGTTGATAATAGAGAGCACTTGCAAAAATAAGAAAAAAAGTCAAAAAAATACTGAATATTTAACAAAAAAACACCGAAAAATTGAATTTTTGCGGTGTTTTTCTAATTATTCTATTGTTACGGCTTTTTCTCCGTCTGTGTAATTTATGGTTTGAATACTACATACAGCCTTGATATCGTCCTCACAAGTACGTACAAATTCATTATATCCTGCAAGCGAAATAGCAGCAATTTCGTCTTTCATACTGAGATTATTTTGTGATTTGTAACCGCGAACTTGCGAAACAATATCGCAAACTTCAGCACCGTTTTTGAGTAATTGCTCGTCTATGTTGCTCCCTAAATCAAGATAATTGCTAATGTGAATTGATTTGCAACCTTCGATTTCGGCATAATATGCTTGATAAATTTCTTCTGTTATGTGCGGCATATAAATTGAGAAAAGTTTGAGTATACCAAGTAATACGGTACTTGCAGCATATTGTGCTGACTCTTTTGCTTGTTCGCCATAAATTTCGGGTTTATATAGCCTATTTTTTGCAATTTCTATGTAGTTATCGCAGAAATTCCAGAAAAGTTGCTCCAATTCATTGAGTGCGAGCCCCATTTCGTATCTGTCCATATAGGACATAAAGGCTTTAAATGTTTTCTTGTATTCTTCGATTATCCATTTATCCATAGGCAATATTTCAGCAGGCTTGTGTGGAGTGTACCCTTCAAGGAAAGACAGCACAAAGCGGCTAGCATTCCAAATTTTTTGCATTAATTTAAAGCCGTTTTTGAATTCTTCTTCTTTTATATACACATCTTTACCAAGACTTGCATTACTTGCCCAATAGCGCGTTACATCGGCTGAATATTTCTTATAAGTTTCGAGCGGGGTAGGTGTGCCACCTGATGATTTTGATTTGGACAACTTTGTACCCGTTGCGCTCAATCCCCAGCCGCTAATCATTACATCGTGCCACGGAAGTTTACCGAAATGCAACAGCGATTTTGCGATTGTGTAAAAGTCCCATACGCGTATATTTTCGTGTGCATTTGGACGCAAATCCATAGGGATATAAGTATCATCAAGCCCTTTATTTGTGATAACGTCTGTACAAATTTGTGGTGTTAGCGAACTTGTTGCCCACGTGTCCATAACATCAGTTTCTGGGTTAAAGTGCGTGTATCCGCATTTGCTGCAAGGTTTATGCGGTTGTGTCGTACTAGGGTCAACGGGTAGGTCGCTGGTATCTGCAAGCATTGGCTCGCCACATTCGGCACAATACCATACGGGGAAAGGTACGCCAAAGAAACGTTGGCGGCTAATACACCAGTCCCATTTAAGTCCATCAACCCAGTTTAAAAAACGTTTTTTAGCATATTCGGGATTCCATTTCACTTGTTCGCCAGCGCGGTAAATTTCGTCTTTGTGTTCGAGCATTTTAATAAACCATTGCGGCTTAATGAGTAACTCAACTTCGGTGCCGCAACGTTCGTGGGTAGCGACTAAGTGAGTTAGTTCTTGTTGGTCGTAAAGTAGCCCGAGTTCTTTTAACTTGTTTATGATATTTTCGCGGGCTTCACGTACTTTTTGCCCTGCAAATTCACCAGCAAGGTCGGTCATACGGCCATTATAACCGATGCCTTCAAGTACGGGTAGATTGTATTCCTTCTGCCATTTTGCGTCTGCTTCATCACCGAACGTACAGCACATAACAGCACCCGTGCCTTTTTCCATATCAACATCGGGGTTAGCAATAATCGGCACTTCGCGATTGTAGTACGGACTAATTGCGGTCTTGCCAACAAGGTTAGCGCGCTCGTTATCGTCAGGGTGTACAAACACACATACGCACGCACAAAGCAATTCAGGACGTGTGGTAGCAATACGCAACTTTTCGCCCGTTTCTTTGATGGTGAAATATATGTAGTTCATAAGACTTGGCATTTCTACAGTGTCCACTTCGGACTGCGCAATCGCCGTGCGGCATTCAGGACACCACAAGCACGCACTGTTGCGGCGCTCAATTTCGCTCTTGTTGTATAATTCGATAAAACTACGTTGGCTAATCTCTTGCGTGCGTGGGGAAATAGACGAATAAGCGTGGCTAAAATCAGCACTATGGCCAGCACTTGAAAACACTTCTTCATAATTGGCTTTCATCTGCTTTGTGGTATCCAAGCAAAGATTAATAAAATCTTGTCTGCTCGTTTCCGCCATTTTTACTTTTTTCTCACGTTGTACATAACGTTCGGTAGGTAAGCCATTGTCGTCATAACCAAACGGGAAGAATACCGATTTCCCAAGCATTCTTTGGTGGCGCGCGATTACGTCAATTTGCGTATAACTAAATACATGCCCAAGGTGAATTATTCCGCTAATTGTTGGTGGCGGGGTGTCTATCATATAGCGATTTTTTGCTTCGGGGTTGAATTTGTATATTTCTTGTTCGCGCCAATATTCTTGCCAATGTTTTTCACGCGTGTTAAAGTCGTATCTTTTTTCTAACATTTTTCCTTTCCTTAATTGATTTGATAATTTTAAATAATAAATTTATCTAAAAGTGATAAAGTCATTTTAACATATAAAAAGCGGTTTGTATATAGTAAAGTCGCGAAAATAGTGCCAAAAACCGCAAATTTTTTATTTAAATATGCTATTAAAGGTATTGATTGTCCCTGTCCACATCAATTTCACGCATCCATAACGAGTGTAGGTTGCAGAATGAGTAGACGCAAAGCGGAGTTTCACCGTCTGCAAGTGCAAAGTTGGTTTCGGGTTCTTCATTTGGGTGTAGGTAGTGCAACTGTCCGCCCTTGTCTGTTTCAAGGTAAACCCATTGAATGTAGTGCTCTTCAGTCATAGGGTGTGGCACAACTCCGATGCTCACCCCAACAGTTTTGTCTAGTATCGCCACAACTGGTACGTGCTTTTCATTGCTTGCATCAGTCGTGTTTGGAATCATTTCTTGCATAGGCTGGCCGCAGCAAACCACAGGCACACCGCTATTGAGTATTTTCATTACAATATTGCCACAAATAGGGCAGCGATAAAAAGTAATATTTGTCATTTTTGTACACTCCTAAAAAATTATAAATAAATTTTATCATTTTTTTTGCTGTTTGTCTAGCATAAACAAAAAAAATAAAAGCACGCACTTTTATTAAAAAATTTTATTTTAAATTTCTTTTATTTTTTGCAACAAGATTTTTCCGTCCCATAAAGTGACATCGTTTGCTTTTGCTAATTCTCGGGCTGCTTTTGTAAACGTACTATTTGTAACGACCATACTTTTTTGCGCTTTATAGTATTTTTGGCTTGATACAACTTCTTGAATTGCTTTATTGCCGACAGGATTAATAAAATGCTTTACTTGAATAACTATTTTTTCTCCATTTTTTTCAGCGACTACGTCAGCCCCTTGGTCCCCTGATTGTTTGGTTTTAAAAGCGTTATAACCTAATTTATTAAATAAATCCGCAATAAATTTTTCAAAATCAGATGGTAGCATTAAATCCAAATCTATTTGAGTTAGTTTACCTTCTTTTTCGTATGTTTCGAATTCTAGCTCTTGTAAAAAATTTTTTCTTTGTTGCATTTCGCGTAAATTATCTAATATATTTGCATTTTCAATAGCATCAACTTCATTTAAATCAATATGTTTATAAAATTTATTGTTATGATATCCAGTGAAATACATAGTTATTTCTTCGTTTGTTGTATTAATATTATATTTTAAAATTTCTTTAGCATAATAGAATAATTCTTTGTTTTCTGTTAAATTTAATCTGTCTATATAATCTTTATAAAATCTTTCTGATAATAATTTATTTCTTTCTTCAAACATTAAATAAAATAAAGCGAATTTTTCTGTAAAAGTATCTAATATAAAGTTTGATTCTATTAGAGATAATAAGAAATTTTGAAATATTGATTGATAGTTGCTTTCTGTTTCATTAGTAAAATTTAAACTATTTAAATAATCATTATTAAAAAATAGTTGATTGAAATACTTTTCACGTGCTTGACATAATTTTATAAAATATACGACGACTGAAGTCTTTTCATTTATCTTTATATTCTCAAGTAATTTTTCTGCGCATAAATTTATTTTTGAAGTATACTCAACAGGTATATACAACAAAAAATTAAAACGGTTATACAAAAAGAAATTATTTTTTTTCAAAAAACCTTTTACAAAATTACGAATTTTTGTAATTTCTTTTATTTGGGAATATGAATTTATTATTTCCAAAAAAAGTTTAGAAATTTCATTTATATTTTTTGTGGTTAATTGTATTTTTTGTGAATTATGCAATGTTTTGTAATTTGATGTATTACCGTGATGACTATCATCGTCACCAAATAATTCGTTATATTTATTTTCATCAATTAAAATTTGTCTATTTTTTTCATTGGGTGCTGAAATAAAACCTGCTTGCTCCATTTGATCAATAATTCTTGCTGCACGGGCATAGCCTATGTCATAACGTTTTTGAATTGCAGAAATGGAGCCCGTACCATCGCGAATAAAATCAAGTAATGCTTTTGGCAAAATTGGATCAAATTCTATATTATCATAATCTTTAATTTTAATGTTATTGTAATTCATATTTATTCCTTTTATCGTCTATGGCTTGTTATATTTAATTAGATTGTTATATACCGAATTCATAAAACGGCGAGTGTTTCGGTCGGTGTCGTCTAGTAGCGAAATGCTAGCATCTTCAAAGGTTGCACGCAGAATTTCAGCAAAATCTTCGCCCGTAAGTATAAAATGCAGTTTATTTTCTTCGGTCGTAATTGCTATGTTTGAAATGTAGTTTTTGTCGAGTTTGGGGCTCGAGGTATCAACATTTAACGTAATTATGCGCGCATCTGTGAGAGTTATGCGCGCGATTTTTTCATCTTCAAAAAGCGCTATATCAACTGCAAGCATATTGTTTTTTAGGGTAACATTTGCGATTATTCCATCAATAAAAGCGGGGAAATGTCCTAACTCGCGTTCAACCTTATCAAATCCCGCGAACATTTCTTTGTAACTTTCAAAATCTTGCATAATGTACTCCTTTTTAATGCTAAAATCATTTTAGCATTTAGCCGTGATTTTGTCAAATTAGTATTAAAAACAAAAAAGCACATTATATTTGTGCTTTATTTATAGTCGCTTTATGACTAATTTTTGTCGGTATCCGTGCTATTTTTGTTACTTTCTTCACTTTTTGTGCTGTTTTCAGCCATAGTGTCGCTTGTGGTTTGCAATTTAACCTTTGTCGAATTATCAATATTTTTCATCCTCTCGCTGTTTGTTGTAATTTCGTTATCTATCACTTTTTTGCTAGTCATTTTTGGAGGGATTTTATTTGCAACTTGCTTGCTATTATCTGTATCTGCATTATTTTCAGTTGTTTTATTTTCTATTTGCTCGTTTGTAGTTTGCGTAACATTTTCTAAAGTTTCGCTCTTATCTACATTGGTTGTATCGGTTGTTTGATATTCCGCAAACGGTGTTGCTGTTGCGTCTAAAATTACTGTTTCAGGCTGTGCTTGATTTGTGTCATCAGGGTTGCGTTTGTGCTTAATATACAGTACAACAAAGAGTACCAGTCCAAACACAAGCGCAAGCCCAATACCTAGGATATACCACGCAATGCGGTTGGCATTTGTGTATACGTTTTGGTAAATGTAAATGTGCGGAGTGGGTTCGGCAAAAGTACAGTGCCAAAGATGTGCTGTATACGTCATCAACTGCTCGTCGTGTACACCGTAATTTGAAATTAAACTTGCGGTTTCGTCAGCATTAGACTTTATGCCTAGACTTGTTGCGTAAGCGCGTACAATGTATGTGTCGATTTGGTCAAAAAGCGCATCAGTTATCGTTTTGTCGCCGTCAAAGAATGTATTTGCAAATGCTGTACTAATTCCGTCAATAAGGCTGGGTACTAAATACATTTCAAGCAGTAATTCATCACTGCTATCAAGTTCGCTGTCTGCAATTACATTTTGGCTGACAAACAAACCTTCTTTAATTACGGCAGGTTGCTTAGCCACTTCTTCGGGAGTTGTTCCCATAAACAAGCAATAATCAGTAAAAGTGGCAAATGTTAGCATTATTTGATATACGTTTGCGTTGCTTTCGGATACTCCACTAGAAAAATTAACCCCGCTTGTGTGCTTGTTTGCCGAAAAAGCCGCCCAATAAGTGCGCGCGCTTGTGTCAATTAATTGCATTGCTGTGTCTTTATCAATGGAATATTGCTCTAAAATCTCGTCATCAAGTGTTATCGCATAACTATAACTGCGACTGCCGTCTGCATAAACGGTGGTAAGTTGTGTAACTTGCCCGCAGCCCACAAAAAGTATGCATACGAAAAATAAAATTGCGAAAATACTCGCGAATTTGATTGATTGTGAAGTTTTGGTCAAATTGTTCTCCGTAAAATATAGTCAATATTATTATATTTTACTACAAACATAAATATTAGTAAAGTAAAAAACAAGAAATGCAGAGCGCGCGGCTCTAAAAGAATTTTGAATTAAGGACACGCAAGTGTGAGTACCATTAGTCATTAATTCTTTTTACAGCCGCTGTACTTGATTTATTTAATCTCTTTTATTTTCTTGTAAAATGGTGAGTATCGCGTCTTTTGTGGCGCTGTTTGAATGGTTTAATAATTTTATTATTTCTTGGTCTTTTTGATAATCTTCCATAACGGGATAAAAAAACTCCGCAGGCGTACTGCCACATACTTCGATAATATCAAATAATACCAACATAGTTGGCAAATAATCTCTTTTACACTCTAATCTATTTATATAGCCGTCATTCATACCGATTTCTTGCGAAAGTTTGCGTGCCGAAAGATTTGCACGGGTTCTTATTTTACTTATTCTATTTATTACTTCGTTTCTATCCATTTTTTATTACCTTAATTTTAAATTAAGTATATAATCAATAAAACACTAGATATACACAATACAACAAGTAACAAATGTATTTTTTACAAAATCTATCGCAATATACCACATATTGTTTGATTTTTATCACAATCTATGTTATATTTTATAAAAAAGGAAGTTAAATAGCATAATAGGTGTTATTATAGATAGAAATATCATGATTTAGAAATATGAAAAAATTTTAACAAAAAAGTTGATACAATTTTGTAAAACATAAGTTTTTTGTTAAAAAATAGGTTATAATAATAAAATATGGAGAATATCTCCGCAAAAAAAGGAGTATAAATCTATGCAAATTTCCCCAAAAGCAAGATTAATAAGTATTATAGTAGCGGTTGTGTTTATGTTTGGCGCACTCGCGGGAACTGGTGCATATCTAATCATAAACCACATAAATAAAGCAAATGCCACAACATCAACAGACTACATAATTGAGGACAACTTGTACAATACAAATGGCACATTAAATAC
>CALWPB010000020.1 GCA_944383315.1 uncultured Clostridia bacterium | reverse complement strand
ATTGAAAGGCTTTGTAACAACTGCGATAGTCAAAATTTCTTTCTCACGTGTAAGTCCTGCAATCATAGGAGCAGCACCCGTACCTGTACCACCACCCATACCAGCGGTAATAAATACAAGGTCAGCATCACTGACTGCTTGAGTGAGTTCTTCAAGGTTTTCTTCTGCTGCTTGATAACCAATATCTGGGTCAGCACCAGCACCCCAACCACGTGTAAGTTTCGAACCTATTTGAATTCGGTAGTCCGCTTTACTAATTTGCAAAGCCTGTTTATCCGTGTTTACAGCGATAAACTCAACCCCGTTTACCCCTGCATCAATCATACGGTTTACAGCATTGCTACCACCACCGCCGACACCTATTACTTTGATTTTAACAACAGGGTTAATATTATTTTGCGACATTCCATAGTTATTGTATGTTTCCATAATTATTTCCTCCGACTAAAATTGCTTTTTAAATATTTTTATAAAGAACGAGTAGTTTGCGTGATTCTGTCTTAAAGCCAAATCAAGTAGCCCTAATATTGCGCTATTGTCAGGCTCTGCCATTTGTGATACCTCAGGGCGAATAATGCGCACGTCTTTGTTTAGCACTTCCCTCATACTTTCACAAACACCTTTTATAAAACTTATTCCACCGCCTGTGAGATTTACAGGGATAAAGTCAGGACGCTCATATTCGCACGTTTCCAAACTCTTTGCAATCATTTTTGCAATCTGTTTTATTTTGCGCATAGTTATTTCATAAACGGCTAGCGTGTCAAACTGATACTCGTTGCCGTTGTAGTTTACGACCATTTTCTCATTTTCACTTGGTCTGCCCGTAAGTGCAATATTTTGCTTTAAAATCTCTGCAACTTCAAAAGGCGCTTCAAGCATTTCTGCAAGGTCTGCCGTCAACTGTCCACCCCCCAATGCAAAACTGCGAAGATGCACAAGTCCGTCCCCCACAATTACCGCAACTGATGTTGTAAGATAACCGCAGTCTATAAGTATTGAACATTGGTCGCGTTGCTCGGGTTCGATTAAGTACATAGTTTCAGCCAAAACCTCAGAAATGAATTCAACAAAAGGAATATGCAAGTCGTGAATTGCCTGTGAAACCGTACCCACAAAATTACGTTCACAAAGAACAAAACTCAATGTCGCCAACAATTTTGATGTAGTCCTACCGCGCGGGTCTATAACTCGTTCGCTATTATCCAACTCATAACAAATTGGGCTTCGGTTGATAACAATGTGTGTCGGGCTACTACCAAACTCATCAGCCTTACTAAATGCTTGTTCAATTTCTCTATCAGTAACGCGCTTTTTTCTGTCAAATTCAAGTTCGCAAGTTCTAACTTCTGCAATACTAAATTCCGCTGGTACTCCGATGTACAAATGCGTAATTTTGGCACGCGCATTACTCTCTGCACTTGTAATAGTTTGGCACAACACGGCGCTCAACTTTTCTGGTTCTAAAATCTCGCCATCTAAGAATCCTGCGTACGAACTCTTCGCAAAACCACGAACATCGAACGTGCCATTGATACCTCTGTCGCCTATCAGCACAGAGATATGATTTGAGCCGAAATCGAGCACGGCGATATTCTTTTTAGTCATATCTCTACCCCCTATAAAACTCAAAACTAGCCCTATTTATATTTAATTATAAATATAAGCACCCTTAAAGTCAAACAAATTTAACGCTTTTTTGAATATTTATAAATAGATTTTTGCCAAATCTCCCTTAATTTAACAGTTTTTTGCATAAAAATAAAAAATGTCATTAAAAATTTATACATTTTAAGCATAAGTGTTAAATAAAATTAAGATACTATGCAAGGTATTATGCACGCAATTTTGCGAATAGTTTTGCTTTTAAATACAGAAAAACGGAACCGAAAAAGCGGTTCCGTATTATTAAATTTTTATGCAATTAACTCCACTTTATGATTGTTATTTTCCCTATTAAGAAGAATGGTCTTGCCCTACCGTGTGCTGAATTATACATTCCATAAAAAATACCCAGCACGTGAAAAATAATTATTATAGGTAAAGCCACAACATTGACCGAAGGAATAAAACCGAAAATCAAATACAGCGCAATCATAAAAATCCAGAATACAAGAGATTGGTTTGCGTGATACAGGGCGAAAGGCTCTCTACGACAAAATATCAACGGCAAGAAAAACAGAATATACGAGAGAGCCGCTACCAACTCAATGACAGGACGGCTATTGTTTACATATGCTTTAGTAATGTCTACGTCCCTGTTGATTTCGTCAGATTTTTGCTCACTTTCATTTTGCGTTGATTCTTCGTTGACTGTTTGGGGCTGATTGGTAATTTGAGAAGTTTCCAACAAGACATCATTATTTGAGATTCTTCGTCCCCGTCTCTGCGGGTCCTTCTCAAAATGACTATCTATTTTATCAACAGTTTCTGGCTTTTCATTGTCTACCGTTTTTTTGTCTATGCTCTCGTCTTGTACTTTCTTTTTAGCATTTTCATTCTCTGTTATCTTTTTAGGTTTTGCAGGCTGCCTGCTTGTGCGTTTTGCGGTAGTTGTTTTCTTTTTACCCTCTGCCATTGCTTCCTTCCTTATGACATAAACTAATTTAAGTTTATTATACCTAAACAAAGGAAATTTAGCAAACAAATTAAGCAAGTTTAATTACAGACATTGCTACATTTCGGTAACTTGTGGTTTCTGTACCACTGTTGCGTAACGTGATTGTAGACTGAGCGGGCACTGTAAGAATAGTATTTCCGCTAAGTGTTGCAACGTTTGCAGCCGTACTTGTTACAGTACTTTGCGAGTTAGCATTTACTGCCCCGTTTACTGCAAGCGCAAGCCCTGCTGTACCACCTGCGGGAATAGTCGCATCTGCTTTCCACGCAATGTAATATGTGCCAGCAGCAAGCGTTATGGCGCTTTGTCCTGCTACGTGTTGAATACTTGTGCCACTTAGGGCTACATTCGTAGCCAAAGGCAAATCAGCACCAGCAGCAACACTTTCAGTTACGGAACTTGCAAAACTACCAAAGCCTTGCGCAATGCTCCCCGGTAAGCCCTGAGGTCCTTGCGGCCCCTGTGGACCTGTTGCTCCGCGTGGTCCGCGAACAACAAAAGCATTTACTCTAGGACAAAAGAAAGGTTCATTGCAGCCGCAGTTGTTAAATGAGCCGCAAGGTCTGCAGCAAGGACGCTGCTCGCAACAGTTGTTTCCCCTGTTACCGCATCCGCAATTACAATTACTAAAAAATGACATAAAAAACTCCTTAAAAGACACGCCCGACCTGTCCTACTGCCATTCTATGAAAAAATAAAGGACATTGTGAAATGTCCTGCATATTTATTTTGTAAAATTGATTGCGTTAATAATTAAATCTTTTAGTTTAAACTTGCTTTCAACTCATCTAGCACTTGTTTAACTGTCTTATTCGCTTTATTTTCCATACCTTCACTAAATGCGCGCGCTTCCTCTGGCGTAATGCGCTCGCCATATTTCCCATAATCAATTTCGTTATCACTCATATTTTTACCTTTTATGTATTTAATTAATAACAAAAAAGAATTGCAATTCGGGCCTTCCGCCACCAAAGAATTTTAGAAAAATTCTTAATGCCTTGCATTTTTCAATGTAAGGTTAATGCAATTCTATATATGATATTATATCATTTTTATGAAAAAGTCAACTATTGAGTAATTGTTTGTAAAATAGCAAAGTTACTTATAAACTGAGCGGACAAAATTTAGCACAAAACGAATAATTTCGGTGGTGTGGGCGCTGTCGTACTCGGCTTGGGTGTTTTGCAAATTTATATACATTTCGCGCTGTTTCTCGTCTAAACTATTCGCAAAATCTTGTTGCATAGTATCTAATCTTGCCTTTAACTCCCCGCTTCGCCATTCGCTCGGGGCGAGATTATTTAGCGTCTGTTCTATTATATCTTCAATATTTATTACCATTGATTTGTTCCCCCGTTTCTATTGATATGGAAAAATATATTTTCTTCATCGATTAAGTTATCAACTTCCTTTTTCAAGGCAATCGCGGTACGGTATACCAGCCACGCGCGAAAATTTGCATAGTAGATTTTGTCATCATACTCAACCCGCTTGCACAAACCGAAATCTTTTTCGATATAACAAATAACGCAATCGACATTAGATAGTATTGTTCTATCACGCAAAAAAGATACATTAAAATTGCTATTATTGTTGGAATTAGGCACAAAAACCACTTTATTATCAAAAAATGCAAAATCGTTATTAAAATATTTTGAATAATCTAACTCAACCCTATTAAATTTCCCTATCAACTGATTAGGTGTCATCGGCTCAAAATTTCCTATTAATTTTATATGGGAAAACTGGGGCATTTTTTTCAATTCTTGCAAATAGCACCACGCAAGAAACTCAAAATCGCTACCATTTCCAAACAAAAATGTATCGACACCCTTGCTTATAAAGTTCATTAATCTAGGTCTTAAAAAAAATTTTAAATCATTTAAATCAACATATTCAAAACTTTCATATCCATAAAAGCAACAAGTTTTCATAAAATGTACTCCTTATTATTTTTTAGATTTTTATCTTAATATCTATTATACACCCCACATCTAGTAAATGCAACATAAATTACACTCTTTTTGATAAAAATGTAATAAGGTAATTTATTTATGGTTTATTTTGTTGAAACATTAAATGAGATTTTAGATGATAATTTAATTTCGGTGCTTAAATTTTCTAAACTTGTGGATATACCTGCTAATACATTATACAACCTAAAAAAGTATAACCCAACCATAGAAAATGCATTAAAAATTGTTGATTACTTTTCTTCTTCACTTGATTATTTTGAAAGAAAAACTGACACGTTTAAATGCGCTTTTGAATACAAGAGCGATTTTTATACGTGCCTACGCAGTGAGATGAGAAAACAAAATATAACTGTTATAAAAATTTGCAAAGACTTAAACTTTTCGACTACGAATTTTGAACGTTGGTCAAAAGGTATGCTTCCAACTTATGATAATTTAATTAGAATTAGCAATTATTTAGATTGCTCTATTGACGAAATACTAGGAAGATTTTACAAAACTGATTAATAACATTATAACTAATTGCTTTTTGGGGTGAAATTGAGTATAATAAGGCTTGAAAATTTCTTCAAAGGATAAAATTATGAAAATTGCTAAATCGTGGTATGAGTTGTTAAAGCCTGAATTTGAAAAGCCGTACTACAAAGAATTACAAAAATTTTTGGCTGACGAGTATGCTCACTACACTATTTACCCAGCGGCTGACAATGTATTTAATGCTTTAAATCTTGTGCCTTTTGACAAGGTCAAAGTGGTAATTATTGGGCAAGACCCGTATCACGCGCCAAGGCAAGCGCACGGGCTTTCGTTTTCCGTGCAAAAAGGTGTAGACATTCCGCCGAGTTTACAAAACATTTACAAAGAAATACAAAATGACCTTGGCTACCCTATTCCCAAAACTGGTGATTTGACCTATTGGGCTCGGCAAGGTGTATTGCTGCTTAACTCCGTGCTAACTGTGCGCGCGGGGCTTGCAAACTCGCACAGAGGCAAGGGCTGGGAACAGTTTACAAGTGCGATTATTGAAAAACTTTCTCTCCGTGATGACCCTGTCGTGTTTATCCTTTGGGGCAACAATGCAAAAGAATTTGCAAAAATCATTGACACAAGCAAACATTTTATACTAACTGCGCCCCACCCTAGTCCGCTTTCTGCATATTCGGGTTTTTTTGGCTGCAAGCATTTTAGTAAATGTAACGAATTTTTAAAATCTATGGGCAAGACGCCAATAGACTGGCACAACCCTGATAAATGAATTTTAAAGTGCGGGCGCGGAGAGCGCGCGGCTCAATATAAATAATATATCTTAATTTTAATATTACTTTCTATTGGGAGTGCACCTATGCACTTCAAAATTTCTATTTTTATATCGGGTGTGTGCCTTCGCACAATGTTGAATTAACAAAAAAGGCAAGCGAAAAATGCTTGTCTTTTATTTTTGCTTTTATTGAGATATAAATATTTTTAACTTATCAATTTAGCAATTTTTTATCTAACTATAAAAGTGTTTTCGTCTATATATTCGCCTTCTGCTTCATCTTCTGGGTCAACTTTTAAACCTGTACTTTGAGAATTACTACTACTATCGGCAAAGTTATTGACAAAAGAGATTTGCTCGCCGCCTTGCAAAGTTTGTATGTGTCCTTTTATTGCATCGACTTCGGCGCTGTATTGTTCTTTTTTGAGTTTGCGCCCGTATTCCGCCCTGTCCTTTGCGTGCTGGACTGCGTGAGCAAAAATTACTTCGCGGGTATCGTCTTCACTTAAACCGTCTGTATCAAATTTTTTATCAAGATAATTTTGTCCGCGTTCTATGTATTTATCCTTGTTAATCACTCCTTTGCGGATAATATCCTGCGGTGCAGAACGACCTTCGCGCTCGCGTTCTCTACTTGATTTGAACAAAAACATTGCACCACGACCGAGCCAGTATGCGCCCACAACAGGCACTCCATAATGCGCGCCGACATACGCACCTAGTCCAAATGCTGCGTAAAGTGGATCACCAGCATCAAGGGCGAATTCTGCAAATTGGTCAACATAATTTAGGTATAAATTGCTTATCCCCGTAAATGCCACGACTTCGGCAGCGCCACCAACAACAACGCGCAACACACCTTTGCGGTGATATTTATTACTTGGTAATTTTTTAAAGCCTAACTTTTTATCCAATTTTTTCAAGTGCTTTATGTCTGTTCTATTTGATTTGATATGAGCCTTTAACTCTTTCTTTTCGCTATTTGCCATAAACTTTCCCCTTTCCAGTTTTTTTAATTATAGCACTTTTTAGGGAAAAAGCAAACTTGCGTGTGCAAAGTTTCCAAAAAATTGAAAATTAAAAAGTTTATAAGATTACTTTTTAGGATATTTGTCTTCTGGGATTTTATCGTAAATTTTTAAATCTTCTTCATCTACCATTATATCTGCAATATCTCTACCTGTATAAAATTCAGAAAAAATTACTTGCCATTTTCCATTTAAGGCTTTTTCGGACATAACCGCACCAAAATCACCAACTTTTACACCAGCATTTGTATAAGCATCTTTCGCTTTTATTAATTCAACTAAATCTAAATATTTCATAATAATTTCCTTTTTTATTTAATCTGCACAAAATTCCTTATTAAAAATTCTATTACTATTGCCCTGTGTGGGCTCCGCACTTCCTATATAATATATAGTAAATAAAAAAGGGACTTAATTGTTCCCTTATATGATTTTATTATTTTGCTTTGCGGAGAATGTCGCGCTTGTGGAGAGTATATGGGCATTTGATGCGCAAATGTTGTTGCACGAGATTTGCATCAGTTATCATATTCCCTTGCTCGTCATAAATTTCGGTTACTTCAAAAGTTTTGTTAAAAGTATCAGTTGGGGACAAAATTTCGAGCGTATCGCCTACCTTAAATCTATTGCGCTGCTCAACGGTAGCAAAACCGTTGTTATCTGTATCCCCAATTACACTTGCGATAAAGTCATAAGTTGATACTGGCATACTGCTTTCCAAGTACTCACGGTCATTCTCACCTAGGCAAAAGCCCGTTGTAAAACGGCGGTGGCTACATTTTTCGAGTTCGGCAATGCGGGCTTCGTCTGGGTGAAAGTCGGCTGGGTTCTGCTCCAAAATATCAAGGGCTCTGCGGTATGCGTTTACCACATTTGCCACATAATAAGCGGACTTCATACGCCCTTCAATTTTGAAACTTGTAACCCCAGCATCTGCCATTTTATCAAGGTAATTAATCATACACAAATCTTTGCTATTCAAAATATATGTGCTGCGTTCGTCCTGCTGAATTTGGTACTCTTCTCCTGTGTCTTTTCGTGATTTCTCGGTGATAAAGTATTCCCAGCGGCAAGCCTGCACGCACGCACCGCGGTTGCTATCGCGCCCAGTTAAATAGTTACTAAGCAAGCATCTTCCCGAATAACTTATACACATTGCGCCGTGCACAAAGGCTTCTAATTCAATCTCATCAGGCAAGAAATCGCGAATCTCGCGAATTTCGGTTAGACTCAATTCGCGCGCAAGTATAATACGTTTTGCGCCTGCATCTGCCCAAAATTTTGCAGCATACTTGTTGCTTGCGCTGGCTTGTGTAGATATATGCACAGTTAAGTTAGGTGCAACTTGACGTGCAAGAGTAAGAATTCCCGCATCAGACACGATTATTGCATCAGCGCCAATTTGTTCAAGGTATTTTATATAATCTGCGAGTCCATCAAAGTCGCTATTGTGCGCTTGAATATTTACGGTTATATAGGCTTTACGTCCTAGTTTGTGTGCATATTCTATATAATGTTTTAACTCGTCGTTGTCAAAATTTTCACTAAATGCGCGCAGTCCCCATTTCTTCCCTGCAAAATAGCACGCATCAGCACCGAAATAGTATGCTGTTTCCAATTTTTCCATATCGCCTGCTGGCGCTAAAAGTTCGAGTTTTGCCATTTTTACCCCCTGTATCTAACTTCACACAGTCCATCGCCTATGTGATGTACTTTTGTAATAAAACGTTTGTCGTGTTGTAGTCTATCTATAAACTGTCGCATAACCTCAACAGTATGAACAAATCTTGGTTCTAGTATAGGCTGCCCGTCCTCTACCATTCCGCGAAAAAGCACGTTGTCGGCAATTAACACCCCGTGTTTATCAAGTAGCGGAAGTAACAAATCAAGTATTTCAAGATAAAGCCCTTTTGGTCCATCGAGAAAAATCAAGTCAAATGTCCGCCCCCGCAGAGTAGGCAGTGTACGCAAGCAATCGCCTGTAACAATACTTACGCGGTTAGCAAGCCCCAATTTCTCAAAATTTTCGCGCGCAAGTGCGATATTCGGCAAACTTGCTTCGCAACAAGTAAGATGAGCATCACACGAGCGCAACATACAACTACCCGAATAGCCTATCGCCATTCCTATTTCGAGAATATTTTGCGGTTGCTCTGTCTTGCAGAGATTTTCTAAAAAAGCGCGAGTATCTCGCAGAATTACGGGAATTTTGTTCGCCCGCGCAAATTGTTCCATTTCGTCTAAATAGTCCAAAATTACACTTCCAAAATTATAGGAATTATCATAGGTTTGCGTTTTGTACGCTTGAAAAATAAGTTTGTTAGCACTTTGCGAACGGTTGCTTTGATTTCGTTCCAGTCTGGCTTTGGCTCGTTTTGTGCCATTGCGTCAATAACAACTTGTTTTGCTTCTCTCACTATGTCGCTAATTTCGTTTGGATAAATAAAGCCGCGCGGGATGAGTTCGGGACCGTTTACAAGTTTGCCTGTATTTGGATTAATACCAAACACAACTACGCAAATACCGTCTTCGGCGAGTTGCAATCTGTCGCGAAGTACAGAGTTGTCAAGGTCGCAAATTGTCTTGCCGTCAACTATCTTTTCCCCTGCTGGCACAAAGTCGCGAAGTTGCTTTATAGAATTTGGTGTTACTTCAACCACACTCCCTACGTGCGGTACTACGATATTTTGCGGCTTTACACCCATTTTGATAGCGAACTGCTCGTGATACTTTAAGTGCTTTACTTCACCGTGCATCGGCATAAAGAACTTTGGCTTAATGAGTTTGTGCATAATCATAAACTCGGTTTGGCAGGCGTGCCCTGATGCGTGTACGTCGCTTAGGTCGTCATAAATTACGCGAGCGCCAAGTGTAATTAGTTGGTTAATTATATTTGTAACCGACTTTTCATTACCTGGCACAGGCGATGATGAGAATACGACCACGTCATTTGCCCCGATTTTGATATTTGCCATTTCGCCCTTTACCATACGGTCGAGGGCTGTGTGCTCTTGTCCTTGGCTACCTGTTGCAAGTATCAAAACTTCGTTGTCTGCATACTTGTCTACTTTTTCGATATCAATAATTAGTTTGTGGTCAAACTTGATTTCGCCGATTTTCATTGCGAGTTCCATAGTATTTATCATACTACGTCCAGAGAAAGCCACTTTTCTACCAAACTTGCGCGCAAGGTCCATAATTTGCTGTACGCGGTGTACGTTTGATGCAAAAGACGTAATTATTATACGGTTTGTTTTGGACTCTTCCATAATTTCGGCTAAGGTGTTGCCTACCACGCTTTCACTCATAGCCATACCTGGGCGCTCAATGTTTGTACTTTCGCACATCATAAGCAATACGCCTTTTCTGCCCAATTCACCGATTCTACTTAAATCTGTTGTATCGCCAGCAATCGGTGTAAAGTCGATTTTGAAGTCGCCCGATACAAACACTACACCCACAGGAGTTGTGATTGCCAATGCGTAAGCGCCTGGGATTGAGTGATTTACGTGGATGAACTCTACATTAAAGCAGCCGATTTGCACTGCGTTCCCTGGGTTTACCGCGTGCCCTTTCATTTTGATTTTTGGGAACTCGCGGAGTTTGTTTTCAATGAGCGCTATACTCAATTTACTAGCATAAAGTGGTGCTTTTACCTCGTCTAGGAAATATGGCAAACTCCCTATGTGGTCTTCGTGCGCGTGAGTAATGCAAATACCTTTAATTAGGTCTTTGTGTTGCTTTAACCACGTCATATCAGGGATAACAAGGTCTACACCCGGCATATCGGGTTCGGCAAAGCCCACCCCACAGTCTACGACCAAAATGTCATCGCCGTAGCGGAAGGCTGTGATGTTGTCGCCGACCTTACCTACTCCGCCAAAAAACATAACTTGTAGCCCTTTACCTCTGCCACCAAAGTTACGCACGCGTGGTGCATTTGGTTTACGTGGCTCGCCACTTGTCGTGTAACCGCGTGGCTGGGCCTTGTTAAAATTGCGTTCGCGTCTAACGAACGTACGTTTTTGAATGTTGTTGTTTGTCGTTGTAGTCGCTTCAATATTATTATTTTCTGCCACTACACTCTCGTTGTTATTTAAGTTTTCCAATTTTTTATCTCCTTTCTAAATTATATCTTTAAGAGCACTTGGCTGCTCCCATTCTTCTTTTTTGTGTGGTGAAATAATTTGATTTTCATCAATATAGAATTTTAGCCCATTGATATGGAAAAATGCCACTTGTCCCAAAATCACCGCAAATAACACGGTTGCTGGAATTGTAAGCAACAAGCCCACCGATGCTGTAAACAAGCAAACGGCAATATTTACCCCGATATAAATAATTGTCATAACGAGTTGGCGCGGGAAAATGGCACCGAAATTTTTACCCATTTGTCTAAAACTCTCGCGCAATGCGCCAAAAACTGTACCGTTGTGCACTACAAGGCACGGAGCCCACATACAAAACATAGTTTGTCTTAACGAAATTAGCAATGTAAGCACCAGCACAATCACAAACGGTGCAATAAAGGTTACCACCGCGTTATCAATAGTGAAAAGCAATATTGAGCCCACAAAGCACGCAGTAATAAACAAGTCAACAGGCCAAATAACCAGCAATTTTGCAAGTTGTAATTTTGCCGATTTTTTAAGGTTGCGAACAAAACAACTGCCGAAACTTAGGCGCGAGTTGCTAGACATATACGCATAAAGGTAGTCTGCTATCGCAAGTTCACTAAGTCCTATAAGAAACGACCCACCAAGTCCTAAAATAAGTAGTAAAATAATCACCAAAGGAACTAATAAGCCTATATTTTGCGCAACAATCTCACCAAATGATACCATCAAATCTGAAATTGAATTAAACAAATCTGCAATGTTTACGTTCATAAAATTATCACCAAGCAGGCTTGCGATTTGAGAAAAAAAGCCCGCGTTGGATAATTCTGTAATCAGTGGATAGCAAGCAGCAAATGCTATACCTAGCACAATAAGTAGGCACACAAGCATATATGGCAAAATTCTCCATACAAGCCCGCTTGTGCGCATAAAAATTTTGGCTGAATGAGTGATAATCATAAATTCAATCCTTTTTTAAAACTTTACCGAAAACCTACGCTTATCATAACGTTTAATGCCGTTGTGGTCAAAAAATACAATCATTCCTAGTATACATTCGAGTGGTATAAACACGAGTAGTCCCAAAATATTGCCGAGCCAACTGATATTTATTAGCGAAAATACTATACTCAAAACAAATGTAACCACAATAACAAATACTTCTACCGCAAATATTTGCCAAGCATCCCTTTGTATTGCGTGTGTTGTGTCCGAAAATGAAACGTTCATTGGCGTACCGTTTATGAGCATTTCGCAACCAGTGATTATAAACATTGTAAAAATTCGAGTAATTAAGAAAGTGCCAAGCAATACAAAGATATAGTCTAGCACCGTTGCCACCACTACCCCCGCAGTACTAGCACCGCAGATTACGTGCATCAAAAACATCAACAAAATCAACACAAGATTAATTACATAACTAATAATTGCAAGCATTATTGTAATTTTGCAGACGTTTATAATGTTGCTATTTAGACTAAATGAGTTTTTAAACGAAACTTTGCCCGTTTTGAAATGGCTCTCTATAAAACCGAGTAACAGGCTCACCGCCACCACAAGCAGCACAAAGCCTAAAAATATCCAGAGTATATCCAGCCATTGTAAACCGTATACAGCAAGATAAAATTCGTCAAAACCGTTGAGTGTAAGACTCGGGTATGCAGCCAAAAATTCGAACAGCGCAAACGGTCGTAAAAGTAGCCCGATAAACACCGCGGGAATTATCATAAAAGCTGCTATATAGAGAAAATTCTTGCCGTAATAACTTAAGACTTCTTTTAGATAGTTCATATTCTCCCCTATAGGTAATATTAAATTTTGAAAAATGCCCGTAAGACAAGCAAAAACTAACAGAAAAATCTGCCAAAACAATATTTAGTTTATATATGAAATCAAACCGAAAATCTAAATTTATCCTAACTTATTTATTTTATTATAGCATATAGCAATGCCAAAATCAAGTATTTGAGAGAAAAAAGCATAGCGAGTACTATGCTTTTTAAAATTTTTAATTTTGAAGTACGTAGGCGCTCCCTAATATAAACAGTGTTTTGGGTATTGTAGAGTGCCACAGATACGAAGCACACGGCAAACGCACCGAATGAGCATATAACTAATATGGGCTGGCGGGAACATCCGCATTCTTATATTACTCATACTACCGCCAGACTTTCCGCTTGCGGAAAGGAACCGCGCGATTTATTGGCTCGCGACGACGTGGATAGCATATTAGATGCTAACTCTATATAAAATCGTCTGTTTGTCCGTTGTCCGTTTGTGAGTTCATATCATTTTGGTTTTCAATAGGGATAAAGCGGGCTATTATTATTTTGTTTTGTACTTGTGATAGCGCTAAATCTGTTGAAAGTTCTGTGTTGATTGGAGTTTCTTCGCCCATTATGTACCAGCCTAAAAATTTATAACCTTTATATGCTACCGCGCTAAAATGGACATAGTCCACACCGTCTATATTTGAATACCCTGTTATACGGGCTTCACCTATGGCTGCCGTTGCGCCTTCTAGGCTTTCTACACACACAGCAACACCGTCTGCCATACTGCTACCAAATACGGCGGTAAGAGTGGTATCAGTAGATACGGTAAAATCTAACGGATTATCAGTGTACCGCTGCCCTGTGGCTGAGTCTAGCCAATACAAAAAGGCGTAACTTGCACTAGATATAGCATAGAGATTGGATATTTGCGTGCCGCTACCTTGTATTACTTGGGTACTTGTGATTAGGGAGTTGTTGTATAGTATTTTACCGTAGTTCTCGCTGTTTGTGGTAATGGTGATTGTTGGGAGTTTTTCAAAGATTGCAGTTACTAGCGCATTGCCTGTTACGGTAAATACATAAGGGTTGGTTGTTGCGCTTATGTCTACTACATTATCCCCTGTTGTATCCCAACCTACAAATTTATAATTAGGGTTAGTTAAATTTGCGGTTAGTGTGGCTTGGGTATTATATTGATACGAGCCCCCGCCTGATACTGTTCCCGCTTCGGTGATGTTTACGGCGGTTGTAACGGTGTACATAATTGGTTTAAATACAGCGGTGTAGGTATCATTGCCCGAAACAGTGATTTCATAGGTTGGGCTTGTTGATACTTGTACCCCATTACGTTGCCAACAATCAAATTGATAGTGTGGGTTTGGTGTAGCGGTTACTGAAAGTGTAGAACCTTCTATATAAGTTCCACCGCTTGTGGAAACTGTGCCGTAGGTTTGGTTGTTTGGAGTTACTGAAATTGTGTAACTTGGTATTGCCGCTTCTAATGCTGATAGTGATATATGGCAAGCGGGGCGGACACCATAACTATAACTCACACTGCTGGGTTCAGCGGAACCTGCGGAGTTCACTCGCATCGCAGTTTGATTATAACTAGAATAGCCAGAGCGTAACCAGCAATATCTACTGTCGCCAGCACCACTATCATCATAATTTGAAGTGGTTGTATTCGTATCTAATCGTATTGTACTAAATGAACGGTCAGTAGCAGATAAGCCCCATAAACCATTATTTTGATTTTGTCCACTTGATGACTGATTGAATACTTCTACACTACTTGGTATCCAAAATTTATCATTGTATGGCGGATTTGAACTGTCCCATAAGTTTTTAGACCAATCTGTATAACTACCGCTATAACTTTGCAAACCATTATGGTGTTCATAATACGAACTAAGAAAAGAATGCACATCTTCTGTTTGTGTCGCTTGCCAAGTGGCATTCGCTTCATTTGGTGAGCGAACTATTGTGCTGAAATTGTTTAATTTAGCGGCTATTAAATCATAAATGTTATTGGTTACGTCCCTTAGTACTGATTTGGAGTAATTACTATGACTTTCATACGGTCCGTCTGTATAATCAGTTGTAAATGGACTACCTGGTGTTACGTCATAACCTTTATCATTATAATCACTTGTTGTGTAATTTTTTATCATCCATATTGTTAGGTATCCATTGCGGGCATATACCGCTTGCCAAGTGATTGGTTTGGACGTTGCCATTGCTCCACTTGGTGATACATAATACCCCATATTGAAGATAAAGCTGTTTGTACTTACTCCTGCACGGTCTGCGATTGTTGGACTTGTGTATGTGCCGCCACTTGTTACAAAGTCTAGTTTGTTTAAAAAGTCCGTAACTGCACTTGTATTTATAGTGCCATTTGTATTATACAAGTTACCGCTAACACTTAGGGTAGTTTGTGTAGTTGCGTTTGCATTGTTTATGTGGTTTACAAT
>CALWPB010000019.1 GCA_944383315.1 uncultured Clostridia bacterium | reverse complement strand
GCTTTCTGTGTTGTCATTTTTAAGAACTCCTTTGTTTTGTTCTAAAATTTAGGGTTAAACAAACTTTAAGTTGACACATTAAAGAAAGTGCGCCATTGTATATATTTAATGTTTATAATAGGGAAGTCCGTACAAACATTGCATTTTTGTATCAAAAAATTTTTTGAAAATATAAATTTGTTATATTATTAAATAATAAATTTAAAAAGATTGTAGTTATCTAATTTAAACTATCTACTTTTAATAAATGACACCACATTTTACAAAATAAAAAGCACTTCAAATTAGATATTTATCCAATATGAAGTGCTATATTTTAATAATTTTTTATTCTTTAGTTTGTTTCAAATGAGCAGGTGAAAGGCGTACCCCATTCGCCGTCTGTCGTTGATGCATAAATGCTAATATATGCTTTTACTGTGTGCCCATAGAATGGGTTTGCTGCATTGTTGCCATTATAATCAACATCAGTATCAAAAACTTTGTATGCATTTAAAATGTTTACAGAGCCATTGACTAAATTTGAAACACCAATTTTATACGTTTTAGTCCCCGTCAAACCATTATAGAACGATTCTTCATTGCTATTTTCCAAAAATGCATTATTCGAACTTGTGAAACCAAGCGAAGGTTCAGCTAGGGTAACTGTTGCTGTTTCAGTAGATACTGCGTCAGTTGCAATTACTACAAATACTCTAATGTAACAATCAGTATTTGCTTGTACTTGAATATTGCTTAACGCAAGCCCATCAAGCGGTACATCAGTAGGGCAGCCTTTCGCTGGTGTGTTAAAATTACCAGCTTCCGTGCTTCCTGTTGTGTTGTATATCCACTTGCCTGTAGTATCAATTCCTGCAGTAATTGTGAGTTCTACACCGTCGTGAAATTTTAAAGTCGTAGTTGCAGTTTTGTTTGCTGTAAATGCGGCAAAATAGATTGAGCAAGCCATTGCAACAACTAACAAAATAGTGCTTGCAACAGCAAATGCAATAGTAACTTTGTCTTTTAGTTTTAACATTGTACTACCTCTTTTTCACAAAACATTTTTTAGATTAATTTAATTATACCTTATTTGTTTTTTTTTAGCAAATGATTTTACCGCTTTCAAACGTGTTTTTCTTAATATTATGTTTTGCAATTTTTAGTACAAATATGCACAAAAGGGGACATATCGATATCAAAAAATTATAAAATGCCTATTTTATTAATTAAATAATGAATATTTGTATTTATTGTTGGTTTTTTATAAAAATTTGCGCGATTTCATTGTAATCATTATGAATGTATATTTTTTTTGATATTAATAAAATGTGTTAATAATAAATACAAACAAAGTTTGTGATAATAGAACAAATTAGGAAAAAGCAAATTTTATGTACATATACTCTTGATTTTAATTAATGTTTATGATAAAATACTCCATAGATTGTTACTACAATCCTTGTCTGATTTCAGTCAGACCGTTTAGTCCAAAAGGAGGTTTACACTATGAACAAGTACGAACTTTTATACATTATTTCGTGCGATGCTCCCGAAGAAACCCGCGAAGCAATCATAAAGAAATTTAGCGATATGGTTGAGAAAGACGGCGGTAAAGTGGAGTCAATCGAAAAGATTGGTATGAAGAAATTTGCGTACCCAATTCAAGACAAGCAAGAAGGTTTTTACGTTTTGATGAATTTCGAATCAAGCCCAACATTGCCTCGTCAAATGGAACAGCAAATGGCACTTACCGAGTACTTTGTACGCAAAATGTTTATTAAGAAGTAAAGAAGGATTTTTAAGATGAACAAAGTTTTTTTGATAGGGAATCTCACACGCGACCCAGAACTTACAACAACCGCTAGTGGTATTCAAATGTGCCGTTTTGGCATTGCTGTAAATCGCAATTATTCAAATGCAGATGGTGTGCGCGAAACTGATTTCTTTAACATCACCGCTTGGCGCGGAAATGCTGAAAAGTGCGGTAAGTATTTGCACAAAGGCAACAAGGTAGCTATAAGCGGGAATATCCAAATCCGCACCTACGAATCAAATGGGGAAAAGCGTACCAGTACTGATATAATTGTCGAAGACATTGAATTCTTAACTCCTCGTTCAGGCGGTGAAAGTGGTGGCAGTGCTCCTTTTGAACCTGCAGATAATCACAGTGCCCCTGTTCAAAACGCGGAAAAAGTGGTCGAACTCGAACCTGTTGAAGATTCAGATTTACCATTCTAATATAATTTTATAAAAGGAGAACCATAATGGCAACAGAACAAGAAAAAGCAGAAGTTGTGGAAAAGAAAGATGCTGAAGTTGTAGCAGACAAACCAGCTACTGAAAAGGTTGACCACAAAACTGCACGTGCCGAGGGAGAAGAGCAACAGGCTCCTCGCCGTCGTCGTCCTCAACAACGCCGTAAAGTATGTCAATTCTGCATAGACAAAATTGAAGAAATTGACTACAAGGACGTAGCAAAATTGCGTCGCTTTATTACTGAAAAAGGTAAGATTATTTCTCGCCGTCAGACAGGTACTTGTGCAAAACACCAAAGAGCACTTGCAACTGCTATTAAGCGCGCTCGTTATATGGGACTTATTCACTACGTTGGTGAATAATAAAAATGCAAACAATTTTTAACAAATAAAAAAGATAGCATAAATTAGTGCTATCTTTTTGTTTGTTTTAAAAGTTTTAATTTGTTGCTTTCAATTTTGTTTGATACAGATACTGCATATTTCTATACAAATAAAATCTTTAAGTATATTCATAACAAAATTATAACGCACTATAAACATTTGATTCTACAAAAACTTCAATATTCTTCATATAATCTTCGGGATTTTCAAGAGATTTGAGATATTTTTGCCACTCTGAATGACATCTGATATTAAAAGGTTTATAAATATTGAATACATCAAAGCCATATTCTTTTTGTATTTTCATCATATTTTGCACGTCATTTTCTATTTTGGTAGAAATTGCATTGCTTACAGCCTCACTTATTGAATTATCATAGTTTGTAAGACTGGTTTCATCCTCTTGTTGTACCATTTCAAGTTTCAAACCTACATCAACCTTAAATTTGATAGTTGGAATGTTGTTTACAACTTGGTAATCAAATTTTAGTTTTTTATTCGTTACAGAATAAGCGAGGTCTGCATTGTTTAACACTTTATCGCTAATTCCCGTCAACTTTATAATAGTACCTGTTATTTTGCTGTCAAACCAGTTAAATTGCTCACGTTCATCATTTGTTAGTATTCTCGCCAATTTTCCTTTATAAAATACAGCAACAGAACCATCGCTCAATACTGCATCTGATTGTGTGTTTTTGGAACTTCCGCCTCCGCCACCACCAGAAGAACCTCCACTTTCACCATTATCACTGCTACCGCTGGTACCACTACTACTGTCGGTATCTCCATTTTCCTTGATAGTAATACGCGCCATACAACTTGTGCGTTGCGGAGATAGGTAGTCGTGATAAAAACTCAAAAGGTTGGCATTACCTGAAAATACATATTTTTCATTGTGTTTTGCTATAACCTGCAAATTATCGACTTCGTTTGTGTTAATGTTTGAAGATTTAGATAATAATTCTTTTGCTTCTTTGTCAGAGTAAATTAATAGGGTGTTGTTTGCAATGTTATTACCTCGCAAGAAATAGTCCATTACTGTCGCTATGTTTTGTTGCTCGCACAATTCTTTACCAAGTATGATGAAGTTGCAATGAGCAAGCCTTATTTTTTTCCCAACTTGATATTCCATAAGTTCCAGTGCATCTTCAACTGTTTCACCGTCTTGAGATACCATAGACAACTTTTGTGTATATTGTCCGCCTGCTTCTGGAATAAGAATTTGTGCCGATACAGTAACTTGACCTTCTTGACTACCTTTATCAATTGCGAGTCCTGTGCAAATTGCCCGTACAGCCGTTTGGCTGGGAACATTGAGAGCGCTAGGCGCAAGGATAAGCAGAAACAGCACAACAGCAAACAGAATAATCTTGTTGAATAAGTTTTTGCTCATTTTCTCCTCCTATATTTATGCTTTTTTAGTGTTTTCATTTAATTTACCAGTCTTGGCAAAAATGGGTTCATTACGTTTTCTGGTGTGTTGTTCTTCCTGATAATCGACATTTTTAGGTGTCTTGATGATTGTAAGATAAATGCAAATAACTAGCATTAGTGCAATAATTCCAATGGTAATAAATGATAGATAATCGCGTACTAATTCAAACATTATTAGCAAATCATAATGTAAAAGTGTTGCAAGAGAGAATATTAGCAAGAATGCTATAAGAATAGGGAGCAGTGTTGTTTTCGTCTGGAAAAGTACTTTATTTGCTTGTCCAATGCAATATATAATGCAAATTGTTGAGCAAAAAAGTTTGGTAATATCTATAATTGAAGTAAGCCAAACCAATCGTTGTAATTCTAGAACAAAGGGGTCATATTGCGAATATTCGCTCAGTGCAAACAAAACATATTGCATTGACTTTCCAAATACATCATAGAAAATAAAACATATGATCACAATAAAAATACTTATTAAAATAGTATATAATATTGTTTTTTTAAGTAAATTTGGTTTTATTTCAACTTTTCCTACCAAAAACAACAAACATAGTGAATTCCCAAAATAAAATGCACTGCGACCAGAACCTTCAAGAACAGGCATAATTCCATTTGCAAAGTAGGGAAGATTTTGGTCAAATTGCAAATATTCTATATTAGATATCATCGAAATTATAGTCCCTACAAGTATAAACCAAAACATAATTTCAAGAGAACGTCCCAAAGAGCGAATTCCTTTGTAAGCAACATATCCGGTTACAAAAAATGTAGGTATAGCAAACATTAATGGACTAAATTCATCATAGAGTTGATTAAGGAAGAATGAATATAATTCTTGATAACATAATGTAAGTCGTGCAATCATATAAAGCGTGAGAATTATGTATACAATTACAGCACCTACTACAGTTAGTTTTCTTTTCAATAATTCAAAAAGACTTGTATGCGGGTTGCGAATTATTATTAATGTAATTAAGAATATTAACAATAATTCTACTAAAAAATTAAGTATAATACTAAAAATTGCATCTCCCGCAGCTGCCGAGTAAACAATGGAAGGCATAGTAACTAATTTACTTGTCAGCATTAGGAATACAACAATTATTATGAATTGTCTACTGTTTATTTCCGTCATTACTTTGCCTCCTGTGGTTAGTATTAGGAATGCTTTGTGGTCGTTGCGTCATTTGCTTAAAAGATTTGCGATAGAAGCCATCTTTCATATCTGCTTTAATGTATGGAGCAAAGGGTGCAAGGTATGGCGCTCCAAAACTATCCATATTTACAAGATATCCTATTAAGAATATAGAACCGACGATTAGCCCAAATATTCCCATAAATCCACCAAGTATTGTGAAAATGAATCTTAATAATGATATTTGCGCACTTTGCTCAGGAAGTGTGTAACTCATAACACCTGTAATTGCAATAATTAATACAGCTGGTGGACTAACAAGCCCCGCCTTTACAGCAGTATCACCGAGAATTAAAGCCCCTACAACAGATAAAGACAATCCCATATACCGTGGCATTCGTAAACTTGCTTCATATAGAACTTCAAATAAAAATATTATAAAAATCATTTCAAGCAGTGGGGTTAAGGGAATACCTTGAATTGAGTTGGAAATAGTTATCAAAAGTTTTATTGGTATAGCTTTTATATGATGGGTAAGTAGTGCTACATACAATCCAGGGAGCAATATTCCAACAAGTGCCGCAGTAAGTCTCATATAGCGCAGTACCGTTGCTCGTGAGGGTGTTGTGTAATAATCGTTGCTAGATTGTAAATCTTCGAGCAATAAAAAGGGAACAGTTAGCACAATAGGTGAACCATCGACCAGTATTGCAACTCTGCCTTCCAAAATCTTGGCTGATGCTATATCGGGTTTTTCAGTCGAGCCAATTTGCTTAAAAATAGAGTGCTTGCCTTTTGTTAGAAATTCGGCAAGATAATGAGAGTCAATTATGCCGTCAACATTAATTTCTTGCAATTTTTGTTTAACTTTTTTTACAATTTTTGGGTCAGCAACATCTTTTAAATAAATTATACGTACCTGTGAGTTTGTTTCCTTTCCAATTTTCATTTTATCGATACACAAGTTGGGTGTTTTTAGCCGTTTGCGTATCAGTGCCATATTTGTAATAAAGTCTTCAACAAAACCTTCTCGTGGCCCTTCAATAACGGCACTTGTAGGAGGTTCTGCTGGAGTCCGAACAGCCCATTTTGCACACTCGATTACAAGAGCCTTGTCCGAGCCTTCAATAAATACAGCACAAAAACCATTTAAGATATTTTCAATTAACATTTCTTCATTTTCAGGTTCACTGACCTTACTGAAAGCAATAAATTCCTCTTTGATTTGTGTGATAACATCGCGTTCATCAATTTTAGCAAATTTCTGTAATGGACCAATAACATTTTGAGAAAGTAACAGCTGGTCTATAACATTTTCTATCCAAATCACTACAGCATTTGTGCCGTCTTTAGTTTTAAATTCTCGAGTGGCTAAATCTGAAGTGTTGTTAAAAACTGTTTTAAAATGTTCAATTATTTGTTGTATTGTTTTCATATTCTCCACCCGTTTTTTCTTTTATTTTCTTTTTAAATTGCGAAAATATACAGTATTTTTACAAATTTTGTCAAAATAATAGCATTATTACGCATTGCATAGTATTAAAATTAATTGCATAATACATTGCATAATACTGCAAATAATCAATAAAAATATGAATAAAACTATAAATTTTAAAAAATACAATTTAAATTAAGTAATCACAAACTTGCTTTTAAATTTTTATTGAAATATTTTTAGGGGAAATTAATTTGCTTTCAATGATAAAAATTTACATCCTTTTATTGACTTATTGCGCGTAATTTATTAAAATAAAATAATTGTTTGATGATTTAATTTTTAGGAGAAATTGAAATGCAATATACTAGCAAAATTTTAATGCGCAAATGGCGTGATTTTTGGTTGAGTAAAGACCATAAAGAAATAAAAGGTGCTTCACTTATTCCTGCGGATAATTCTGTACTTTTTACAACAGCAGGTATGCAACCACTTATTCCTTACTTGATGGGGCAACCACATCCATTAGGGAAAAGATTATTTGATATTCAACCGTGTTTACGTACCAACGATATTGATGAGGTCGGCGACAACAGACATCACACAATGTTCTTTATGTTGGGTAATTGGAGTATAGGCGATTATTTCAAGAAAGAAGCTATTTCGTGGAGTTGGGAGTATCTTACTGATTCTAAATGGCTTGGTATTGACCCCGCTCGTCTTGCGGTAACAGTATTTGAAGGTGATGAAAATGTGCCACGCGATACGGTAAGTGCTGACCTTTGGGAGAAATGCGGAATTCCAAAAGAACGTATATATTTCTGTCCAAAAGCAGACAACTGGTGGGAAATAGGTGGTGGTGTAGGTCCTTGTGGTCCTGATACTGAAATTTTTTACGACACTGGTAAACCAGCTTGTTCGGATACTTGTGGTCCTCAATGTGATTGCGGGAAATGGGTGGAAATCTGGAATAATGTGTTTATGGAATTTAATGTAGCGAAGGCTGGTGCTCCACTCGAAAAATTACCTCAGCAAAATGTTGATACTGGTATGGGATTAGAGCGCATTGAGTGTGTACTTAATGGATATGATTCTACTTTCCGTGATGATTGCTTTAAACGACCAATAGAGATTTTGGAAAGTTTGAGTGGCAAAAAATTTGATTTTGCTAACGAATTTGGTAAATATTTCTGTATAATTAGCGACCACATTCGTGCTAGTGTATTCTTGCTAGGCGATTTGCAGCCGACGACTCCAAGTAATGTGGGACAAGGGTATATATTAAGACGTCTTATTCGTAGAGCGGTAAATTGTGCCCGCAAACTTGGTTTTGATGCAAGGGATTTGATAAAAGTTGCAGATGCTTATGTACAGTACTACAAAGAAGATTTTGAAAATTTTGTAAAAGTTGAAAAATTTATTCTTGATGAGATTACCGCCGAAATTGAAAAGTTTGAAAAAGCCATTGAAGGTGGTATTAAGGAGTTTAACCGCATAGCAGAAGGTTTAAAATCGGGTGATACTATAGATGGTAAGACTGCATTTAGATTATTTGATACCTTTGGCTTTCCGCTTGATTTGACGGTTGATTTAGCAAGCGAGCGTGGCATAAACGTAGATAAAGCGGCTTTTGATGAGGCTTTTGCAGCGCATCAGCAAAAATCTCGAGATAATTCGGGTGCTATGTTTAAAGGCGGTGTTGCTGAAGCACATTCTGAAGAAGAAGAAAAAATACTTCGTCGCCTACATTCTGCCACACATTTAATGCTTGCTGCATTGCGTAGAGTCGTTGGAAATACTGTAGAACAGCGCGGTAGTAATATTACCCCCGAACGTTTACGTTATGATTTTACTTGCGACCACAAACTTACACCTGAGGAATTAAAAACTGTTGAAAATATGGTAAATGAGCAAATTGCACGCGACCTGCCTATTATTTGCGAGGAGATGACAGTTGATGAAGCAAAAGCAAGTGGGGCAATAGGTATATTTGACAGCAAGTATGGCGACAAGGTAAAAGTTTATACTATGGGCGATTTCAGTAAAGAAATTTGTGGAGGCCCTCACGCAGAACATACAGGCGAACTCGGACACTTCCGTATTTTAAAGGAAGAAAGCAGCAGTAGTGGTGTTCGCAGAATTAAGGCAGTTTTGGAATAAATCGTTTGACTTTGTAGTTTGATATTTGATAAAATAATTTTTAGAGTATTGATACATACTAATGTTAAATTGCTTATGCACTGAGTAACAAAGGAGTTTTTAAGATGAATGTTTTTGTAAACATTTTGAAAATTTTGATTATTTTGGTTGCTATTGTAATAGGTGTAGCACTGCTTTTGCTTGCTGCACTCGTACTGTTTCCAGGTTTTAGCCTTTTTGGGCTACATTATATCAGCGGAGACGGTAAAACAGTAGGACATTATATCAATCTTGATAGTACAGCAGAGGAAAACTATGTCCAAGAGTGGAATAACACAAATACTGTTTCAATTATAACTACAGATTGGGATATTGAAGTGCGCCCCGTTGATAAAAGTAGTGAAAATAATTATATGGTTGATACAATTACTGCTTTGTTTACTCATCGTTATAACGGCTTTGTATATGGCGATGTTAACGAACCTAGTTTAAAAACCCCACGTTTTGTAGAACAGACAGACGGTAGTTATACACTCGTTTACGAAGTTGCGGAGCCGGGTGGCGGTTGGCTTAGTAAGACGGATACAAAATTAGTTATTTTATTTGACCCAGAAGATTTTGTTGGTAAAAATCTAGATATACAAACACGGTCAGGCATTGTTAAAATAGGTAATAATTTGCGCTATGAACAAACAGATGATAGTAGCAATTCAAAAAAAGTAAGTGTTGATTTTACTTCAGGAGATATTTCTGTTAGTGATGAAAGCGGAGCGGTAACCATAGGTGATGTTAATGTTAATGGTGAAGTAAGGGTTGATAAAAATTCAGGTGATTTCACTTCGCAAGTTAATCTTAATGAAAATGTGTTTATAGATATTTCGGGCGGTTTTGGTAAAATTTCGCTTAAAAATGTAGGCACGAGTGCTGGCGAAACAGGCTTAATATTACAGGAAATTCACAATTCAAATATCACATTTGATACTGTAAAAGGCGACTTATCCTTTATTGGTTCGGGTGGACTGATTCGTGGTGAAAATGTTGAAGGTACTTTATCTGTTGATGGCGGAAATTGTGATGTGATTTTGACAAAAGTTGATGGAATTATTAACTGGAATTCGACAGATGGTTCGCTTGAACTTAAAGCGGCAAGTTCAAATGTTTTGGCAAACTGTTCAGGTAGCGGACAAATTAATATTGAATCTATACTTGGCAATGCTAATATAAGCACAAATAGCGGTGCAATAAATTTACCTGATACAAAGGCTAATGTAACTGCTAAGTCTAATGGTGGAGCTATCACTATAAACGGTTCAAATAATACGGCAACTTATGATGTTTCAAGTCGTAGTGGTAGAGTTACATTATCAAATGTTTGTGGTAATGTAATATTTAATGCGACTGATAACGGAAATGCTAGCCTTGATGTCAGTTACATAAGCCTTCAAGGCGAAAATGTGCTAAATTCTCAAACAGGGGAAATTAAGGTTACAGTTGGTAGTAAGATGCGATTCTTCCTTGAAGGATGGAGTACAAACAATTCTGTTAATATTGACATATCTGGTTGCCGTTCAAACGTTAGCAAAAGCGTAAATTCAGAATGGCCAAACGGTGTCGCAATCAATGGCGGGAGTACGTCAAATAGTTTATTGATTACAAGTATTTCAGGTAGTATTAGTATAGGACATACAAATGCATAATATTTCAACAAAAAACGCACAAAGTTGTGCGTTTTTTTGTTTTTATTTTGTTGACAGTGCGCATTTTTTGTGTTAATTATTTAACAAAATTATAAGTATTAAAGGGATAATATTATGAGCAAAAAAACACAAAAAGTTAAAGATAAAACAGAAGCAATTTTAATAATTAACAGATATAACGAAGTGCAAGATAAACTTAATAAACTAATGTATGCATTTAATATTTCGCTTGAATCAGATACTGCAAGTAGAAAATTAAAGAAAGTTTTTGCGGACTTACTTGATTGTGAAATTGATGATATCTGCTTTAATGATTATAAGCCTAGCAAAGCGGGAGAAAAAGTTTGTCCATACAAATATATTTTAGGAAACGCTAATTTTGAAAATACAAAAGATTTGGGCGATTTGCGATTGATTTCGGGTAGCGCTTGCTTTAATGGAAGTAGTGTCAGCGATTTAAAAAGACTTGCTTATATAGGTGGCTCGCTAGATTTAAGAGATAGTAATGTCGAATCTTTTAGCAATCTACATTATATAGGTAGAGATTTAAATATGAGTTGCCAACCCGCGAATAAGCATTCAGTGGTATATAACAGAACTCCGCAAATTGATTTAGGTCAATTAAAACACGTAGGCGGGGATGTTGATTGTCGTTTTTCACGTGTGGAAAGTTTAAAAAACCTTGAATATGTCGGCGGCGATTTAAATCTATCTTGGTCGCGTGATACTAAAGATTTGGGTAAATTGAATTATGTAGGTGGAGACCTTAAAATTTTTCAAACTGAAATCAAAAGTTTGGGGTCGTTAAATTTTGTAGGCGGTAATGCAGAAATTGGTCGCGAAGTCGAAGATTTGGGGAAATTAAAATACGTAGTAGGTAGGTGTACCTTTTTAAAGGAGACATCAAAGGAAGATTTTGATTTATCAAAAATGTTTATAGGCGGAGACGACTTAGATAAAAGACGTTATTTGTACCGTTATTACTAAAAACAGCCAGTTTCGGCTGTTTTTTAACTTTCACTTAGCCCAAAGTACTCGACAATGCCGCACATAATTGTGTACGCAATTTTTTCTTGATACGAGTCAGTTATAAGTTTTGCTTCTTCATCTGGATTCGATAGGAAGCCACATTCGACTAATATTCCAGCGGGTGAGCAGTTTAGAATATAAAAGTCCCCAGGACTACACTCCTTTCTGCTGCCTTCAACTTGTTCAACAAACATCTCTTGCAATTCTTGCCCGAGTTCTCGGCTTATATCACTGTTTAATTTGTAAAAAACTTGAGCACCGTGTGCCGCTGTGTTTGTATAACTATTCAAATGAATACTAACTACTAGATTTGGGTTTGCTTTTTTTATAATGGCTTCTCTCGCCCTCATATCGCGCATTTTATGACCGCTTGCGAATGTCCCGTACAAGCCATCAGCATTTGTTCGCGTATATGTTACTTTTACCCCCAAAGTGTTGAGCATATTGCCAAGTTTTTGCGCAATGCTTAAATTTATATCTCGTTCATAAACCCCTTTTGAACCAACACAGCCCGAGTCAACACCACCGTGTCCCGCATCAATAACTACACTAAAACGTGGCAACGGTGTTGACGATGACGCCTGCGTATTGTTATTTAAATATGCCATATATGCATTACCACAAAAAAGAACAGTAAAAATTAATAAATAGCAAAGCACAATTTTTAAATTTTTGACAACAACTATCATAAGCCCTCACTAAAAAAGTATCATTTTACTATATTCACAAGCCCATCAATTTATTATATTTTTTAAATTGAGTTTGCATTTTGCACTTTTATAAACAGTAACTTTAATGTATAATTATTCACAATACCGTTAAATTTGTATATTTATTCAAGGCTTTTACGCACTTGAAAAATTTAATAAATTGTGCTAATATTATCAAAATTTTAAATTTAGGGAATGTAAAATGGCAAAGACAAAAGCAGATATTTTACGCGAAAAACGCGAAATTTTGGAATTTTATTTTGAGCATAAAGATGTGATTAGACTTTTGCTCGATGAGTTTTGTTCGCAACAATTACAAGAGTTGTCCAAAGTGCAAAAGCCTGTTTATCTTGTGACAACTCAACAAGCAAACAAGTGTCAAAGTCCTATGGAAAACAAGCGTAAATATTCTATAGAAAATAAACTTGCAAATAGCAAAGATAGTTTTGAAGATATTTTTTCAACGCAGGAATTGCAAGAGATAGATGCGTGGATACTCGCAAATAAAGATACATTTAAACAGCGAAAAACGGCTAAAAATGATAGTTTTGTAAAGGACTACGATTTTAATGACTTTTTTGCGCGTTTGTGCAGATATTATGAGCAAAACGGTACTTTGCGTATTAAAAACAATTATATAGATTTTGATGGCTATGCATTAGGTCAAAAAGCCTATCAAATTAGGAAGTATGTTCATACGGGTTCGCAAGGTATCAAGATAAGCGCCAACCAAAAAATGATTTTGGAGCGCATAGGTTTTTCATTTGATATTAATGATGCCAAATTTAAAGATATAGTGTCTAGAATGTTAAATTATCAAGAAAAATATCGCGATAATCGCATTAAATCTACATATAGAGATGATGACGGCTTTTTGCTGGGTAAAAAATTGATGCAAATTCGCAAGGGGATTTTTGAAATAGACGAAGCGCAACGCAACCAACTTGCAGATTTGGGCTTTGAGTGGGATGTGGGCAAAACGTGGTGTTTTAACAATATTGAAACGCAGTATTGCAGTGCTTTAAGTATATACCATAAAGAAAATGGTGATTCATTTGTACCATTTGACTATGTTGATGACGAAGATTTTGAGTTAGGGCTTGAAACTTTGCGTATATTACAAGGTACGATTTATCAAGATGTCGGCTACAAATTAAATAGCAAGCAGCAGCAAAAATTAACGAGATTAGGTTTTTGCTGGGACTTGAATGAGTGGCAAGGGAAGTTGGCAAATTTTTATGACCAAGATACGTTAAACATTATGTTAAAAGATCGGAAATCAATAGAAAGAGCAATGTAGGATTTGTCTTTTGTAGCGTTTTTGTAAAAAATAGTCCATTGTTTTGGATAATGTGCGTAAAAATATAAAAATACCCTTATACCCAAAATATATGTTTGCTAAAATAAATACATTGTGCTATAATATAATTTATGATTAAATTTTTTACAGAAACTAAATTTACCGCAGACGAATTGCAAAGTATCCCCTCTGCTACACTTGCGTGGGTGGGGGACGCGGTTTTCAGCCTTTGCGCTCGCGAGTACGAGTTGCGCTTCAATCACGGAAAGCCCGCAAAATTAAATAAAACCGTTACAGAATGGGTGAACGCGGGTGCACAATCGGCGGCATTGGAGAAAATTACCCCAAATCTGACCGAAACCGAAATTGGTATAGTTCGCCGCGCTAAAAATACCCCAATTACTACCAAAAGCAAACATTTTGGGCTAGCGGACTACAAGCGCGCAACAGGACTCGAAGCATTAATAGGGTACTTATATTTGGCAGACAATATGGATAGACTCAACGAAATTTTAGCATTGATTTTTGGAGATTTAAAATGATTATATTTGGCAAAAACGCAATTTTAGAAAGTTTGCGCGCAGAAAAAGCAATTTATAAAATCTATATTTTGGACAAATTTAAAGGCAAATTTGGCGAAATTGAAGCCTTTGCCAAACGGAAAAATATCAAGACCGAATACCACACGCGTGATGAACTCTCACGCATAGCAGGGGACGAGCACCACCAAGGTTTTGTCGCTGAGTGTGCAGATTTTGAGTACTGCGAAGTTGAAGATATTTTATCTTTTGCGCAAAGCAAGGGCGAACAACCTTTCGTTGTTATACTAGACGGTATAGAAGACCCGCACAATTTTGGCAGTATCATTCGAGTGTGTGAGTGTGCAGGTGTGCACGGAATTATCATTCCCAAGCACAATGCTTGCCCGATTAATAGCACAGTTGCCAAAACGAGCGCAGGCGCTCTATCAAATATGCATATCGCACGCGTGGCAAACCTTACCCAAACTATCGAAAAATTGCAGCAATTTGGACTTTGGATATACGCGGTTGAACTCGGCGGCACAAATATTTATAGCCAAAATCTCACAGGCGCACTAGGGCTTGTAATCGGTAGCGAAGGTGATGGCATTGGGCAACTTATTCGCAAAAAGTGTGATGGCGTGCTTACTATGCCAATGCGCGGAAATATAAATTCGCTTAACGCAAGTGTGGCTTGTGGTGTGGCAGTTTTCGAAGCAGTCCGCCAAAGGAGTTGAGATATTGAGTAAAAAAGATATTGATGCCCAGCGCCTGCTTCTGCTCCAAGCACGAGCGGGGGACAGTCAGGCACTTGACAAACTAATGACAAGTTTGCGCCCAATGGTAACACGTATAGCGCGCGGCTACTTTCTCACAAACGGCGACTCGTCCGACCTTATACAGGAAGGTATGCTAGGGCTTTACAAGGCTTTCTTAAATTACAACCTTGATAGCCCCGTGAGTTTTGATACCTATGCCGCAACATGTATTCGCAGACAAGTTATATCCGCAGTGCGCAACAGTTTAAACAAAAAAAATTTACCACTTAACCAATATATAGGAATAGGCGCGCAAGGTGGCTTAATTCTTGAGCATTCAGAGCAAGACGATGAAGATGATGATTTTGAATATGCTCTTCCTAGTGAAGAATTAAGCCCTGAAGAACGTGTTGTGCTGTATGAACGCACACGCGAACTGCAAGAACGCATAAAATCAAATTTAAGCGACTTCGAGTTACAAGTGCTGCGCCAGTATTTGCGCGGCGCAAGTTATCGCGAAATCGCCAATTCACTTGACAAAAGCGAAAAATCAGTAGATAATGCTATTATGCGAATCCGCAACAAACTAAAATTTCTCGAGGAAAAATAATGTATCTAGCGTTATATAGAAAATATCGCCCAAATACCTTTGATAAAATCGTAGGGCAAGAACACGTAACACGAACATTGCAAAACCAAATCAAAAATGACCAAATCGGGCACGCGTACCTTTTCTGCGGAAGCAGGGGAACGGGTAAGACAAGTGCGGCAAAAGTCTTTGCGCGCGCTATTAACTGCTTGCACCCAGTAGACGGCTCACCGTGTGGCGAGTGCGAAACGTGTAAGGCTTTAAAGAGTAGCAACGCGATTGATATTATCGAAATTGACGCCGCAAGTAACAACGGTGTTGAAGAAATTCGCGACCTGCGCGACAAGGTAAAATACCCGCCAACTGTCGGCAAGTACAAAGTATACATAATAGACGAAGTACATATGCTCACCACTAGCGCGTTTAATGCTTTGCTCAAAACACTTGAAGAGCCCCCAGCACACGCAGTGTTTATTTTGGCGACTACCGAAGTCCACAAATTGCCCGCAACTATTCTTTCTCGCGTACTGCGTTTTGATTTCAAATTAATTAGTACCGAAACAATCGCGCGCTTGATTACTGATATTTTTGCCGAAAGTAACATAAAGGCAGAGCCTGCTGCTGTCGAGTTAATCGCAAAGGCTGGGCAAGGCTCCGTGCGTGATGCACTTTCAATCGCGGATATGTGTGCAAGTTTCGCAAACAATGATATAAAGTATAATGACGTTGTCGAAGTACTAGGGGTTAGCGATAGCGACACAATTTATAGATTGGGTAGTGCTATAATTACTCAAGCTATCCAAGACTTTTTTGCAGAGTTTACAGCACTCTCGGGGGCGGGGAAAAACTTGGGCGTCATCGCAAATGACCTTACCAAATTTTTTAGAGATTTGCTTGTAATCAAAACTTGCGGCACAAATTTTGTCGAGTACAACAAGGAAGTTACGGACAAAATGCAAGCGCTCGCAAACGACACCCCACAAGAAAAAATAAACGCAGCAATGCAGGCATTCAGCCGAATTGAAAGCGAAATGAAATACTCGCTAAACCCACAATTACTTATCGAAACCACAGCACTTGGGCTTCTTGATGCTGATGTAAAAAAAAACTAGTTTTTAGCCTAGCAAACAGCACCCCCGAAATTGTGATAACACCCAAACCAACTACACCACCTAGACCCGCGCGCCCACTAGACCCGCGCTCCGTCTGGGGCAAAGTGCTATTGCAACTGCGCAAAGATGGCGCAAGTATCATACACTCTATATGTGTCGATGTCGGCGATATCACTTTGTCGCAAAATGATTTTATAATCAACATTCACAAAAGCCTAAATTACGAAACATTGAGAAAATCGCAAAATATGACGCAATTACTTGATACTTTTCACAAACTCGGCTATAATTATAATGTTATTCTCAATTTCACCCCAGACACAAATTTAGGCGAGCAGGATAAAACTCGCAAGATTGCAAAAATTCTGGGTTGCGAAATAGAAAAGAATTAAATTTAAGGAGTATACAATATGGCAGGATTTAATGGCTTTGGCGGTAATATGCAAAACTTACTCAAACAAGCACAAAAAATGCAAGAGCAAATGATAAAGGATAGGGAAGAACTCGAAAACACCACTTTTTATGCAAACGCAGGCGGCGGAATGGTCGAAGTAGAGATGAACGGAAAACGCGAACTTACTTCTTTAAAAATAAAGCCCGAAGTAATCGACCCAGAAGATGCCGAAATGCTCGAAGATTTGATAATTGCAGCAATAAACGATGCAAATCGCCAAATTGACGAACGCACCGCAGAAATTACGCCCAATCTACCGGGGGGAATGTTCTAGGTGAAAAATTTTATATTACCTATTGAGAAGCTTATTGCTTCTTTTTCTAAATTGCCAGGTGTTGGCAGAAAAACTGCTATCCGCTACGCATATTATATAATAAATTCACCAGCAAGCGATGTCCGCAACTTTGCACAAACTATGGTGGACGCAAAGGAAACAGTGCATTATTGTAGTGTTTGTGGCAATTTCACCGACCGCGATATTTGCGAAGTTTGTACGCGTGGCGACCGTACACTTGTTTGCGTGGTCGCAGAACCAAAAGATATTTTGGCACTCGAACGCGTAGCCGATTATAACGGTACTTATCACGTATTGCACGGGCTTATTAATCCGCTTGAAGGAGTTACCCCCAACGATATACGTATTAAAGAATTGCTAACTCGCGTTAGCCTTGACCACGTTCGCGAAGTCATAATGGCAACTAATCCAACAGTCGAAGGCGAAGCAACAGCAATATATATTAGTAATCTATTAAAACCCCTAGGCGTCAAAGTAACCCGAATAGCACAAGGGGTGAGCCTTGGTACTGATATTGAATACGTAGATGAAGTAACTTTGACCCGCGCACTTGAAGACCGCCGCGAAATCTAGGATAGGGCGGGGCGCGGGTGCTATCGCACTGGCGCGCGCTTTCGCGCCCGCTCTATGTCTTGCTGATACGCAAGACATAGCCGCGCCCCTTTTTAAATATTTTTTTGGCAAAAATGTAAAAATGTGCAAATTTATTTTACTAATTTTCATAAAAAATGTTAAAATAACTACATAAAAAAATAAAAGGAGAAGAAAACAAATGCCTTATATAAGGACTAGGAGTCTATCTAATGGGCGGAGAGAAGAAAGAGAGAAACAACAGAATACCCGTCCTAGAATAGCGAAGGGGGTGGTATTATGCAGTTAAGCGCAAAAGCAAGGCTAGTAAGTATCATAGTAGCGGTAGTG
>CALWPB010000018.1 GCA_944383315.1 uncultured Clostridia bacterium | reverse complement strand
GCTTTCTGTGTTGTCATTTTTAAGAACTCCTTTGTTTTGTTCTAAAATTTAGGGTTAAACAAACTTTAAGTTGACACTTTAAGGATGCCACAAATTTTAACTGCCGTACGGCTGTGTAGTACAATTTTAAATGTTCTACTTGTGTTTGTTTAGACTTAAAATTGAGTTTTGGAATTGCTAGAATGTTTTATTCTTGAAAAGAACCACCTTGTATGCTAACGCACACACCTTTCTCAAACTCCGCATTTTTTGCAAATCCGCCGAGTGTGAACACTCGGAGCCCCAAACCGAAACAGTCCAGAGCATTTGAGCATAAAGCCCCTAGTTTAACGAGATTTCGCTCGAAATATACTTAAAGTATACCTTTTCAAGTCCAACATTATTGTTTGCTTTTTATTATCAATTATGCATTGTTGTAGATAACATTTATTGTAAATTTAAGGTGTGGGCTCGTTAAATGTAACGTCCACGGTAAAATTAATTTGGATACTTTTGATTGAATATGTAAGATGATTGTCTGGGTTAAGTTGCGAGTCTGTATTATCCACCCCGTCATTGAACGAGATACGGATATATGCATTAGCGCTCGTTGGCGTGGCAGTCGTTGGGGCATTAATAGTAATGTCTGTACCTTGTTTGCTGCTATCTAGCAATTTTGGGCTTACGTCTATCGGCGAAGTGGTATAATTTAAATAAAGGCTTGGATTTGAGATTGTGTAAGTTTTATTTGAATTAGACGTTGCTACAATACTGGTAATATTAAAAGAACTAACATCGACAGCAACGCTCCTTATTCCGTTTGCGCCACTATAAGAGAAAGTTACGGGAATATCCACATTTGTAGCTCCTGGATAAATACTAGGTACGGTTGCATCTACTGTAACAGATGCGCTCAACGTGCCTAAATTTGCTATTGTGATTGAATTTTTCCCTTCTTTGCTATCCGTCATTGCTGCGAGAGTAACGGTCGCCACCATTGCAATAATTAGCAACGGAACCAAAGCAAAAATCATAATGTTGTAAGTCTTTAATTTATTAAACTTTGCCATAATGTTACTCTCCTTTTAATTTAAATTGATAATTAGTTTGCGCCCGTGCCACCACTACCAGAACCAACCTTTTCATAAACAGGCATAGTTAAACCGTTTGGTAAATTACTCTCCAAAGCAGTATACCAGTCCATATATTTACTATTTAAGCTTGTAACTAAACTTGTATTTGCTGTCCAAACAGTATAATAGTTATCAAAACTTTCGCCAAGGTCGCCACCACCCTGAATCGTTGTCATTGCTTGTTCAAATACATCAACTTCTGCGTAATCAAATGTAACACGAAGATAGATACTACTAATCGTATTTAAATCACTACTGTGGGTAATTGTAATAGTATCAGGTATAGTGTTTACGTATTCGCCTGGCATAATAATTTCACTATATATTGCATAAATTGAACCACTTTCTGACGTTACCATTTTAAGTTGATCGTTTACAAAACTCAAACCACCTAACATATTTGTTGAACTTGAATTGTAGACATCATTTGTAACTATATATGGTGTAATTGTCATCATTAATACAATGGGCAAAACCTTGTTATTATAAACGCGTAAATAGTCAACATTATCCGTTGTATTTAATGAAGTTATAGTTAAAGATGTTTGAGTATTCGCAGTTATAGCTGAGATTATAGGTGCAGTAAGAGTATTTGCTTCCGTTTTATAATTATCTGGTTGCGACAAATATTGAGTTGGTGTTATTGTAGAACTTGCAGGCGTATTGTATGGAACAATATCACCATTTGCAATCCAACTAACAGAACCCACTGGATTAGAAATGTCTACATTATCAATAGTTTTACTATCTGAGATTTTGCTATTGGTATCTCTGCCAGCGAGTGGCGACCAGAATTTTGCAAAGCCGTTTGGGTTGCTCGAGAACTGCATTAACTCAACTACTATTTTGTCATTTGCATTTTTAAATTCTGCAGTTGTCTGCCCTAACGCAACTCGAGTTTTCGAGCCTCCACCTACCACCTGAGTGCAGTAATACCAGCCATTATCCTGTAAAATCCAGTTGCTTGTATCGAAAGTTACATTATCGGTCGCTACTGCGCGCATTACACAATATGGTTCAACTGCTTCTTTGCCATTACTTTGTGTAGCGGAAACATACAAAGGAGAACTTTTAGGAATAGAGCCGCTTGTAATCTGCCCACCAGTATCAGCAGTTGTCCATAATTCACTAAACAAACGCGCTGTTGGGACACCTGGAACATTGGTAGAAATCTTGGAAGTAATCGACGCGAACACTATACCAGATGCAATGCAAACAGCAAAGAAAACAACAGTTAAGATTGATATAGCAATTTTAAGTGTTAAAGTTTTGCTATTCTTCACGATTACTCCTCCCCTTTTTCCAAACTTATTTATAAAAATTTTACATTATTTCGCTATAAAAGTAAAACGATTTTTAAGGTTTTTTGAAAAATTTTGACATAATTTTATATTATTTTGTGTTTTTATTTTGTTTATATACAATAATATACAAAATTATAATTTTTTGAGAAAAATTTTTGTGTTTTTAGAGCAAAAGATTGCTATTTTCGGCTTTTTTGGTGTTAAGAGTATAGAAATTTGGTTAAATTTGGTAAGTAAAATGACCAATATTCCAGTTTTTAATAGATGAGATTCTTCGTCTCCGTCTCTGTGAGCTAGGCTCAGAATGACGAGGAAGAAAGTAATTTTAAATTAAAAGTTTCATCCTTAAATACAAAAAGTCCTTATGGACTTAATGATAAATTTTTATGAGTTTTGAGCATTTTCGCCCGAATTTTTAGGATTTGTATAGCCATTTTGGTCGTAACTATATGTATTTACGAGATTATTCGCATCAATTACAGGAGTTTGATTTGATGAAACTTCTGTTGCATTGGCAGGATATGTGGTTGAAATACTGTCTGTTCCTTTCTCATCACCATAAGTAGTACGCATAATTTCTTTAAATGCTTTTTCGTCTTCTTTACGTTTCTGTTCCATATATTTACGTTCTGCTTCCTGCTCGTATTCGGCTTTCAATGTAAGGAATCTTTCGATTTCTTGTTTTGCGTGTTTGCGTTCAACTACACTGCGAATAAGCAACATTGCAATAATAAGTGTTAAGATAATTGCAACAGTTAAAATAATATTATCCTTTATAAACATAAACACGTAACCCAAAACAGGGATGCTTAACACCATTTTGCCTTCTACCATACGGAAAGGAACGTAATCAGCCTGACCTGCTGTTTCGGGATTATCACCAACTACAACTATGAGTGCTTCGCTATTCTCACTAGCAGGAGTAATAGTTTCTACCCTATGTATATATGAATTAGAGCCTTTTTGATAACTAATTATATCGCCTCTATTAATATTATCAATACTATCAACTGGACGCAAAACCACCAAACTACCTGCTGGTATTGTGGGTTCCATACTTGTAGTAGGCACGAGTCCTATACGCAGTCCAAACAACAAACCAAAAGCAACAAAGAAAGCAATTATAAGCGCTAATGTCAAGAAAATTGTGTTTATTACATTAAAAAAAGTTGTCCAACCTGACGGAATAACCTGACTAATTGAGTAATTATTCGTAAATTCTTCCATCTGGCGTTGTTTGTAGTCCCTAAGTTTTATCTGCTCGTCGCTGGGCTCTTTTGCCTGGTCATATTGTTCCATAATTGCGGGATTCAGTATGGACTTTGGAGCATTTGGATTGTTGGAGATTTCAACATCATCGTATTCTGGTTGTTCCTGATTGATGATTTCAGCCCGCGTTCTGTGTTCAATCTGTGCGGGGGTCAGCGACTTTTCTCCTTCTTTATTTTCCATATTTTTCTCCATTTTTTATAACTTTACGTTTAATTTTATCAAAAGGCGACAAAAAACTCAAATGATTTTGATATATTTTGCAAGATAAGTGTATGCAAAAAAATTAAATCTACACAAAAAAGCGACAAATTCCGCAAAATTCCATTTTTTGCGACAGTAAAGTAGCAAAGTTGGGCGCGTCTGCTTTTTGAAGTGGCAAAAGCCACGAAAAAAGCAGAGCAAGTCGCAGACTTGCTGGCGCGGATACGCGCACGCGCCCCATTCCGTTCAGCAAAACATCTTAATAAACAACCAACATCAAAATAAACAAAAAAGAACGGATTTTCCGTTCCTTTAAATACCTCTAGTTCTCGCTTCTGCGCGGTAATCTTCATTTTTCGATAAATTATTTATCTTCCCTGTCATACTATACATACTACCCAATACATAATCTTTTTTAGCAAATGTTGGCTTAAATTCGCGAGATTTGAGTTCTTCCTTTTTCTTAACCAAGGCTGCCTTGTAATTATCTACTTCGGCGCGCAACTCGTCAGTCAATTCACGATAACGGCGCATACTTTCATCATCGTGTCGGAGTCTCAATTCTTCCATTTCCGCCTTTTTATCTGCGAAATTAATTTTCAAACGTTCCTGCATATTAAAATCTGCATATTCTTTCTTTAATTGGAATGCAAAAACCCTATGATTTATCAAATCGACATCCTTATCAAGTTTGTTGTATAAATTCTTGATATCAAAGTTTCGCGAATAACAATAAGGTACACAGAGTCTGTCAGGTTTAACAATCAATAATGGGTCAACAACATTAATATTTATAGGCATATCTTCAATGCTATTGCCGCTTTTTATATATTTACTAATATCTTCAAGTGAAACTGGCTCACACACATCGTTCACAGATGATGCTACATTAAGTATTTGGTCGTGAGAAAAGCCATAATAATCCGCTATCAGTTGAGCGGCTGACTGTTTGCTGCAACCTTTTGGAATAAGATCAATACTCCCATTTCTTCCAAACTGAATATCTACATCAATATTAAGGCTTTCCCTAATTTCAAGGGGCAATTCACTAAGAATTTGAGCAGCCTTCCCTGCAAGTGCATTGTTTCGCTTTGCGCCAGCATCCAAATTTTCCGCACTAATATGCTTACCTACTTCGCTTTTCAAAAGATTGCGTGTATCTTTTGCTACGAACCGAATCCCATAAGCATTACGCATAGCATTTTCAAATAAAGTTTCGTTTGAAGTAAACTTACCTTCGTTAAAATTCTTAATTTTACCGTTAGTGAAATCAACCACACTCAATTTATTCTCAACATCACCTTCTATGACCATATAATAGTCTTTCATTATTTCTGTATTTTCAGGCTTTTTGAAATAATCGTACAAACTTTTAATAGTGCTTTCAGGAATTTTACGGTCGCGTAAAACAACTTGTTTCCCCTGCGCATTCTTTGCGGTAACTAGCGCTCCATTATTGCTTACCACGCAAACAAAACCTTTAAACTTGCTTGCTTTATTTGCGCAGTCATAGTATGAGCCTGCGGAATTCAATATAACCACGCCGCAACGTTTTTGATTGTTATCCAAAATTTTCTTGAAATCACCCGCACACGCAATATCACTATTTCGATTTGAGTTAAGACCAATGTTTATAATTACGGGTGCTTTGCCATTATCTTTAAGATGCAATGCTCTATATCTCTTGTGAGTTTTAATTAACCCATCACGAATACTAACTAATGTATCACAAATAAAATCAACAGTCCATTTGACATATGATGCAAATAACATATCATAATATTTAAACACGGGTAGAATTTCTGCAACACTTCGAACTTTTTTAGCAAATTTACTTAAATCTTTATGTAATGATACTGCTGTATTATTTACTGCACTTGGAGTGGCTGCTACAATTTTTCTAGCAATTTTGGGTGTTTTGCGTGCGGCTACGTTTATATTATGCAAATGAACAAGTAAGTTATTGCGAAAAATAGCAAGACTCTCGCTGTCTTGCAATATTTCGTGAATATTTCGTCTATATGGTCTATAGAAATTTTCCATATTACTAAAAGAAACTCCCGCACTTTTTAATTCCTATATATTATATATCAGTCAGCAAGAATTGTCAATACCCACCCTATTTAGAAAACATACTGTTACGATTATGTTTTTTATTAAAAATTTAAAAAACTTGCAGAAAACTATCATTTTAGCAAAATAAAGAAAATATAAAAAATAAATGGATAAATAAAATTTGCTTGCCTATAATTTATGTAAGTGTTATAATACAAAATATGCACAAACAAAGGAGAATTAATTATGAACATTTGGCACGACATTGAAAAAAGCAGAATTAAGCACGATGATTTTACTGCTTTTATAGAAATTGGAAAAGGTAGCAAAGTAAAATACGAGTTGGATAAAGAAACGGGACTTATTATGATGGACCGTATCTTAAACGCAAGTATGGTTTACCCTGCAAACTACGGTTTTATCCCCCGCACTCTTGGTGGTGATGGAGACCCTCTAGACGTCCTTGTAATCACAAGCGAACCACTTACCTCAGGCGTTCTTGTAGATGCACGTCCTATTGGTATGATAGTTATGGTAGACGATGGCGAACAAGATGAAAAAATCATCGCGGTTGCAAAGAAGGACCCTTTCTTTAAAAATGTAAAGAATATGGACGACCTTCCTAAGCACGTTTTTGATGAAATGGTACATTTCTTTAAATTCTACAAAGTACTAGAAAACAAGACAACAGAAATTAAGAGTGTTGAAGGAATTGAAGCGGCACTCAAAGTTATCGACGACAGTTTGATTAATTATGCCGCCGAATATGACAGAAACTAATAAGAGGTAAGCATTAGATTGAATCAAAAATTGGAGGAACCACAGGGGCAAGTTTGCTTTCCGCGGTATAAACGGTATTTTAATATTGCCAACACCCTTACGGTGATTGTATTATTGATTGTACTGGGTACAGGTGTTTACTGGTTGAGCGGGCATTTTATTAAGCCCATAGACGGACCTAGTATGCAACCTGGTATAAACAACAACGAAAATGCAACAGGAGACATTGCGCTTGTTGCACGATATGCCGATGTGAAACGTGGCGACATTGTAATTATTGATATGACAGAATCGAAACACACAGCAAACGAAGTAAATAAAAAATCACTTATTAAGCGTGTAATTGCTGTTGGTGGTGATAATTTACGAATAGTAAACAACAATGGCATTGCTGAAATTTATGTAAATGGCAAACTTATTGAAGAAGATTATATTTCTACTGACCGTTGGTGTAATTATTATGATAATTTTAATAGCCAATCGGGCTGGGTTGACTGGAAAGACGCTTGGGGACGTTCAACACTTCCCCAAAATCCAGACGGTTCAATAACAATACCTGACGGATATTTCTTCTTTATGGGCGACAACCGCACTCAAAGTTATGACGGCCGCTGTATGGGGCCTATGCCACTTAGTTATGTTATGGGAGTTGTAGAAACGATACTCCCTGTTGGTTCTTTCTGGAATAATTTTATTATGTTTATGTTTTAAAAGAACGACCGAAAATGCGGTCGTTCTTTTATAAATTTTCTCTTTATTATCCTGTTTGATATATAGCCGATACGTATGTTAAACAAAATGAGATCCTTCGTCTAAAGACTTGCGCGGGGAGCGCTCAGGATAGACAGCGGACATAAAAACAAAAAAGATATACCTTTTGGTATATCTCTTTTATTTTATTTATTCGGTTGTGGTTGAAGTAGTTGCATCAAAAAATTCTGTAAGCAACATCATATTACCTTGACCTGGAACATTTACAATAACTTCAAGATATCTATTATCTGGTTCCATAAATGATTGGTAAATCAATGCGAAAGCACTTGCTGTACCTAATAATAATTGATTTTCTGGTGCTTCTATATTCCCCAAATTAAAGCTCATATCTTTAATTTTTGAGTATGCAATTTTTGCCATCTCAGTTGGAAGGGTTTCCTCAGTCATTGTTGGAATCAAGCCTGATTTAACTATTGCAGCATAGTATACTGCTTTTGCAACTTCGCTGTCTGGTTCGCAATCAGCGATTGCAGCAGCAATTTGCTCAGGGGTTGATAATGAACCGCCTAGCATTTGACTAATCAAAGTTGCTAATGCTGTCCCTGCAGCTGTTGCTTGAGACCTCATTCCTTTATCAAATTCATCTGTTGAAATGTACTCATCTACTACACCAGCAAATACATTACCCATACTAGTAGAAGCATAACGAGGGTCGCCACTTGTAGCCATATCATAAGGACGTTTTACATCAATATCACCATACTTATATTGCATAGCATACTTTGGATAGTCGTTATCACCTGTATTAACATTGTCCGGAATTGTGTATTTGTTAATTATAACTAGCGCAAAGTTAAATACATTAAATGGATCACCTGATGCCCCAATTTTTGAAGTTATAAAGTCTTTATTATTCCCAGACAAATCTTTTATTGTCGCCTGCATTGTCGGTAATGCTGCAGATACAAAACCGTTTACATTTTGCGCAACAAACCAAGGCTCTGTACCTGATACAAAGTTGTCTATGGTAACTGTATCATCAAATACAAGATAAGGGTCAAAAATACCGCCATTCATATAGTGTTGGTCTTCAAGCCATACTGCTGTACCACCTGAACCACCTACATAAGTATTACTCATATCAAGTGTTGCCCCATTGTAGAAGTAAATTCCGTTTGCCCAAGTATCACTAATGTATGTATAATTTACATCCATATCAACTGCTGTATTTGTACCGTACAAACCAATATTTGTATAGCGAATACTTACATTATTTGTCTGCAAGTCGCTACGCATACGAATACCTGTAAGGCTACCTGATTTCTTGCTAATTTCAACAATTTTATCTGGGTCAGTCAAATCACCTGCTGGAATTTGACCATTAGCAATAATAGACAAATTATTGAAAGTAACGAGATTGTTTTCAAGGCTGTTGAAGTATGCAGTATCTGCCTTTGAATTATCACCTGCTTTTATAGCATTTTCCGCTGCTGTAATGTTTGCATTAAAATTACTTGAACGCACATCAGTTTGGAAAATAGCAGATTGAACGCTAACAACAAACATATCATTCTCGTCTTCTGGCTCTACAAAATAACTATACTGACCACCATACTCACTTAATTTTTCTGGGTCAAGAAGTGGAGCTTTATATCCGTCAATATTAAAGTAATTTCCGTTAACTACAAGATTATCACCAGTAGTACTTGTTGAAAATCTTACATAAGCATTACCTGAGAAATTGTGACGAAGTGTACCATCAGCATTATAAACTACCCAAATTCCCGCATCTAACCAATCTTGACGAGTACGGTCAAGTAAATCTGCATTAGTAGTTTCATCAAAGCCGTAAAATACCTTGTCGTCTGCCTGAACTGTTGCATTTGCAAGTGAACCATTTGGATTAAATTGCTCATCCTTGAATTCAACAATAATATTACGGTGAATGTTTATATTTTGAATATTAAGATTTGCAAAATTTTCTCTTAATTCATCGCTTGTAAATACGTTTACCCCATCATTAAGTGTAAAGACAAATTCAACACTTGTGTACTGTTGATACTTTGGGCTAACTACAACTTTATAAACTTTATCAAGATTTGAGTTGTTAGCACCTTTTAAGAATGTAAAGTTTTCGCCGTCAATTATTACAAAATTTTCAAGGTTGGTTATCTCGTCCCAATCTTCACCATTTTGAATATAAAATTCATAAACAAGCAAATTTTCATCTGCTACTACATTAGTATTGGCAGTATTTGCACTTATTAAATTCAAATCAAAATGGAAAGCATTACCAGTACCCACAAGGTATGGTTGCTCAACTGTATTTAAGAAAGTTGAATCTTCTGTCCCAAGTGCCGCAACTGCTGCACGATAACTCATCCAATCTGCGCCATAACTAAAGTATGTAAGGTAATCTATTGACCTGAATTTACGTTCGGTAGGTACACCATTTCTTGTGTAATGAAGCACGTAATCGCCATTTTTAGAAATGTTAAGTTGTGTAACACCGTTTACGACTTCAAGTGTAAAGCCTTCTGTAGCAGCAGTAGAATTATCTGCTAAGAAAAGTTCGTAATTTTCGCCACCAGACAAATTATATGTATAGTTATTGAAAATCACGTATGTATCACCGTCATAAGCAATCTGAGGTGCATCTGCAGACTGCTCAGCAACTGTTACGCTGAATGAAAATTCATAATTTTGATAAGTTACTTTTATCCAATATGTGCCATATTCTTGGCTGTTATAACTTGAAGTGTCAAGTGTGTAGTCCCCAGCCTCAACTGTGTCATACTCACCTGTTGTTTCATTATAGAATTGTACAACCAAAGCATCCCAGTTTGGTTCTGAACCATAAGGTACGTTTGACGGAATTGCACTACGGTCTACAAGAAGCATTCCTGATATTACTTCTACATCAAATATCCCTTTCGCTCCTTTGTATTCTACCGTAACAGTATATGTACCAACTTCGTTGGTATTTACTTTACTTGTGTCAACAACAAGTTCTTGTGAAGTAGTATCTACTATTTCACTTGTGTCATCGTCATAATATACGTTAACTTTTAGATTTGAATAGTCAAAAGCCTCACCTTGAATAATGGTTGTTTCGACATCTCTCAAATCAATTTGTAATTCCTTAATCTGCTTGCCACAAGCGGCTAGCATTAAAGAACATAACAATACCATTGCTACCAAAGCACTGATAAGCAAAGGTCTTGCCTTACTGAAAGTTTTCTCCATTTTCTTTCTCCAAAAAGTTTTTATAATTCAATGTCCCCGCCTGAACCACCAGTAGTAAACGTAATTACTATTTCTGCTCGTCTATTAGTACCGTCGGTGGTAGACAGCGTAATAGATGCCCCCTGATTACTGGTAGTCAAGAATGATACAAGTCCTGTATCATTTACAGAAATTATATTAGCATTAATTTCTGCAGATGTAAAGGATATTCGCTTGTTTGTTGCATTTTCTGGCAAAATTTCCCAAGTAATTTGAAATTCTTTGGTACCTCTTTGAATTTTGGCATACACAACTTCGCGTCCGTTTACTGTCTGTCTAGTTATTGTTATTCCTTGCGCAGCATTGCTTTGATTAGTAATCACTAAACTATTCACGGGCACATCATTTCGCCAAGTTTCTGGATTTAGTCCAAATACACTTATGATAACTATTGCGAGCAGAATAGCTACAAACTCAATGGCAACTATCGCCTTTTTCGTCATTTTTATCTCCTAAAATTCGATTCTCTTGAAGTAAACTTTTAAATTTGCCATAAACAACAACAATCGTAGAACAAAGAACACTGCCGCTGCTATCAACAATTTTATCCAGCCGCCTAAATAGTTATCCAGTAAGAAGAAAATTGCAAAAGCACAGAATCCTACTGCTGTCAACAAGCCTGCAAGAATACTTTTCCCTACATTTGGATTGTTATACGCGCTTCCCTTTAAGGCAACATCATTTAATCGTGGATTAAGCAAATCAAACTGTGCACTCCACAACAAATGTCCTGTATTAATAAGAACGAACACTATTAACAAGAAGAACACTTCTGTTACAGGCAAATCTGTAATCACTCCAAGGCATATAAAACCTGCTATTATTGACAACATACTAAAAATAAGATGTACACAAATTTTCGACCACACTATTTTGTATGTCTGGCTTGGTGCAGTTTTGAGTACAGCAAACTCCGCCCCCTCGTTACTGATTGTCGTAGCGATTGAAGAATTATTTGCCGTTGCTAGCACAAGTCCTATCATAATATTAAACCCAATCACCAATGATTGACCGATACTACTTGTATTGATTGCTGTAAAAATATAATTTATTGCAAATAGCAAGAATGGGAACGAAATAATTCCTGATAAGTACCCAAACAATTTACCCGGTGTGCGCACAATAGTAATTAGTTCTTTGTAAAAATACGAGCCAAACACAGTGCGCTGTTTGTTTATTTTAACCTTGTCGTGTTTCTTTTCCACAGAACGTTCACTAAAATGACTAATAATTCGGAAGAAAAGCGGCATTGCCAATACATACGCAAGTATTACTATTACGACTCCTATTCCTATTGTAATGACAAAGTCGAGTGCTGTTCTGTTAGGAAACAGACAGTTTACTATGTTTTGGAATCCATAAAGATAACTATCTACACTTGAAATAAAACCTGTCAACCATTCTATAAACGATGTATAAAGCGCCAGCAGTCGTAAAGGCACAGGAATTAACTGAATAATTTTTACACCTATATATACGAGTATACCCAAGAGCCCAAGCCCTACAAAAGTTTGAAGCAGTGGTACTGATTTCAATAATCTTCGTATATACATATAAGGAATACTGAGTATTGCGCCCAAAAACAACGGGATAAGCGGTAAAATTACAAGTAAAAGTGGAATTGTAAACCAATAACCTATATCTATTGGAGTAACTCCCATTATACCAAACGCAATTAATACTGGCAAAATAAAACTTAAATTTCTTGAAAACTCAACAATGTAGTTTACAATCATTTTACTCATAAATATTTCACTGTGCCGCGCAGGAAATTGCAATAATATCGCATTATCCTTACTAAGATATAGATTATCCACAAGGCTATGAGTATAGCCGAGAATTGAAATTATTTGAGTAAATGCAATAAAAAATAACAATAAGTCTTGTGTAATATAAATACTAAACACAGAATTACACAGCCACATTACCGCGCCAGCAACAAGGGTAATGACTGCTATTAGGAGAATACGCAACAGAAAATAGAGCAGCACGTGCAATTTGCTTTTCATTTTCTTAAACTTTTTACGATTAGTCAACTGCATTCCTACAAGTGCCCGCATTCTCGCATAAGTTGCCATTTGCTATTCTCCTTTTGTGATTTTTATTTTTTTACCAGATTTTTTATTAACTGATTTAATCAAATTTTTAGTTTTGGTTTCTTTAACCTTTTTCCCTGTTTTAGCCTGCTCTTTTTGGGTTTCATTAGCCCCTGTTTCATTTTCTTCCGCAGGCTTCTCTGCCTTTTTGTCCTCTTTATTTTGCTCTAAATTTTCATCTTTTGACTGGTCTTGTTCATTAGTAGATTTTTCATCTAAATCAATTTCTTTATTTGTAGAATTAGAAGTTTCAACTCCCATATTACCAAGATACAGTTCTTCAAGCGAAATATTTTTCTCGTGCAAATCTTTAAGGCTATACACTCCCTGCAATTCACCTTTTTTGATAATCGCAATACGATCGCATACTTTTTCTACAACCTCAATTACGTGGCTTGAGAAAAACACGATGTTCCCGCGACTTGCGTGTTCAACCATACATTGTTTTATTTGGTATGCACTGGTTGGGTCAAGACCTGTTAGCGGCTCATCAAGTACCCAAACTTTCGGGTCGTGAATAAGAGAAGAAATCACCATAACTTTTTGTTTCATACCGTGTGAATAACCTTTAATCTCGCGGTCAATAGCATCCTGCAAATTAAACATTTTCACATATTTATCTAATCTTGCAGTACGGTCGGTTTCACTAACTTCATAAAGGTCAGCGACATAGTTGATATATTCGCGCCCTGTAAGATGTTCGTACACTGCGTGATTGTCGGACACATATCCCATAAGACGTTTTGCTTGCAATGGTTGTTTCTCAATATCATAACCGCATACTAAAATGCGTCCTTCTGTAATAGACTGAATACCAACAAGGCTTTTTATCGTTGTACTTTTACCAGAACCATTATGCCCTAAGAAGCCAAAAACTTCACCGTCATTGACTTCAAGATTAAAGTCGCGAACGGAATAATTTTTCGCATTGCCATAACGTTTACTGAAATGTTCAAATTTAATCATATTTACACCTTCCATATAAATAGGCTCTGTTATAGGACGCCCTGCCATTTGTTTTTTGAGTTGTCGAATTCCCAAAATATCAATTTTATACAATGCTCTCAACTCGGCATAATGGTCGCTGATTTTGTAACAATATGAGTATACTAGCCACGTGATAAACATCATAAACACATAAGCCACCCACACAATTAGGTCATACAGCCAGAAGATGCGCGCCGTCCCATCACCTACTGCAAATTCTAAAACAAAATTATCTTTGATTGGACGCAAGAACTCAAACTTACCTACAATAAAGTTTTCGTACAAGAAGAAATAGTCTGTTGAATAACCTAGTCCATTCAAGACACCATTCAAGACAGCCATTGCAACTAGGTAAATAGAAAATATGTATATTGCCCCACGCATCATTTTGAAATTTGGGCGCGGGAATATTTTGAGTGTAATACCCAAGATTGGAGCGAAGAATGCATACCAGTGGTTAAACCAGAAATGCAGCGAAGAAATTGATGTCATTGGTGTTGCGGTATTAGGTAATAATATGGCAAACATTGCACCTATTACATTTACAAAATAAGTAAAGTAAAATACTGGCTTGCATTTAAAAATGTATGCAATCATTATAAGTAGAATTGCCGTATTACATAAGTGGAATGGCAAATTGCTTGGACTAAAATCAAACGTAAACGTAAAGAAATACTGATTAAAGCCCGCCATTGCAATCCAAACAAGCACAGAGCGGCGCACACTTTCACTGGCTTTACGGAAACCAAAGGTAATTAAGATAGGAGCAAGCACTGCTATATAGATATAGATGCGGTGAATCATCGTGAAATCTTCGACACCCTCACCCACTTCGCCAAGAAAGTTGAATAAGAAATTTTGAGGAAAAACTGATATCATTAAAAGCGGCAAAATTCCTGCCATAATACCAAGTTGCTTACCTATATCCGAAAAATCACGTTCTTTAATTTTCTTAAATAAATAATAGCCTGCAAAAATACCAAGTAAAGCGATTTCAAATGCAAACAAGATAGATTTAGCATCTGTTAACGAATAATTAGGACCTAAAATTGCTTCTAAATGCATACGGAAGAAAACAACATTTAGTATAAAAATCACTGGAGCAACAAAAGCAAGAATATTATTTAATGTCCTAACTTTAAACCAAGGAGCAAGCACTGCCACAAGCACACAAACATTATTTAGCCAACGAAGTATATTTATCCAAGCCAATTCTGCATTTGTAAAAATCTCATTTACACCTATAGTGATACTTTTTATAAAATCGCCAGCAAAAACAAAGTAAACATAAAATGCAAAAAGTATAATACTTAAAACACGAAGTATTATTGTCATCACTTTACTATTTGTTTTGAATGAAATTAAAATTAGCCCCGCGAGTACTAGAAGGACACCGAGGCTTATAAACAACTCCGTCACGGCGAGTTCTCCAAAAGTTTTTTCTTTGTTTAGTTTAACATATTTTTCTACATTTAGCAACGATTTTATACATTTAAATACAATTTGTCAAATTAAATATTTAATTATGTTTTTTGAAAGATAATAAGCAATTTTTTACTCAAATTTAGATTGTATTTATAATTTGTTATAGTAAAATGCACAATTTTATTAAAAATTATAGTACTATGCAATATATTATGCAAATACTATGCTTTGCGTAATACTGGCTAAACTAGGGATTTAAATACAAACAGCGAGCCTTATTATAACAAAAAACTATATCTATTACTAGACATAGTTTTGTATCTAAGCCATATTTTGAGTGGCTGGCTCTTACCCACTTTTTAACGTTTACTGAACTGCACTGCACGACGTGCCTTGTGCAAACCGTATTTCTTACGTTCCTTCATACGTGGGTTTAATAGACAGCCACTTTGTGCCATAAATAACAAAAAACTATATCTATTACTAGACATAGTTTTGTATTTGAACCAAATTTTGAGTGGCTGGCTCTTGCCCACTTTCTAACGTTTGCTGAATTGAACTGCACGACGTGCCTTGTGAAGTCCGTATTTTTTACGTTCCTTCATACGTGGGTTTAATAGGCAGCCACTTTGTGCCATAAATAACAAAAAACTATATCTATTACTAGACATAGTTTTGTATTTGAACCGTATCTTATGTGACTGACTCTTACCCACTTTTTAACGTTTACTGAACTGCACTGCACGACGTGCCTTGTGCAAACCGTATTTCTTACGTTCCTTCATACGTGGGTCGCGAGTGAGCAAACCAGCGGTTTTGAGTGTTGGTTTAAGTTCTTCATTTGCCTTAACCAATGCACGAGCGATACCGTGACGGATAGCACCTGCTTGTCCGCCAAGTCCACCACCGTTTACTGTTACGTAAACATCGTACTTGTCAAGTGTGTTTGTAATTGTCAAAGGCTGACGCACAATTTGCTTTAATGTAGCAAGACCGAAATATGTGTCAATATCCTTTTTGTTGATTGTAATTTTGCCTTTACCAGCAATCAAACGCACACGGGCGATAGATGATTTACGACGTCCTGTTGCGTTTATATATGGGTTTACTATTGCTTTTGCTGCCATAATTATCTACCTCCTTTGATAGCGTAAGGTTGTGGGTTTTGTGCTTGGTGCTCGTGGTTTTCGCCTTTGTAAGTACGAAGTTTCTTGAGCATTTGTTTACCAAGCGCGTTCTTTGGCATCATACCTTTAACAGCACGTTCCACAACGAAATCGCTGCGGTTTTGCATCAAATCTTTGTAAGCGATTTCACGGTCGCCACCTGGGTACAATGTGTGGTAACGATACATTTTTTGATTAATTTTGTTACCTGTGAGTGCGACTTTGTCGCAGTTGATAACGATTACGTAATCACCCATATCAGCGTGTGGAGTGTACGTAGGTTTGTTTTTACCGCGAAGAATTGCGGCAACTTGGCTTGCGAGGCGTCCGAGCGGAACATTTGTAGCATCAACTACCCACCACTTTGCCTCGTCTCTTGCCTGTCTAGGCATATAAGTCTTCATAATGAGTATTCCTCCGAAAAAATCGATAAATATTTATCTACCGTTCATCAGCGAGGGGCTAATTCACTAATCTTTCAATAGATTGAATTATTATAGCACAATAAAAAGAAAAAAGCAAGAGTTGAAATGCATATTTTCCAACTATTCTTGCTAATTTTTTATGGATAATTCTTTAATGTCTTATATATTAAAATCGTCTGTGTAGCCGTTGTCTGTTTCATTATTTATATTGTTTTGATTGGGAATTAATGCAAAGACAGCAAAGACTTGTTTATCTTGAATTAAGTTATATGGGATGTTTGCGCTGGCTAGGTAATTTTGGTTAGTTGTACTGTCTATAAGTATTTCTCCGTCCACTTGCCAACCAACAAAGTAATATCCCGTATATGCTACCGCACTAAAATGAACGTAATCTATTCCGTTTAGGGTGGTGTAGCCTGTTATTCGGGCTTCACCTGTGGCGGCAAGTGAAATGTTATCTTGATTTGTGGTGATTGTTCCGTCTGTATTTTGGTACGCAATAGACACTGCTACCCCGTCTACACTCTTGCCAAATACGGCGGTAAGGGTGATATCACCTGTTACTGTAAACGACAATGGATTTAGTTCGCTAAATATTTCGTGAGTACTTGCATTTTCCCAGTATAGAAAAGCATAACCTGCGTTTGGTACTGCGATTAAATTAGATACTTGCTCGCCTGTTGCTGCATTAACCGTTACACTCTCGCCTATTTGTCCGTCTGCAAATACTTGTCCGTATTCGGAGTTATTGGTGGTAATTGTGATTGCTGGTAAAATTGTGCGGTATAGAGCATCTAAATCTAAATGTGCAGCAGGACGGACACCGTAGCTATCGTACACATAGGTGTAGTAAGCGGAGCCCGAGGAGTTCACTAGCATCGCACGGTCGCTACCGAGAGAGTTGCCGGAGCGCAGCCAGCAATAAGTTGTACTGCTTCTATCTAGTGTTGTTGTACTAAATCCATTATCAGCGGCAGTTAAGCCCCATAAACCATTAGTTGTACTATTGCTTGAAGAACTTGTGTTAGTATTGAATATCTCATAACTACTAGGTATCCAAAACCTGTCGCTCATACAACTTGACCAAACAGTACCTGTTCCACTACCCCAAGTATAACTGCCACTATAACTTCCTAAACCGTTGTGGTGGTCATAGTAACTACTACTATATGTATATACATCACTCTGTGTTGTTTGCCAAGCACTTGCTGCGGTACTTGGTGCTGTAATTACGGTATTTAAAGTAGTAAATTTATTTGACAATAATGTATATATATTTTTTGTAATATCTCTTAATTGCGACATTGAATAGTTACTATAATAACCACTATTACTACTACCAGAATGGTCGTTGCCTGGGTCAAATGCGTTTACTGTCCTTCCATTGTAGTTATAATATCCATTAGTATAAGGCTGTGTCATCCAAATTGTTAAATAGCCGTTACGTAAATATACTGCTTGCCACATTAGTGGCTTTGATGTATCCATATTCCCGTTTGGGTCTACATAATACCCCATTGGGAATACTATGGTGCGGTCGGAGTTGTAGCCTGCGGTGTTGTTGCGGGATGCGATTTGGTGGGCGGTATATGTAGCGGTGTCGTTTTCGTGTCCAAAGTATTGGACGGTTTCAAGTAATGTGGTTACAGCATCGGGGTTGATTTCGCCACCAGTGGTGTAAATGTTTTCGGTTAGGGTGATTGTAGTAGCTGCCTTTTGTAATGCTGATAGTGAGAGATGAGCGGCAGGACGGACACCGCGGCTACTGCTCACACTGTCGTAGTCAGCGGAGCCCGAGGAGTTCACTAGCAGCGCAGCGCTGTTACCGCTAGAGAAGCCGGAGCGCAGCCAGCAATAACTTACTGATACACTGCCTTTTAATGTTGTAGTGGTGAAAGCGGAATCTGTAGTACTTAATCCCCATAAGCCGTTTGTACTGCTGCCGCTACCACTTGTACTTGTATTGCATACTTCATAATGGCTAGGTATCCAAAACATATCACTCATACAACTA
>CALWPB010000017.1 GCA_944383315.1 uncultured Clostridia bacterium | reverse complement strand
TTCTCCTCGGGCGCGTTTTTTTTCTTCTCGGGTTTTCGTGCGCGGGCGGCGTCCGTCCTGCCGCTCATCTCTCTTTATCATCGCTGCTTAGCGCAGCGGGCAGCGTAATCTCCGCGAGCGTGGCGAGCGCCGCGACCGATAGGGCGCAAGTAGATACTCCTTCCGCTATTTATCAACCAAATCAAGCAGCGATTACGATAAATTACACCGCAAACCCAAACAACTATATATCTTCAATCACATTAAACAACACGGTTACGGTAAGTGGAGCAAGTATCAGCACAAGCAAACCAGCGTCATACTCGGCGCTTGCGCCGAGTGGCTCTACAATCGCGCAATACAAAATTTGGCGCAGTGCTGCAAATAGAGTATCAATAGAGTTGTACGGTTGTACACCTGGTTCACAAATAAATTTAATAGGTAATGCAGCCCCGACAATCAATGTTACGAACGGGGCGAGTGGGCAAATTTCTTCTCTCGCGGTAACGCGAGCCGATTACAATACCAAGAGCGCAACCATAACCGCAACGTATGCGGCAGGGTATTATCCACGTTTTCAATACGATAGTAGCCAAGCAATAAACGTTTCGACCGCAGCAGGTAGCGGACAGTTGGGGACTGTTAAATATAGTTTTACATACGATAGCAATCAATTTATATTGACTTTTACTAATATCCCTACGGGAGTTGCTGGAATACCTACCGTAACTTTAAGTACGCGAACACTTGATACTTATCAAATCACGGTAAACATAGATAATGCGACTTATGAAGTGCTGTATGACTCGGCAGAAGCAATAATCAATGTTATGCCAAATGATACTTTCTACGTTCACTCCGTGAATATTGTGGGCGGGAATAGTGAAATGATTGAGTATTATTTGGGTACTCTCAAATTTACAGGCAATGCCTTTGCTATTACGTATCTTGCAAGTGATAGCACTAGCAAAGTGAAATTTACTCTCTACGACCTTACAGGCGATGTAACTATCAACATAACAACCGTTCAAGGCACAAAACCCGTGTTAAAAGCAGGTGGTGCTGGGGTGAGTGGCACGGTAGTTACCGCAACTAACGGCGGGGAAGCGCGCATTGTTGGTTTTGATTATGCAGACGAAAACATAGACAATGTAACCGTAATTGCAGTGTCTTATGCTGGCTACAATTTTGCTGGCTGGTCTGTTGGCGGGGATATGCTAGATATTACAACCTATGGAGCAAGCGCTCGCATTCCATACGATTTGGCAAAAGACCAAATAATTACTGCCGTTTTTACACCAGTAGATAGCAGTATTACGAATGACGAAACAGACAACGGTTTTGCTGATATTGTATAGCGCCGCTTAAAGCATCTACGCACTTGCGGACTGTTTTGCGCACAACCACCGCGCAAAAGTCGCTACTTTCCGCTTTTCTCCCGATATGCAAGCATATCGATTGTACAAAAAAGGATGTACTGTCTTGTACATTCTTTTTGTTTGTTTTTGCTTTATTTTTTATAAAAAAATAGATATAATAAAAATATCAAGTAAAAATACGAGGTTTAATTTTGGAAAAGCACCCACATACAATGACAACGGAACAGGTGCTAGCGGAATACCATACGACTGTAAAAGGACTAAGCACCGCCGAAGCACAACGCAGGCTTGCCGAGAATGGCGCCAACACTCTTGCCACTGTAAAAAAGCGCTCAAAATGGGCAATGTTTTTTGCGCAATTCAAGGACTTTATGCTTCTTATTCTCATTGCAGCGGCTGTGGTTACTGGTATTGTTGCGTTAGTTGCTGAAACTTATGAAGATTTGATTGATGTAGGCATTATACTTGCTATTGTTATACTCAATGCAATTATAGGTTTTATTCAAGAGAACAAAGCCGAAAACGCGCTCGCGAGCCTAAAAAAGATGAGCGAATCCACGGCACGAGTAATGCGCGATGGGAAGATTGTGCGCATACCCACTGCGGAAATAGTGGTCGGTGATGTGGTGTACTTTGAAGCGGGTGATGTGTCTTGCGCCGATTGTTATATTATAGAAAGTGCAAGTTTAAAAGCCGATGAGAGTTCGCTAACAGGTGAATCAATAGATGTGGACAAGCAAGCGGGGGTTAATCTTGCGCACGATATCGCGCTCGGGGATAGGTGCAATATGCTACACTCGGGCTGCGTTGTTACATACGGTAACGGGGTTGGTGTTGTTGTTAAGACGGGTATGAATACGGAAATCGGCAAAATTGCGGGAATGCTTGCCGAGCAAGAAGACGAAAAAACACCGATTCAACAGAAACTCGACAAACTCGGCAAGTGGATAACGGTAGGCATACTTGCGATAGCGGTAGTAATTTTTATTATCAATGTTGTGATAAAAGATTCGCACGATGTGCTTGATGCGTTGCTTGTGGCGATAGCAATCGCGGTTGCAGCCATTCCTGAAAGTTTGCCCGCGGTAATAACCGTGATTATGGCGACAGGTGTCAGCCGAATGAGTAAGCAGCGCGCGATAATTCGCAAAATGCACGCGGTCGAAACACTGGGTTCGTGTCAAATAATTTGTACAGACAAAACGGGTACAATCACGCAAAACAAAATGACTCTTTCTGCTCTTTATGCTGACGGTAAATTATATCGCAAAACCGAAATGGTGGAAATTAACAATATGATGCTTTTTAATTGTATGATGCTGTGTAATGATTGCATTGTACAAGGAGATGATGTAGACGGCGACCCGACCGAAACAGTGCTTGTGGTGGGTGCGCGTAAACTCGGGTACAGTTATGAAAAAATTACCGCAGACAACCCGCGCGTGTGCGAACTACCTTTTGATAATGTGCGCAAAATGATGACGAGTCTAAACCGCACAAACGGAGAGTTAATCGCATACACAAAGGGTGCTCCTGATATTGTGCTTGAAAAATGTACGCGATATTTTGAAAACGGGAAAGTAAGCAAAATGACCGAAGCCAAGCGCGGCGAACTTGCGGACGTGCTGGAACGAACAGGCGAAAAGGGCTTGCGCACACTTGCCTTTGCTTATAAGCCGTTTAAACTCGAAAAACTCGATTTTGCGGACGAAAGTGATTTGATATTTTTGGGAATTTCTGCCGTTCGCGACCCGCCACGCGAAACAAGTGCCGAAGCCGTGGCTACGTGTATTGCGGCGGGAATTAAGCCCGTAATGATTACAGGGGACTACCCAACCACCGCGCGCGAGATTGCCCGCGAAGTCGGTATTTACCGCGATGGAGATATGATACTTACAGGCGCCGAACTTGATAAGTTGAGTGATGCCGAGTATCAAAAAATAATTAAACAAGTGTCCGTATACGCACGTGTTAGCCCTGAAAATAAAGTTCGCATTGTAAACGGCTGGAAAGCAACAGGCGCAGTCGTTGCGATGACGGGGGACGGTGTAAATGACGCTCCGAGCATCAAGGCTGCGGATATTGGTATCGGTATGGGTAAATCGGGTACCGAAGTAACCAAGGAAGTCGCGGATATGGTGCTTACTGATGATAATTTTGCTACAATCGTGGGCGCTGTCAGTGAAGGTCGCAAAATTTATACAAATATCAAAAAAGTAATACAATTCCTTTTTGGGACAAATTTTGTCGAAGTGCTGACAATTTTACTTGTTACTCTCATTAGTCCCGCGCTTGGTTTCTTGACCGCTATGCAAATTCTTTTCATCAATCTTATTACCGATGCATTGCCTGCGTTGTCGCTCTCTGTCGAGCGCGCCGAAAGTGATATTATGTCGCGACCGCCACGACCGAAAAGCGAAGGGCTGTTTGCGGGAATTTGGGGCTCAATGATTACACAAGTTTTGTGGCAGACCGCGTGTGTTGTGGGTGCGTTTTATATCACGTATTCGCTTACAGGGGACAATACACTTGCGACTACCTTTGCCTTTACCGTGCTGTCGCTTTCGCAGGTGTTCCACCTAATCAACGTGCGCAATACGCATAGCATATTTACAGTAAATCCATTCCATAATAAATTTTTCTGGATAACTCTTGCCGTATGCGTCGCAATTAATATCGCTATTGTTGCAATACCGCCCGTTGCCGCAGTCTTTGGACTTACTCCACTAACTATTACACAATGGCTAATAGTGTTTGGTGTAGCAATTACCATAATCCCCGTAATTGAACTATACAAAGTAATAGAACGCGCTGCACGCAAGCATAAAAAAACTACGAAATAATAATAAAATAAAATACGTATTTTATTGTTGCAAAAATTGTATTAAAATAAGTTTTACTTATTGACTTATAAAATTATTTATGTTAAAATTAGGGCATAATAAAAGTAATTTTTGCCTTATTTTTTGGTGAATTTTACTTAATTTTTTAATATTTTTCGAGGTGCCAAATATGAGCGGAAACGACAAAACAAAAGAATTGGAACTTGAACTACTGTGCAATTATTTTATTACTGGTCATTCTTTTTTGCGTGAGGAGGTTCCGTCTAGTTCTTGGGTTTTTGGAACTTCCAAAATAAAGTCAATGTTTTATGATGCAGAGCCTTATGTTGACCTTACAAATCTCAGTATGATGTCTGCTAGACCAAATCAAAAAATGTTGCCTGCCACTGTTGACAACACTGTAAAGAAAAATCTAAAATCTTGTGTTTTTGATAAAAACGGTAAGTTTGACTATTACAATGTAGGGCAGAAGTGGAGAGAAATGTTGGGAGACGCGAGTGTATTGCAATGCTTTGAAAATAAGACGGTTGATGATTTCGCGTGTAATGGAGACCCAAAGCGTTTACACGAGATTAATTCGACTTTAACAGAGGCTTTTTCAGTGAATCCTGAGTTTGTATCTAGTTTGCGTCGTCGTGTTAATGAATTTGTAAATGCTCCCAAAAGACTTATGCCTGATTTGACAAAGGCATTGGCAAGTGTAGATTATATGCAGCCGTATATTGACAGAAGCGAAAGTGTTAGCCGCAATTACGAGACTAAAAAAATGGAAGAAAGCCGCTCATATTCGCAAGAACTTGAACGTGGTAGATAATATGGTAATGTAAAAAATATTTGTAAATATTTTTGCAATAAATTATTAAAAAAGCACTTAATTTTGAGTGCTTTTTTGTTATTCTGTACATTATCTTGATAATTGTTTTTGTGTTTCGCTAACCAAATGTGTTTTGGTGCGGTATAAATTTTCTAAGTCTTTGTAATTTCGTAATGCTTTTGTAATCACAGGACGAGTATTTGTTGCTTTTTCGAGATAAAATTGCTCACAAAGTTCCAAATTTTTATTAATTTGTGAAATTATATCGTCAAGTTTTTCAAAATTCTCTAACGGAATATTTGTTGTTGAAATTATTTTCTTTAATTGGGATACTTCTTTAATATGGTCTTTTTTGATAGCCTTAAAGCATTTTTGATTCTCGTCTAGTAGTTGCAAATCTTTTCTTGCATCGTCATATAATGTTTTTGTTTCAGCCATTCGCTTTTCTACGGCTTTTTTAAATTCGGGTAGGTTTCCCATATACTTTATGCTACTTTGGCTAACTAATATTTTTACTTGATTGCAAAATTCATTTAGAATAGTGGCATTATTTTTCATAGCATTTGTTTCCTCGACACAACTATCTGTGCTATTTAAAGTTTCGGAGTATTGAGTTATTATTTCGTTCTGTTTATCCAAAAATGCGCGTCTTGTCAGTTCAGGGATATTGCTATCAAAGTCTAAAAGTTCAATTAATGGAACAAACTCCAAATAATCAAGTGGTTCTTCATCATCAGGGACATCTAATTGTGTATAGACACAGATTTGACAAGATCCAAAAATATTTACAAGTTTCCAGTCTTGATTTATCAAATATTCTGCTAATTCATCTTTTTTAGGGAAGTGAAATCCCAAATCTGTCAGTGTCCCATCATCGTTTTCTTGTGCAAGATAATAATCTCCTTCGTGCCCTTTGATAAAGACGCAAGGGAAACAAATATCCTTTTGCGCTTCGAATATAGAGCCCTTAAAAGATTCGGGTAAAAATTTTGGCATTTTAATTTATCCTTTTTGTTTTTTGATTTTATTTTATCACAACTACAAAATGTTGTCAATACGGGCTATTATGGAAAATAATTAAAATAAAAAATGCCCGTTTTTTTTATTCTAGCATTTTTATTTATTAATATCTATACCTGCAATTTTCCCTGAAATATACAAGCTGTCTTTTGTTAGTTTTTTTATTTGTAAATTTTCTCCTGTTATCGAATAAGAAGTATGTGCAATATCAAGCGAAATTTTTACTGTACTGCATAACTTTATATCGACAGTTCCCTGAATATATACACCACACCCAGCATAATTGAGTATAGAATAATTATGCGGAACTACTCCACTTAATCCCAAATTTTGAGCAATTTCATCAAAGAACATTTTGCCCCCTTAATGATATTATTAATATTCTATTTTTATTTTGCATTTAATATGATATTAATGTTGTATAAATTATATTTGATTTAAACAATAATGAAGATTTAATTAAGCAAATCTAATATTTAAATGCGGTTGGATACCAAAAATAACTTTTAAGCAATATGTGTATAAAAAGGGGTAAAATCTTGAAAAAACTCGATTTTTTACAGAAATTTAGTATTATTCAAATAAAAATTGTTGGGACAAACTTTGCTAGTTTACTTAATCAACTGACACGTGAAGGTGTAAAATTGCGTAACACAAAACGTACAGATGACACTACGTTATTTATTTCAATTACCGCAAATAATGCCGATACAACATTTGCCATATTGCAAAAAAGATGTTATAATTATTCTGTTACGCGTAAAATAGGTTTTAATGCGCTAAATATTGGAGTTTTTGCGGGTATCCTGCTAGTTTTGGTGGCTTTCGGGGTGCTTTCGTGCTTTTGTTTTGGGGTAAAAATCAATAGCGAGAATGATTACATTGTATCCAAGGTGCAACAAATTTTGAATAAAGAAGCCGTAGTTGGCAAAACTTGGGGAGCGATTGATAATGACAAACTCGAGCAAACTTTGCGCGAAAGTATCGAAGATATTGGGCTAGTGAGCGTGTCTAGGCGCGGGGCTTTTTTGTGGGTTAATTTTTCGGACATTACTCCGCCTAGCGAAGTAGAAAACGAAATCAACACAAGTGGCGTGTTTGCCACACAAAACGGAGTTGTATCGCGAATTTTTGTGCATAGCGGCACTGCTCTTGTAAAGGAAGGCGACACCGTGAGCCTAGGACAAATGTTAATTGCGCCTTATACCGAAGATGAGGAAGGCAACCAAACGCCCGCGGTAGCACGCGGCAATGTGTATTTGTTTGTATGGGATTCGGCTACGGTGGAGTTCCGCGAAAATGATATGCTTGCTACTCGCACAGGACGTACGCAACAGTTTGCTAAAATAACATTTAGGGGAAATGTGCTGTCCGATAATTCGGGAGAGATTGAGTTTGAAAATTACGAAATTGAGCGCAAGATTGAATACTTATCTAATGTAATGCCGCTTAAAATTGAGTACATCACCGTTTATGAAACCGAATTTGTGCCTGTACATCGCGAATTTAAGGATGAAGAGCAAGCCTTAATTTACGAAGCGCGCGAAAAGGTGCTTGCGGAGGTGAATGAAGCAGAGATTTTGGATGAACATCATACCGTGAGTTTAAGCGGAGATACGTATTATATAACCTATTATGTCAAGAGAGAAATTAAAAGTTAGGAGAAATTATGGAAGTACTGTTAACTAATAAAACAAAATATAATCTGCCTTGCGTTAAGGTTTTGAAAAAAATAGCAAAGCAGGTGCTAAAACACGAAAATCAACCAACAAAACATTTGTCCGTTGGTGTTTTCTATGTCGATGCCGCTGAAATTCAAAAGGTCAACAACGAATACAGGCACAAGGATAAACCGACCGATGTCATTACTTTTCGTATGATTGATAACCCTGAACATAAGGCCATTTGCAAGGCAAATTTCCCTACCGAGTATGACGAAGCAACAAAATCAATATATTTAGGCGAAATTTTTATTTGCGTTGATGTTGCCGAAACGCAGGCGCAGGAGTGGGGGCACACACTAAATCGAGAAGTTGCAGAACTTTTTGTGCACGGTATGTTGCATATTTTAGGACACGACCACGAGCAAGAAGAGGAGCGCAAAGTGATGCGCGATAGTGAAGAATATCAAAGTAAATATTTGGATAAAATTATCAAAAATTAGTGGGTATTTATGGAACAAGTCATCATTGATAAATTGATAGAAAAAGCAAAATCTGCCGCAGAAAAAGCATATTGCCCTACGAGTGAAACCCCTGTCGGTGCGTGTGTGTTGACGCAAAGCGGTATGATTTTTACAGGGTGCAATATAGAAACGACCGCTCTTGCGGGGAGTCTTGGCGCAATGGAAGTCGCTGTATGTAAGGCGGTCAGTGAGGGTAGTTCGTCAATTATAGCAGTAGCAAATTTTTGCGAAAGTGGTATTATTTTCCCTACGGGAAATGAACGCGAGTTTTTACGCGAATTTACCGAACGCGCAGTTATAATTTGCGCTACAAAAGACAAGGTCGAGCAATTTAAAATACAAGAATTGTTACCATTTTCTCTCCGTGAATGATTAAAAACAAAACAAACCTGCATTTAAGATTTTATGCAGGTTTGTTTTTTAATAAATTATTTTGCTTTTTTACGTGGTTTTTTCGCCGCAGATTTAGGCTGTGTGCTTTTTGGTTTGGAAACAGGTTCTTGTGGCTTTTCTTCTGCAATATTTTCGGTATTATCTACTTTTTCACTTTGAATAGTAGTATTAATTTCGGGGGACTCTGCCTTCTTTTCTTTGCGATTTGGAATTAAAGTATTAAAGTCTTGTTTATTAGGTATAAAATCGCTTAAATCATCAAACTGACTTAAAGTTGTTGCTAAATCGTGTTCTTGCGATTTTGAAGCATTTTCACCATATTGTTCAATGGGTTTTTCGCCGTGCTTTTCAATTTTGATGCCAAATAGACCAAAAAAGCCAACAAGAATAAAGTATACACCAAGTATGATTAAGTGTGTCGAAATACCTTCGCTAAATTCAATAAATAACATTACACCAAGTGCAAACTCAATAAGCCCTTCGCCGAGATATACAAGCCAACTTTTTTTGTGGCTGGCATAATAAAATAGTCTATGAAAACATTGTACACCTGATACTATTGCGTGAATACCCCAGAAAAGAGCAAAAAGTTCGAGTCCACGTTCGGGATAGCAAATAAATATAATACCTATACTTAATAGAATTCCAGTAAGTATGAGATTTGTGCTATTGGTGGTGCGATACATTTTGTATGAAAAATATTTTATTGCTCGCAATATTCCGTTTAAAATAAGTAATGCCCCAAAAACGTACGGTATAACTGGAGTGATTTGTTTGCTAAAAATAATAAGCGCTAAACCTAAAATTAGATAAATTATATCCGAAACTATGTCGGGTAATTCTTTAAATTTTTCTTTTAACATAGAATTCCTTTATTTAATAATTTTAATGTATAATATTTAAATTTAAAATTGATAAACATATTCTAACATAAAACTACAATTTTTTCAACATTTGTGCATATCTTAGTGGTTTTAAACAAAATAAAAAATTTGTTAATATTTATTTAAAATCTCATAAGCGAACTCCTCTTTTAAATTGTCTTTACGTGGTTTTTTATACATTATAATAAATTTTGCTTATCTCGTTTATATAGATTTTTATTGCTGAAATTAATAAATTTTTCTTTTTTTGATGCTTATTTTGTATAAATTTTTGCTTAAATTTAAGAATTCGTAGTACAAATTTCACAAAATTTTCATAAAAATGAAAAAATTTTTGCATATCCCTTGACAAACATCATATACTATGATAGTATTATTTGTGCATCGCGGGGTAGAGCAGTCCGGCAGCTCGTTGGGCTCATAACCCAAAGGTCGTAGGTTCAAATCCTACCCCCGCTACCAATACTAAAGCACGGTTTGAGCCGTGTTTTTGTTTATTATAGCATATATTATTGGGTTAATTCGGGGTAGGATTTAATGCGTTTTGACGCATTGCACACTTTGTGTGCGAACCTACTCCCTGTTTGGTGGCTGTGCCACCAATCTATCTGCCTTGGTGTTTGAATGCAAGCATTCCTCCACCTACGTTGATAGGCGTCAGTTCAAATCCTACCCCCGTTTAAATCACAAAAAGCTTTAATAAAATCAAAAATAAAATTTGACTACTTATTTTATTTTAAAAAACTTTTAATATATGACTTTGTTCATTTTTAAACAACCTTTTTAGGTTGTTTTTGTTTTGTTAGGTATATTTTTTAATTTTACAGTAAACATTATTTTTATAGTAAGATTTATTTAAATTATATTTTGGGGCATTAAGTATATTAAAGTGTGCGCCAAGTGTGCATTTTATATATAAGAAAATTATTAATATTTTTTGCTTAAATTTTTATGTTGTTATTTTAATCAATAATTTGTAATGAAAAAAATCCAAATTTGTTATATTTTATTTAATAAAGTATTTATTTCGGTATTTTTTCATTATTTTTTTATTATTAAATTAAATTTACTTTACATTTAAAATAGGATTTTGTACAATAATATTGATATCTTTATGCTTTGGTTTTCTGTTGGGAGGTTTTGATATGAAAATCAAGTCCAAAATCGGCGATGGTTTGTTTATTGGTTTGGTCGTTTTTACAATTCTTACCCTTGCTATGTATGTGGTATGGGTTGTAACTGGTGTGTGGTGGCCAGCCATTGTATTGACGGCAATATTATTGATAGTGATTGTGCCTATTTATTTTGCTACATACTATGAATTAACGCGTACGGAGTTGAGAATTTATTGTGGAATATTTGGGAAATCTGTGCCGTACCGTTCAATTATTTCGATGACTGATGCCGAGAGTATTGCACCTGCATTTTGTTTGAGTCATCAACGTATACTTATTAGATATATGGAAGATGATGAAATAAAATCAGTGTATGTGTCGCCAGCCAATCGCGAGCAGTTTAGAGAACTGGTGAATGCGGAGATTAATAAATCAACCGAGATTTACAAAAATGTGCCTAAGACAAGTATGGACAAGGCTATTGAAAAGGCACGCGCAGAAAAAATTGTGATGACACGTCCCGAACTTCGTGCGGTAGAAATTGAGCAAGAAAATGCAGCACAAGAGAGCCGTCAGGTAGTTGACCACGAACTAAAAAAATTAGATGACGTAATAGGCGAAAATACTTCACGTGAAGCCACACCAGAGCAACGCAAAAAAGCAGAGCAAAAGTTGTTGGCAAAAATTCGTAAACTGAAAGTTAAGAAAGACGAACGCGAGAAGCGTAACTCATACAAAGAAAGCAAAGTGCAAGCTCGTGTGGCAGCGGCACAGCCCAAGCCGGAGACCGCAGAGGAGCATCGCGCAATGCTAGAAGAAGAAAAAGCCAAGATAAAAGCGGCGATTGAAAACGCAAAGAAAGACCAGTATGTCCCACCTAAAAAGACTGTAGCGAAACCAAAATCAAATGTAGTTGATTTTAGTCCAGTTGAAGAAAAGCAAAACAAGGCCGACATAGACCTTACAGCCACTCCACAAGAAACGAAAGCGGGCAACGCAACGAATCAGGAAAGTGAAGATTTAGCAGTAGCGAAGAAAGAGGATACAGCAAGTTCTGCGGTATCAACTAAAGCCACAAAGACTAAAATAAAAAAAGAAAAGGTTGAAGAAGCTAAAAAATCAAAAGCGGTAGTTAAGAAAACCGCAAGTAAAACAAAAAAATAGGAATAAAAAAAGGCATAGCGCCTTTTTTATTTTTTATCGATTTAAATTGTTTAATAAAATATTTTCAATCAGGTTGTGTTTGTATTAATGTGCTCTAAAAATTACTTTATGTTTGCGGTGGTGTATTACGATTATTGCAATTATTGCGATTATAAGAACTGCCACACAAGGTATTGCATAAGGTAATAAGTTAGAGACAGGAGTTGCGGTTATAACAAAGCAGAATGTACCTAGTTCGGTGGTATCAAAAATTATTCGTCCTTCGGATACTGTATAATTTATTTCGGTAAAATCATTATCAAATTTTAGAATTTTAAAACCCGAATTAAGATTCGGCATAAGAGCCATTTCGATTTGCATATTACCGTTGTTGTGTAGGCCATTTTCTGCCATAATATTGATGGCAAAAATCAAGGAATAACCAGTTGGGATATTTTGAGCAATATCATTAACCGTTTTGACGTCTATGTGAGTTGTTCCTAGAATTTCACCTTTTATTTCAAGTGGGAAATCAGAACTTTCTACGGAATTTGCAAGAATTTCGAAATTATACTTTGTATTGAGTAAATTAAAGTTTTTACTGTCTATGCGTGCGGTGGCTGTATATGAGCCAATATTTAATGCACCACCAGTTACATACACAATAGGTAGACAAGTAGGGTTAAGATTTGTGCTGTCATATTTGAGAGAAAAAGAGGGAGCTTGTGTTTGTCCATTATAATACAAAGTGCTATCATTCCATATTACAGTACAATCGCGTGGGTAAATTGAGTATGTAAATGTGTTATTACTTAAACTAATATTTTCATTTGTGCAAAGTGCTGTAACCAAATATGTGCCAACATCGGCATTACTTGCATCAAGTGTTATTTCAAAGTTGTAGTCAAAAGAAGTGTAAGAGTATTCGGGTTTTATTATATAACCCGTGTATTGATATTCTGTTTCGCCCCATATAAGAGCAATTTTTCTTGGCAATATTTCAAAATCTATTGATGCATTTTCTAATATGATATTTTTGTCATTCGTTTTTGCGGTTGCGGTGTAGTATCCCGCATTTATTGCAGAACCTAAATATTGAATTTTGGGTTCATAATCAAATGTCAAAGTATAATGCGCATTTGGTAAAAACATTTGATTGTCAAAAATGTGAGTAGTTTGCTCCCAGTCAAGAGTTAGGGTATAGGGTAGTATTGTAAATGTGCAAGTCGGTGTTATTAATTCATAATTTTCGTCATTTAATATTGCGGAAACTGTATACGTCCCTACATCACGCGCGCCGCCATTAAGTGTTATTTGCAATTCGGGTTCAAAGTCTGGTGCATTATATTTTACTTTTGGTAATAGTGTAGAATTATTAAAAGTTTGCGTTGTATTTTCAAAATTTATTGCAATTTGATACGGTTTTATCACAAAATTTGTGGTATTATGCAATAGTTTTATGTTTTTATCTGCTGTTTGTATTTCTGCGGTATATGTGCCAGCATTTATGAAGTTAAAATTATCGGTTGTTAAGAATTCATAATCGAGTGAGTGCTTTATTAAATAATTCGGGCTTTGTGGTGTGTTGTTGAAAGTGGTAACAGTATTTGTCCAAAACACTTCTATTGTTAAAGGTTCTATTGTGAAATTACATTCGCTATTTTTGATATTTATATTTGTGTCTTGCGTAACTATTTGTGCTGTGTAAGTACCCGCATCGCTCCCACCACCATTTAAACTATAATCAATTTTATAATTGAATGGTAGAAAATAAGAAAACGAAATATTTTGTTTATTACCATTGAAAATTAGACTTCTATTATTACTCCATTGTACTGTAAGTGAAAAAGGCATTATTTCATAACTATGTGTTGCGTTTGCGAGTTTGAGATTTTTGTCGTTTATGTATGCAGTTATACTGTGCTTGCCCGCAGTGCTTCCTCCACCAGTATAAAATATTTCAGGCATAGTGTAGTCTATATCTAGTTGTAGATTGGCGATAGGATGTTGAATTGAGTTATTAAATATAAAATTATCTTTCTGCCATACAAGTTCTATATTCCGCTGCGTAATACTCAAATTAATTTCATTTGAAGTGAGTTCATAATTTTTTGTTAATTCATTATTTAATGCGATTTTTGCGATATAATTACCAAAATTAACAGGTAACTCATCTAAAAATGTATACATAGTGGCGGTTTTATCTTTTTCTAAAATGTTTGATAATTCTATAACAGGTATAAAAGTTTTGTTATCAAAAGTTTTGGTAAACTCGGTGTTAATTATTGTAATAGGACGTTTTGTTATAGTGTAAGTTGCTTCGCTATATGCTGAAATTTTATAGTTTGAGTTGTCGGTTTTAGGTATAATTTTATATTCGCCTGCATTGTATAATGTGTTTTGAATTTCGTTAATAAAATCAAAAGAAATTTCAATATTGTCGGAACTTATAGCATTTTTTATACTGTAATCAATATTTTTAATATCATCGCCATAAATAGAATTAGTGCTTTGAATTTCAATTTCGATTGGACGCGGTAGTATTTGAAAAGAAATTTCCGTGATTGTTAAGGCATATTTGTCTGCATCTGTGCCTTGTAAAGATAAGTATGCGGTTTGAGTGCCTGCATTTATTCCCGAAACAGTATATTTAAAATAAACATCGTCATTTACGTCAACTTTGTTAATTTCTGCGAATTGTAGTTCTGGGATAGTAGCAGAATAAATGTATTCTGTAATGTTTAATTGCGGAGTAATTTCGGTAGTTGTAGAAATATTACACGCATTAGATACAAGTTCCATTTTATTGCATTGGATACAGTAAATAAAATTGCTTCCCAAAGTATTGCTGTAGTCGGCTATATCATTATTGTTTGTAATAATGGTATTATTTAGATTTGGGCTGGTAGTATTGTGCGGTTGTAATTTATTTGTATCACAGTATATTATTGAGTTGTAAATTTCAGCATTGCTACTCATATTAAAAATTGCATCAAAATAAGAACGTTCATTTATTGAAAAATCACCTGTTATATAAGCAACACAATTTGAAACAATAACTGGTGAATTTTCATTTGATGAGTTCTTGCCTATTATTCCACCTAAATAAGTGTTATTTGTAGAAAAATCGCCATTTATTTCAAAATAAAACGCGCAATTATCGATTTTTCCACCATCCACAAGTCCTGTCAATCCGCCATAATACTTAGTACCACTAGAAGTACTTGGCATTGCTTCACTTTTGATGATTAAATCGCTAATTTGCGCGTTCTCAATAGCACCAAATAAGCCATTAAGAGCGTTGTCGGCTAATTTTAAGCCACTTATCATATGATTATTCCCTAAAAATGTACCCATAAATTCATTACTATTTTTACCTATTGGGGTAAAGTTAGTGCCAGATAAGTCAATATCAGTCGTTAATTCAAGTCTGGCATTAGCATAAATTTCGTATGTTTCTTTGTCGTTGATAAGAGCGGCAAAGTTAGTAAGTTCTTGGGCGGTGCTTATGTAAATAGTATCCGTACTTGTAGTTGCAAAAAGTTTGTTGTCAGTACAGAAAAAACTTGCAAAAACAAGTCCAAAAACTGTAAAGAGAATAATAAAAAGACTACAAAATTGAATTTTGTTTTCCATAATTTTTACCTTTTATTTTTTATAAATTATATGGCAAAAATTATAAAAGTTACAAATAAAAATTTACAGTTTTTGACAATTTTCTACAAATTTCTACAAAATTTATTTAATTCTGGCGCAAGACTATTAAACTATAAAATTTGCCTATATAATTTTCAAACGATTTAGACAAAATCATTCTAGTAAAATTCTTGTTAATTGCCTTAAACACAGTAGTTTTCTTATAATATTGTATCAAAAATTTTGCATTTTTCAAAAAAAATATCTGGTAATTTTATGGATTTTTTTTAATAATCTATATTAGATGAAAAAAGGTTGTTTTTTAATTAATTTGCAAAAATGTAATAAAATTAATAATTTTGTATTACAAAAATGAATAAACCGAAAAATTTTATGTTTTTTATACTTGTGTACGTTTAATGTAAAAGTATGTTTTTTAGAAAAAATTTTGTTTTTGCTATTGTGGTTTATCAATAGTTTTATGTTGACAAAAATAAGATTTATAGTTATAATGAATTTATCTTAATATTTGCGGATGTGGCGGAATTGGCAGACGCGCTAGGTTCAGGTCTTAGTGGGAAACCGTGGAGGTTCGAGTCCTCTCATCCGCACCAGACAAGAATAAAACGAACCTTGAAAGCAACTCAAAGTTCGTTTTGTTTTTTAATAAAGATTGGTTTGGGTTGACAATTGGGTTAAAATAAAAATAAATAAATTTTATATAAAATCTTTAAATTTATGTTATAATTGTATTTAATAAAGGTGGGATTATATTATGAGAAAATTTAAAGGCAAATCTCTTTTGAATTGTGTAAATACTTATTGTGTTATAGATATAGAAACAACAGGATTAGATCCACAGATTGATGATATAATTGAGATTGGTATAATAAAAGTAAATAATAATAAAATTATTGACACATTTTCTTCTTTGGTAAAGCCTTTTTCTCCAATTTCAGATTTTATATCACAATTAACTGGCATAACTAACGAAAAAGTCAAAGATTGTCCTACTATAGATAAAATACTTCCTTTCGTTAAAGATTTTATATCTGATAAAATTATAATTGGGCACAACATTAATTTTGATATTAATTTCTTATATGATAATTTTGTTAGGTTTGAAAATTACTTATTCAGAAACGATTATATTGACACTATGCGATTAAGTCGCATATTGTTTAAGGAATTACTAGACCATCGCTTATCTACTATTGCGAATCACTTAAATGTTAAATTTAACAAAATGCACAGGGCACTAATTGATTGCGAAATTACAAATAACTGCTACAGAAAAATTAAAGATTATATTACAAAAAATAATATTGATATATCTCAAATTTTAAGACAAAATAAAACAAAACTTAAGGCAAAGGATATTACAACTAATTATACAACTTTTGAAGAAAGCAATCCGTTTTATAATAAAACTTGTGTATTTACTGGTACACTTAAATTTCCTAGAAGACAGGCTATGAAATATGTTGTTGATTTTGGCGGACATTGTGCAGATAATGTTACACTTAGTACTGATTATTTAATAGTTGGCAATTTTGAATATTCCGCCAATATAAAAGGGAATAAAAGTTCGAAATTAAGGAAGGCAGAGAGTCTTGTATTGCAAGGATATGATATCAAAATTCTTTCAGAAAATGTTTTTTATGATTTGATAGAACAAAACAAGATAAAAGAAAATGAAAAAATTAAAACAAGTCAATTAGTTGATAACAATATACAAACTAAAGAATATATTGAAGGAAAAGATTATGTGTTGGATACTAAACAAGCTTTATATTTTTCTAACCTAGGGACACAATTTGAAAAAAATAACAACATAAGCGAAGCAATTAATGCCTATGGAAAATCGGCCTATTTTGCTTTTGAAGGAAATTATGTGTATGAACGACTTTACATATTATATAGAAAAAATAAAGAATATGATAAAGCAATCAATATACTAAATTTTGCAATTTTTGTATTTGATAAATTGATTAATAAAGAACGCCCTGATAGATTAAAAAAATTATATGACTTTAAAGAAAAATTGAAAAAATTAACAAAAGTTTGATGGAGAAATTATGAAAAAATACATATCTTTAATTTTTATGTTTATATTTATGCCATTGTTTTTTTGTGGTTGTGGGGATATTGCGGAGCAACAGCCAGATAATGTAATTAAACTCTCTACACCTACTAATCTTTGTTGGGAAGATAATTTAATACAATGGGATCCTGTTTATAATGCTTCATCATATATTGTTAGTATTAATGATAAGGAATATGAAAGTTTTATTAATAGTGCAACTTTAATCGTAGAAGAACATGTATATAATTATAATATTAAAGTAAAAGCTAGAACAAATAATAAAAATTATGAAGATTCTGAATATAGTTCTCCATTTTATATAAATTTAACGAAATTAGACACCCCTAAAATATTACAAAATTTTAAATCTAATTATAATGGTGAGTATGGTACATTACTTTTAGAAGTAAATCCTAATACAGATTTTATAAAGATTGAAATAAATGATAATGAATATGTTTATGATGTAGAAAACATATATGAATTAAAAATTACAAAAGATATGTGCATATCTGGAATAAATACTTTATATATACAAGCATGTAGTTATAATAAAATTTATTTAGATAGTGAGGTTTGTTCGACTACAGTTTTAAAAAACTATGAACCTACGAATATTCGTGTAGAAAACGAACAAATACTTTTTACTAAAAAAGATGTTTATGGGAATATAATTTCAGATAGTTTTTGTTTTAATGAACCGATATACCAAATAGGAGAAATAGATGTCCCTGTTATAAACTATAGCAATGATAATGCTTTAAGTTCAGATCCTGTTTTATTTAAAACTTATAAAATTCAAGGCATAGATTCTACAACTTTATTACAATACAAAAAAAATCAAAATGGTTGGACAGATTTTTATTTAAAAAAAGTTTATAATGACTATATAAGTGGAAATAATTATAATATGATAAGAATTCACTTTTATGATAGAGGTGGTAAAATTCTATACACATTTTATGCTAATATACAAAATGATCCATACAGAAATCCTGAATTTGGTATGAGTTCTTTTTCTCCTTATGATGTGGGTAAAGTTACTGCAACTTTAATTAACACTAACGAAACAGCATATCTAACAACAGAAGTTCAAATAAAATTTAAAGATGCTTCAGCACTTTAAATGGGATTCTGGCGTGTGCTTGTCTTGAACAAGTGGCGTCGCTAAAGCTCCGCCAGACAAGCACACGCCAGAAAAACTAAATTTGTCAATTTTGGACTAAAACAGTAAAAATAAAACTTTGACACAACTAGAATTTGATATATAATCAAAAAAATTCAAAACATACTTCCGCAAACAAAACGGCATCTAAAATGAGAGGCTGGCAAGGGTAAGCCCTCTTTGCCAAACGCCTTCTCATTTTTTTACGATGCCGTTTTTTGTATCCGCTCCTTTTCTTTGCCTTTTGGCTAGTGGTTGTGGCATAGTTCTCACAACAATTCAAGGGAAATATATATTTTAGTTTTCTTTTAAGATTAAGGTTTTACCTTGTCTTTTATCTTTGCACAAAATATATATTTCTTCTTCCTTGACTTGTTGTATATAAAATTTTAATATTATCAAATTTGTAGTCAAACTATGCTCTTTTTGTTTGTGCCAAAAAGCAAATAAAAGGAGCAATATATGAAAGAAGTTAAAAAGAAAAAAGGAATTTTAGATGATAACATAGTTATCACCCTAGAAAACATTGAAAAGTTATCTCAATGTTTTGCACAATCTGCACTTAAAAGTATTAAGAAATATGCATACAGTGCAACACCAAAAGTCGAAAGATTGCAAAGTCTATTAAGACAAGATATTTGCTATCACAAGAAGTTAGACGCATATTCAGATGCTTACGATTTAGTGCAAGAAGCAAGTTTGTTCCTTTGCAAATTCATAGGACACAAACTTGGTGAACTTTGCAAAAACTCAAAATCAAAATCTGGAAAGATAGACAATCTTAAAAATGCTTGTTTGAGAGTATTACAGGTATATCTACGAAAAGAATTAAAATTTTCAAATAACACAGTAGATGAAGAAGAATGTTTAGAACTTGCAGTAGATAAGCCAATCATTGAAGAAAAAACAGACTACACAAAAGTCAAAGAAGTGTTATCAAAAATTATACAAAATCGACTTGAATTTCAAATCTTTGAATACTATTACAACGGAGTTGAGCCGAAACTGATTGCCGAATTTTTAAACATAAGTGTAGATAAAGTATACAAACGAAGAAGAAAATTTAAAGATAGATATGCAATGTATTATATGTAAAAATTCTAAGTATTCCACAATAAAAAGTGGAATATTTTTTGAATATTGCCTTAACTTTCACATATTTTCGTGGCTATATATAGAGAAGAATAGTAAAAATTGTGCGACTTTTTACCAAAAACTACAACTTTGTTTGCAAAAAGTATGTGAAAAGTACTA
>CALWPB010000016.1 GCA_944383315.1 uncultured Clostridia bacterium | reverse complement strand
ATATTCTCCATATTTATTTATTATAACCTATTTTTTAACAAAAAACTTATGTTTTGCAAAATTGTATCGACTTTTTTGAGTTTTTTAAACTTGTTAAGTTTTGGTATATTTTTAATATTGATAAATTGAAACCGTTTTTTATAATTTATTTATTGTGGAATGTTAATTTTTCAAATGTCTTGTTTGTTACTTTATCAATATTATTGATATTTATAACATAAAATTTAAGTTAAATCAAACAATTTATCAGTATTTTATCAAAATAATTGAAAACACTACTTACAAAATTGAATAAAAAATCAATTTTAATTATACTTATCAAAAATTTTGTAGGTGTATTATGCGGTTAAAAGATATTCGAAAAGCGCGCGGTTTTACGCAGCAGCAAGTGGCTGATTATATTGGCATTTCGCAAAACAATTATTCGTATTGGGAAAGTGGCAAAGTGCGTATAGATAACGAAAGTTTAATCAAGTTAGCGCAATTTTTTGATGTGCCTGTAAGCCTACTTTTTGATAATGAAACCGCGCAAGTCTCACCTACCGAAGTCCCAGTTTTTGCTGAAATTCCCGCAAATACACCGCTTAATACCCTCGCCCCCATTCAAACGATTGAAATACCTGCAAATATGTTAATTAGTGGCAAGTATTTTGGGTTAAAAATTAATGATAACTCTATGTATCCAGAAATCAAGTCAAATGACATAGTGTTAATCAAACAACAAAATTTCATTGACGAAAACAACGGACTTTATGTATATACATTGGGTACAGAAAAAGCAAAAATACGAAAAATTGAGAAAAGTCCCCAAGCACTTACATTTACTCCTATCAACCCTGAATATCCACCGAAAACATACACAAATACTGAAATAAGTAATTTTTCTATTTTAGGGAAAGTAATAGAAATTCGCCGAACTTTATAAAAAAATGCACAAAAAAAGAATGTACGCAAGTACATTCTTTTTTAAACTTTTAATTTTTTAAATGTGTGTTTTTGAGATTTGGAGTTGAATACTTTAAAGGGGTTTTGGCTTTGGCGGTGGATATTTAGGAGTATTCCCATTGCCCCCATAAACATAACTAGACTTGTACTCCCTGCGGACACGAGTGGAAGCGGTAGTCCTGTCGGTGGCACGGCGCCTGTAACTACTGCAATATTTAGTATTACTTGCACGGCAAGTATTGTACTTATACCCGTTGCGAGATAACACCCAAAGCGGTCTTTTGCGTGAATGGCAATTTTAAAGCCCCAGAATATAAGTGCGGCAAAAGCAAGTATTACAAGTATGCACCCTACAAACCCGAGTTCTTCACCAATTATACTAAATATAAAATCGCTTTCGCTAAACGGCAGAAAGGAATATTTTTGTCTACTATTAAATAGCCCTACCCCAAACCAGCCCCCGCTTCCCAATGAATAGAGTGATTGAATAAGTTGGAAGCCTTCACCTTGCGGGCTTGCCCACGGGTCTAAAAATGCCATTAAACGTTGCAGTCTATATGGTTCGAGTAAAATTAGCACAGGTACTAAGGCTGCGGCGGGAATGGCGAGTAGCATTAGGTGTTTAATTCGCGCACCACCAACAAGCAACATTACGACGAGCAACAGCCCCATACAAATTGTTATGGACATATTGGGTTCCATAATTATGAGCAAACACATTATTCCGCCCGCAAGTATAACAGGCAAAGCGCCCATAAAAGTCCCCATTTTCTCGCGGTGTTTCGCCATATACGATGCAGCAAAAATTATAAAGCAAAATTTGGCAACTTCGCTTGCTTGGAAACTAAATGCGCCGAAGCCTATCCAACGTTTTGCGCCATATGACTCTATGCCTATACCTGGAATAAAGACGATAGCTAGGGTTATTATCCCTAATCCTAGCGCGATATAACCGATTTTTTGCAGCCACTCATAATTGATAAAATAGCAAAGTATCATAGCCCCAGCGCCAAGCACAACACCTATTATTTGCTTGGTAACAAAAAACATAGCATCGCCGTAATTTTTCTCAGCGGTATAGCACGAAGCAGAGTAAACCATAATTATGCCAAAAATTGCGATGCCGATTACTAGAAGAAATACCCACCAATTAAAACGGTGTTCGCCATTATAGAAAAAATCAATCTTTGTCATTTTGTTTTACCAAACTACAGAAATATTCCCCGCGCTCACGATAGTTTGCAAATTCATCAAAACTTGCGCAAGCGGGACTAAGCAATACTACATCGTCAACGTGCGCGTGTGCGCGAGCGCATAAAAAGGCGGTGTACAGGTTTTTACACAAAAATATGTTACGGCAAAATGCTTTCCTAGCGATTTTTGCAATTTTGCGCCCAGTCTCACCAAAAGCAATAATTTGCGTTACATTTTCGGGTAATTGTTTTATTAAATTATTATAGTTCTCACCTTTATCACTACCGCCTAGCAATAATATGATGCGCTTATCTGGAAAACACGAGACTGCAGTTATTGTGGAGTTAATATTCGTGGCTTTGGAATCATCAAAATAATACGCGCCGTTTACCTTGCCCACAAACTCGATACGGTGATGCGGTGCGCGGAAATTTTTGATTGCCTTCGCTATAATCTCTGGCAACACTCCACCATAAAGCGCAAGGCAAGTTGCACAAAGAATGTTACTTATATTGTGTTTGCCGACTAACTTATTTTTGCTCAAATCAAGAACAAAATGCTCTTCGCTATCTACTCGCCTAAATATCTTGTTATCACGTACAAAAAGCCCGTCATACCCTGCTGGCAATTCTGCGGTACTGTAATACTCGCAGTTTTGTCTATCCTTGCCCAAATCACGAATTAGCACGTCATCAAAATTGAGGAAAATTTTGCCACTGCCTACACGTTCAAGCAATATTTTTTTAGTATCAAAATATTCCTGAAAATTGCGGTATCTGTCTAGGTGGTCGGGCGCTATGTTTGTGAATGCTACGGCGGTAGGTGTAAACCCTGCCGAATATTCAAGTTGAAAACTACTAACTTCACAAACGACTTTATCATTTGGAGCGATGCTATCCACCACTCCGCTAAACGCATTGCCGATATTACCGACCAAATGCGTGTTATACTTTGCAGCACTAAATATCGCGCCTAGCAATTTACATACAGTAGTTTTACCATTTGTACCTGTAATCGCATATATAGGCGCAGGACAGTATGAGGCAGCAAAAGCAAGTTCGCCTATGATATTAATTTTAAACTCGCGTGCAAGGTGCAACACTTTTTTATTTAATTTTACCCCTGGGCTTAGTACTATGCAATGTACTATGCAAAGTGTTTTTGCGCATAGTTTGGTGATTATTCCACAATTTTTGGAAATTAGCCCGCCTTTTATCAATTCGCTTGCTTTATGTTTGTCCTTATCGTATACCAGTACATTTTCGCCACTTTTAACTAGAAAATTTGCAGCGGCTATGCCACTTTGCCCTAACCCTATAATTAGGTACGTCATTTGCCACCCCCTAAATTACTAACATTACAGACGCAACTGCGCAAATAATAGTTATTATTATATATATGGCGACAATTTTAGTTTCATTCACACCTTTTTTCTCAAAGTGATGATGTAGGGGTGCCATTAAAAATATTCGGCGTTTTGTGCGCTTAAAATGTAATACTTGAATAATCACACTAACCGCACTCACGACAAATACAAGGCACAAGAGCGGCAGTATTAGAGTTTGTCTACTAAACACTGCAAGACACGTAATTAACCCGCCAAGTGCTAATGAGCCTGTATCTCCCATAAATATTCGTGCAGGATAACTATTGAACACAAGGAAGCCAAGCAAACCACCCGCCCCCGCGGCTCCGATTATTTGAAGATTGCTTAATTCTTGCGACAGTGCTTGTCCGCCGCCGTTTGTTAAATAATTGTGTTCTGTAATACCAAGTATTGCAACAAGGCCTACGAGCATTACAAAACTTGTCCACCCCGCGAGTCCGTCAAGCCCGTCCGTAAGATTTGCCGAATTTGTCATAGCAAGGAACACAAAAATTGTGAGCGGAATAATTCCCCACGATATATCCCATTCGCCCCACGGCAAATATAGTACCGTGCCAATGTCGGGGTTAGTGTATACGTATACAGCCACAATTACCGCAATACCCAACTGCCCTATAATCTTTTGATAAGCCCGCAAACCTAAGTTCTTGTGCGTGTGCACTTTGATAAAATCGTCAAGGAAACCGAGCAGCGCATAACTAAAAAATATGCCAATAGTAACATAAAGTATTGTGGCTTGTCCACTTGAAAAAGCAAGGCTCACTGCAATTACAGGCAGTATGAAAATTAACCCGCCCATTGTAGGTGTGCCTTGCTTACCTTGATGTGCTGTAACGTATTCGAGTATCTCTTGCCTTGCTCCTACTTTACGAACCATATAAATAACTAATGGAGCAAATACAAGACTTACAGCAAACGTTACTAAAAAAACCGCAAGTACAATTAGCATTTTTGTACCTCGTGCCAAATTTTTCGGCTTTCGTTCTCTACTGTTTCAAAATCGGAGTAATGTATTTTGCGTCCCCCTATATCGAGATAATCTTCGGCGCCCTTACCCGCAAGCACTGCAACGTCATTAGGGGTTAGCCTACTTAATACATAATGTATGGCGTCTACTCTATCCGGTATGCATACAAAATCGGGTGAAACCTGACTAATTCCTACCCTTATATCGTCAATGATTGCCTCAGGCGGTTCAAGTCGAGGGTTGTCGCTTGTAAGCACTGTAAAGTCTGCAAGCCTTCCACTAATTTCCCCCATAATAGCGCGCTTTGATTTGTCGCGATTTCCCCCACAACCGAACACACTATACATTTTGCCCTTTGTGATTTTGCGGACGCTTGATAGGATATTTTCAAGCCCGTCAGGAGTATGCGCATAATCTATGACTACACTCGCGCCATTAGGCAGTCTAATTACATTTATTCTACCCGGTACAAACTCCATACTATTTAGCCCTAGTTTAACCGACTGCATATCTGCCCCCACTGCCCGACAAGCCGAAGCGGCAGCAAGCGCATTATATATATTAAATTCTCCAATTAATCTAGTATTTATGCAGGCGATATCATCTAAAATGTTTAAAAAGTAATGTGTTCCGTGTAACTCGTATTTTATATTTGTAGCAAAATTGTCTGCGGGATTATTTAGCCCATAACTAAGTAAGTGAAAATTTTTAGGTGCGCAATTTTGCATAGCGACAACTATATTTAACCCCGTTTCGTCATCTGCGTTTACAATACCCAATTTACAGTAATCTGGTTTAATAAAGCGCGATTTTGTAGCGGCATAATGTTCAAAAGTGCCGAAAAAGTCAAGGTGGTCTTGCGTTACATTAGTTAGCACGCCAACATCACAAATAATGCCGCTCATTTTCTTTAACGCGATTGCGTGCGCGCTAACTTCCATTACGACCGTATCAACCCCATTATCCGCCATTTGCCTAAAAATTCGATGCAATTCAATAGGGTCAGGAGTTGTGAGAGTTGCGGGCAGTTGTTTATTTCCTATCATTACACCGATTGTCCCAATAACCCCTACTTTCTGCCCTGCACATTCTAGAATGTTTTTTATCATATAAGTTGTAGTCGTTTTGCCATTTGTACCTGTAATACCGATTAACTTAAAGTTATCTCGCGGGTGGTGGTAGAAATTGGCAGCAATTAGCCCCAAACTCTCGCGGGTATCGTCTACAACTATTTGCGGAACATCAAGTGGTAACGGGTGTTCACACACAACGAGTTTTGCCCCCGATTTAACCGCGTCAGCAGCAAAGTCGTGCCCGTCTAACTTCATACCCTTAATACATATATAGCAGTCCCCCGCACTAACATTGTGGCTATTGATGTTAAGCCCTGTAATATCTAGTGGAATGTCGATATTGCTAGTTGTGTTGATATTTTTAAATAATTCTTTTACTTGCATTTTGCACCTCTTTTTAATAATTATATATCTTTGTTTACTAAAAAGTTACACGCAAGCAAAAATAGTCAAAAAACTATGTTTTTAGCATTAAAATCGCGCCTTCAAACAATTTTTCGCCACTAGGTACGCTCTGCCACGTTACGAAATCCCCTTCTCCGTCAATCTCGTACTCGAGTTTTAGTTTTTTTAGTGTGCTGATTGCTTGCATTAGTGGCATACCTACAAGGTTTGGCACTTCAATATTTGGCTGTAACTTTTCTAGGTCTTCGGTAAGATTTGTTGGTGCGATATTTAGATAATTAAATAGTCCGCTAAATACTTGCTTTGCATAAGGTGCTGCTACCATACTTCCGTAATAAACTCCTGTCCCCGGTTCGTCCACACACAAGAGTAGCACATATTCGGGGTTTTCTACGGGATAGCAGCCAACAAAACTTGATACATATTTCCCGCTTGCCACGTGCCCGTCTTCGTACTTTTGTGCTGTTCCCGTTTTGCCACCTATTCTGTATCCCGGCACAAAACTATACAACCCTTTTGTGCTTACGACTTGTTCCATTAACTCGGCAACTTGCCTAGATATGCTCTCATCTAATACTTTTCGAACTGCAACACTGTCGAAGGTTTTAGTTATTCCGTCTGGAGTCGTGATAGACTTGATAAAATGCGGTTGGTACAATGTGCCATTCAACACGGAACACACACCCGTAATCATTTGTAATGGAGTTACGGCAACCGCCTGCCCAAAAGCAATGCGGGCAAGGTCGACATTTTTGACACTGTTTTGATTCATCATAATTCCCGCACTTTCGCCTGCAAAGTCAACATTTGTTAGACTGCCTATGCCGAATCGTTCGAGATACTCATACAATTTATCAACACCGAGCCGCAAGCCTAAATCCATAAACACACTGTTACAACTATTGCACAAGCCTTCGGCTAGGGTCTGCGAACCGTGTCCTGTTGTGCGCCAACACTTGATTCGCTCGCCGTCAACTATTCGGTAACCTGGGTCATAAAATTTTTCATTAATGTTGGTTACGCCTTCGCTCAATGCTGCGGAAATTGTAAACAATTTAAAAGTACTACCCGGCTCGTACACGTCAACAATATTTACATTTTTGCTATACGCAAGCAGTTTTTCCACGTCATCACGCGGTGGATTGTTTAGGTCAAAACTCGGCTTTGATACCATTGCAAGTATTTCGCCATTTTGCGGATTCATCATAATAGCGGTTACGCCTTTTGCTTGTTGTTCAGTGAGCGCGCGGTCGCACACACTCTCTAACACTTCTTGAATATTTGCGTCAATCGTTAGCCCAACATCACACCCAGGGATACCTGCTATAAAACTCGTTGTTGCGTTACTGAGTTCTAGCCCTGTAATCGTGCTTTCGGTAAGTGCTTGGCCATCTGTACCTGTAAGAAAATTGTTGTAATATGCTTCCAGTCCCGCTTGCCCTACGTTGTCAATAGTCGTAAACCCTAGTACACTTGTGAGCATATCTCCGTATGGGTACTGCCGCGTACTCGTTTCACCTAAATAAATTCCGTCTATATCTGCATTTAATATTGCTTTGGCGGTGTCTATATCGACCTGCGATGCAATAAGGCTTTCGGAAATATTGGTTTTAGTTGCTTTTTCGTAGACTGTGTCATAATCTACTCCAAGTTTTTCACTAAGCAATGCAGCCACCGCCCCCGCGTCTTTTACATTGCTAGCGCGAACATAGACATTATAACTCGTATAACTTGATGCTAACACATTTCCGTTGGTATCAAGAATTTTTCCACGTAAACCAGACAAGGACAAATCGCGCGTCCATTGGCTAATAGCACGCGTTTGTAGTTTGTTACCTTGAATAATCTGGACTACAAATAATTTGCCTATCACACAGAAAAAAAGAAGAGCCATTATGCCTAATACGCATAACAGTCTCTTTTGTAAACTGGTTATTGTAAAACTTGGTTTCATATTCTCTCCACAAGAGACGATACTAGCTACCAAACAAATATGAGAAAAATTCCGCTATTTTATTGAAAATATTGTCGCTAGGAGTAATACTTGTAGGCTGTTGTGGGGTGATGTCAACCGTTGTGCCACCGTTTGCTGGTAACATTCCTTCTGGAATAGTGCCAGACTCATTTATAATACTGCCGTTAAGGTCAGCTAGTTCCCCTTCTTGTACTATCAAATTGTCTTGTGCATCACCAATATTTGAGTCCATTGCCCCTATTGCAAAAATATTGCAAATAATGAGCGCAAGTAATAGTACGCAGCAACAAGCCCCCGTTACAAGCCACATTTTTTTACGCGCGGACATTTTTTTTGTAGCCGTGCGCGTATTAGAAGGTGTCTCATAGGACTTTATTTCGAGCGTAGGGCTAGTTTCGGGAATGTCTACAACATCGTTGTACTGCGGTTTTTTACGCATTTTAGTTAGGGTATCACTTTCGCCAAAAAAGGGGTTGTTTATTGTTTCCGCTTTTTTGGTTTGGGGCTGCGTTGCTGTGCGCTGTATATTATAGTTTTGCGCAATATTTGCCCTATCAATCGCATCGTATGCTTGGCTTAATTTTTCGGCAGTATGCGAATTGTCAAAGCGCTCAACTTCGCGTTCAATCTCGGTCTTTTTAGGCTCTACGGTGTTTTCTTCCACCCTTTTATCAATCAAGTCCAAAATGCTGGTTGTAGGTTTCTCGATTGTTGTGGTACGAGTATCGTCATTTTCATTATAAGACATAATAATATACTCCTTTTATTTGCAAATTATCACAATTTTTCGATTACACGCAATTTTGCGCTGTGCGAACGCGGGTTGCTGTTTATTTCGGCATCGCTAGGTATAATTGGCTTTTTAGATACAAGCACTCCTTCCGCTTTATGATGACACACGCACACAGGAAGTCTCTTGTCGCAAATACAGTCGCTTGCGAGCAAGTGAAATGCTTCTTTTACGATTCGGTCTTCTAGGGAGTGAAATGTAATCACAGCGAGCCTGCCGCCGCTACGCAATCCCTCGCGGAACATACTGAGCAAGGCTTCGCGCAGTCCCGAAAGTTCGCCATTTACTTCGATGCGAATTGCTTGAAACACGCGTTTTGCGGGATGTCCCGAACAAAAGCGGGCTTTTGGTGGAATACTTGAAGTAATAATATCAACCAGTTGTTTGGTCGTATGTATAGGTGCAATTTTTCTTGCGGCAACTATTCTATTGGCAATACTGCGGGCAAAACGTTCTTCGCCATAGTCGCGAAATATTCGCTCCAAATCATCACTAGAATATTCGTTTACCACTCTTTCCGCAGTTAACTCCGCGTTTTCGTCCATTGCCATATTTAGTGGGCCATCTTGCATATAACTAAATCCGCGCTCCGAGTTGTCTATTTGATAACTACTTACCCCCAAATCAAGCAAAATACCGTCTAGCCCTGCGATACCGTTTTCGTCAAGCACTGATTTGAAATTTTTAAAATTGGTATGCGCAAAAATCTTTTTGCAAGTATACGAATTAAGTTTCTGCGAAGCAAAGTTTATGGCTGTTTTATCAAGGTCAAACATCACGAGTGTGCCAGACTTATCTAGCCTTGCAGCAATCTCGCTACTGTGCCCGCCCCCACCGAGAGTGCCATCCATATATGTACCATTTGGCTTGATATTAAGAGCATTGATACATTCCTCAAGCATTACCGAAATATGTTTGAATTCCATAGGATACACCCCCTTTTAAATAATATAGTATAAGATTACTTAATTTTTTCGTACCCCTTTTTATCGGGTGTGCGCTTTCGCATTTATATTATAACACAAAAATACAAATACTCAAAGCAAATAATAAAAAAACGCGCAGAAGTGCTTATATAGATTGATTTTACTAGCATATAGTCCGTAATTGCTAAATTTGTGGTAAAAAGTAAAAAAAAGTTGTCGCAAAATTCCATTCTGGACACACATTGTCATAATTAAAAAGTATAATAGAAATGGAGTTTCTGGCGACTTCTCTTTTTTTGCCCTTTTTTTCTCTAAGGTGATAATTAAAATATTTTTATCAAGAGAGTACTTACCTTAGTAAGTACGATAGAAATTTATTATTTTTGATAATAGTAGTAAGGAGTCGAGAGTATGGTAACAGTAGAGTATTCCCCCAAAACGAGTACGGCGGTAGCACCTAGGGGGTCTGGGGGAGTGGATAACTTTACTTATGTGTGGAAAACTCTTTAATTCGGTGGATAACTGCGTTTTTTGTGGGGATAGCAGATTTCGCTTCGCTCAAAATCTAGATTACCTCACATTTACAATTCACCTGTTCTTTTTATATGTCAGCCGCAAAAGTTTTTGCGGCTGGCTGCGTTGCTCAATCAGTATTCTCACCTAATCTAACGCAATCTATATTTTAAATTTCGCTTCGCTCAATCTGGTTGCAGTGAATTGCGCGCTAACGCGCTTTAGTTGGTTTCGCATACGCTCGACCATCGCAATTCTTAAAGAGCAGATTTCGCTTCGCTCAATCTGGTTGCGGTAGATTGCAAACTTCAACAAGTTTACAATCCTTAAAGAGCAGATTTCGCTTCGCTCAATCTGGTTGCAGTAGATTGCAAACTTCAACAAGTTTGCAATCTACCTGATCACAACTGGTTAACAAATACTTGATGCCGTTTTGAGTGAGTTCGTGTTGGACGCGGCAATTTTTTCCGTGTAGATGTCCATACACTACAAAATCAACTTTATATTTCTCGCAAAGGCGGGTAAAATCGGACGGTGTCATTTTGGCATTAAAAGGTGGATAATGTATCATTACGATTTTTTTATCCCCTTCTTGATATAATTTATCCATTGCTTGCAGACCGAGTTCTAGCCTAATAAGTTCGCGCTTATATATTTTCTCGTCTTCGGCGTCCTTGAAATTCTTTTCAGGGACAGTCCAGCCACGAGTACCACACACGACTACTCCATCAAAACGAATGGCATCATTTTGCAATGCGTACATATTAGGCTTTAATGCAGAACGGACAGCGGTAATAGATTGCCACCAATAATCGTGATTGCCGCGCGTAATAATTTTTTTGCCTTTAAGTGCAGCAATTAAATCAAGGTCTGGCACTGCCTCATCCAATCTCATTCCCCAACTAATATCCCCTGGTATCAGCACCAAATCATCATCGGTTACTTTGCTTTCCCAATCGGCGCAAATTCTTTCAAAATGATTTTCCCAGCCCGCTCCAAATATATCCATAGGTTTAGTAACTTTTGTAGATAAATGGGTATCACCTATTGCAAAAACTTTCATAATTAACTTTCTCCTACAAAGTATTATAAAATTTTTTAAAAATTTTTGCAAGTTATTTATAAAAAGAAAAGGCTTACCGCCTTACTGTAAGCCCCTTAAAAAGCAACAAAATTGCTTAAATATTTTTACTTTAAAAACATCTTCATATTGGCATAACACTTTATTAAATATTATTTTATGTCTAAAACTATTGCATAGTACTATGATTTTTGTGTAAAAATTCAAATTATTTTGCGATTTTTAAAAAATACAAGTATAATTATTTAGTTATGCTTTAAGTTTTAGTACACAAAAATTTTATTTATTTGCAAATAATACTACCAGCATTTTTATTAAGGCGAGATGTTTTTAGAGATGGTAGAGATAAATCTTATGGTTTTGTCTAAATCAGGTTGTTGTTCGTGTTTGTTCCTACCCCGTTTATACCAACAGTATTTATATTAATTGGGTTGGTTGATGGGAACAATGGCATTTCAAAGAACCCTTGACAGACATTTGTCGAAAATTCTTGACATTGTGGGATTTGGCAATAACCGTAACTTGGAACCAGCAATTCAGTTTCGGCTACTATTTTGATAATAATCATTATACAGCCTTCTACCGTTGCAACGTTGTCTACGATACTTGCTTGCGCCAGTATTGCGCTGGCAACAATTTCTACCTGATAAGGTATAATTGAAGGTTGCGGCAAGAACAGTACTACATCTTGCGGTAACGAAATTACACCTGTTGCTACACCCTGCACATTGTTGGCATCTGTGTACACGATTTCAATAGGAATGTTAGCGATTGCAGAAACGTGCGCGAAATTTGGACGGTCGTCAAATCTCGTAACAGTTAAATTAGTAAGTGTGGGTGCGATTGTCGTACTAGACTGTCCTGAAACAAAAGTTAACGGATAAGTTGGGTTTGCGGGTGTAAAACTCGTCAAAGCAACTTGAGTATCTGTTATGTGCTGTTGTTTTAGACACGCATCAAACACTTTTTTTACCTGAATACAGACCTTTTCGCAAAGACCACGCACAGGGTTTCCATTAATAGGCCCTGGCATCTGCTCTGTCCTAACTCCAGAGAAAAAAGACATTGTATATTACCTCCATAAGATTTGCCCGTACATTATAGAGTATGCAAAAAGTGCTTTTGTGGTGAAAAGTGTTTAAAAATACTTTAAATTATTTTTTATAAAAAACACACGATTAATAAGCAGTAAACTTTAAAAGTGCTTGATTTTGTGGTAAACTCCAAAAATTGCGTGCTTTTTTATTTTATTAAAATAATAAAATGGTTGATTATGTTAATTAGTAAGCAATAGTAAAATATTATTTGAGTAAAATAATGTGTACTAGATTTTATTAATATGATATACTTTATTTGTATTAGTAGTATTTTTAAGGGAGTATTTTATGGATAAAGAAAATAACCCAAGGGAGCATATTTTGCAATTAAAACAAAAGCGCATTGATGCAAACAAGGAAATTCAAGCAGAATTTGATAAATTAGACAGTATGCAAGATAAGTTTATGTTTATATATGACCTACTTCGCGAAAATCAACTCGAATTTGCAAAATGGAACAAAACGGACTACATTTTTAGCCCAAAATACAGACAGCAATTAGTTGAAAAATCTAAAAATTTCAAGAAAAAGAATGATTTTATTAATACTTTTATCAATGATATTCAAGAGCCATTAGGGCAATGGCACTGCTATTTACTTGAACGCAACGTAAATGAAGATTTTTTAATAGAAAAAACCTATAACACCACAGAAGATGGCAATAACTTTCAATATGAATTTTTAGAAAATGATACACTTTATATGCGCTTTAAATCTTTTTCTAGTACAAATTTTGAATTTGATAAACAAAAAGCAATACAACTCAAAGAAATCCTTCAACACAAAAATATCCAAAATGTTATACTCGATATTAGGGGCAACACTGGCGGAACTGATGTCTATCTTAATTTAATATTAATGACTTTGGACACAAATATGACCTACTCTATTCAATGGCACAACACTCTTTTTCACGAACCGGAAAATTACGAAATAGAGCAAAATTTTGGAAATAAATCATATAATTACTATGTTTTAACGGATAATAAAATATTTTCCGCGGCAGAAGTAGTTACACGTGCTTTCAAACAAAACGGCGCAACTGTTATAGGAACAAGTACTCGTGGCGAAGCAGGTATTTCCCCCGAATTGCAAATAAAAATTTTATCATACATTAATACAGACGAAAAAGAAGTAAATTTAATTTGCCAAATACCTATTGATGCGGGCGCAAATCCACAAGGCAAGATTGATTATAACTACACCAACACAAAGCCCGACATAGAATGCAACCCTGACACCGCTCTTAATGTTGCAAAATCAAAAATAGCCGAGCAACAGAATTTAATGTGCAAATAAGCAAAAAAATAAAAATACTAGCAATAATGTAAAATGCTAGTATTTTTTATTAATTTACTACTTAATAAAAAATGTTAATTACAAAATTAAAAAAATTAAATATTAAGTTTAATGGAATATGAAATCATTGGTTTTAGGTTATAGTTTTATTTTCTGCGGTATCTAATTCTTTTTCTTTTATGGAAGGCGATTTTTCTTCGCGGTGGTCGCGGAAGTAAATGAAGAGATTGTAAGCAATAATACCAAGCACTGCGACAAAAGCGCCGAAGAACACACCTGCGAGTACGTCAGTAAAATAATGAACGCCGAGAATAATGCGGCTAATTGGCACCAAAATGATTGCGGCAGTTGAAAGCGAACCTATTACCCATTTTACCCAAGTTTTAACTGCTGGCGAAGATATTATAAAGTACGCAAGCAACACAAATACGCATGCTGCAGTTATAGAATGTCCGCTAGGAAAACTTGAAGATGTTTCCGTCATCCACCACATTGTTTCATCAGGTCTGGGGCGGTCAACTATAGCCTTTATAATTTGCTGTAATACCCACGAAATCAAAATTGTACCCGCAAAGAACCAAGTACGGCTTCGAAATTTCCAAATAATTCCCATAATCAAAATTATTGCAATACAAAAATATGTATATCCAAATTCTGTTACAATTCTAAAAAACCAATAAGTTGCCCCACCCTTTTCACCGCGCACACTATAAGCCCATTCCGCTATCGCTGAATCAATACCTAACGGTGCATATCCGTTTACTGCTAAAATAATGGCGATTACTAAAAAGCCTGCAAATAAAACTCCCGCGCCAACACCAGCAGTTATTAAAAACTTCTTTGTCATACTATCCCCCGACATTTTATCATTTGCAATAGTTGTTATTTTATAAAAGCCAAATCTTGTAATTAATTTATAACAAATAACACAAGGTATTGTCAAACTTAATTGTGTAGTTAAACGCATATTATAAAATTAAAAAACCGAACCTATTTAAAAACAAAGTTCAGTTTTGAAAGATTTTAGGCTTATTATTTTATATTTGTAACTATAATTTAAATTGTATTTTTTAAATTTTGCTTAAATTTAATATATTTTACATAATATTTATAGTACTATGCATTAATTTTGATTTAATAATGCGATATTTTAATGTTATTTATTGCTCAAGTTTTAATTTGATTTTTCTTAAAGTAATATACATATTATACCGCCTTTCCCTTCGTTCACAATTCTAGATAATGCTTTGCGCATTTTCTTTTGGGCTTCTAGGGGCATTGCGTTTAATTTATTTGAAATACCATCACTCATAAGTTGATGCATTGTTTTACCAAACATATTTGTTTCCCAAATGCTACTTGGGTCAGTTGCACTTTGTGTGTTTAGGTATTCAACTAAATCTTGTGATTGTTGTTCCGTACCAACAAGTGGATTGATTTCAGTTTCCAAATCTACACGCATAATGTGCAGACTCGGCGCTGTCGCTCTTATTTTTACGCCATATCGGTTTGCGCCTTGCTTTACAATTTGCGGTTCATCTAAGGTGAGTTCGTCAAGGCTTGGCTGTACGACTCCGTACCCTGTTTCATTAACTTGTTCGAGTGCATCTTTCATTTTATCATAGTGTAATTTTGCTTGCGCAAGCGAACGAATTTGAGAAATTAATTCAAAATCATTGTTAATAACCATACCGCATTGCATACTTAACACTTGATAAAATAATCCATCCTTTGGCACAAGTTCGTATAAAATACGCCCTTCACCCATTTCAACAGAACTCAACACTGTTGGCTCAAAACGTTCGCTATTTTCAAAGAGTACTGCCCCTTTATCAAACTCACCTATTTTTGTTACATTTTCACTAACCCTACGCAACTCGGCTGTAATTTCGGTAATAATTTCATTATCAAAAGGCAATGCAGTTATCCATTGTGGCATATTTATTTCAATACCAACGATTGGAAACTCCTGCAAAATCTTATCAAAGGTATTTGCAACGTCCTTTTGGTCAAGTTTGCTAGCATCAAGTGCAAGCACACCTACTTGATATTTATCTTGCAAAGTGGCTACAAGTTCTTTAGTATCTGCTGCTTTGGGGTGCGCACTATTCACTACAATTACAAACGGTTTGTTATGCTCGCGGAGTTCGCGCACTAAACGTTCTTCGGCAGGCACATAATTTTGTCTAGGAATTTCTCCAAAACTGCCATCTGTAGTTAGTAATACTGCGACATTGCAATGCTCTGTAACGACTCTAGTTGTACCAAGTTCAGCGGCTTGCTCAAAAGGCATTTCGTTTTCACTCCACGGAGTTTTTACCATTCGAGCCTTGCCGTCTGGCGCAATGTGCCCTTGTGCTCCTGCTACCAAATATCCAACGCAGTCAATCATTCGCACATTTGCTAACACATTGTTTCCCAAATCTACGCGAACACTTTGTGCTGGGACAAATTTAGGCTGCGTTGTCATAATTGTACTGCCATCTGCGCTCTGCGGCAATTCGTCCAAAGCACACGCGCGTAAGTTGTCTTCCGTAATGTTTGGCAAGACGAACTGTTCCATAAATTTTGTTATAAAAGTAGACTTGCCTACACGTACGGGACCAACTACGCCGACATACAAATCGCCTTTTGTACGCGTGGCAATGTCGTGATATATATCATAAGGGTTCATAATTTTCTCCTTTAAAAGATTACTTACCCTAATGTATGCGCGAAATTAAAGTAATAGAACTTTTATAAAGAAGAAAAAAATTGCGCTTAATGCTTTTGTTAAAAACGGTCAAAAACTGGTTTAAAAAATTATTTATTAATATAATTGATTAATAAAAAAACAGCCGATACTTTTAGGCTGCTTTTTGTAAAATTGGCATAAAATCATAATACATATACGATTTTATTATGCTGATTCTTCTACTAAATTACCATCTTCATCAACATTTAAATAGTCATCTTCAATTAAACTACCAATAAAGTGGCTGTATGGAGTTTCATTTGTGTCAAGGTCAACTATTGAATAATCTGCGTAGTGCATATAGTAGTTATTTGCATATTGAACAAAGTAGAACACTTTTGAACCGTCTACGTCAAAGTTTTTCGCAATGTCTGCTTTTGGTGTATCACTACTTGGCACCATTGTGTTTGCTGTTTTTCCAGCACTGGTATAAACAAGGCTATTTAAAGTACTGTTTGCGATATAGTAAATTGTATCACCCTGTACTTCGACTACGTTTGCTAAAATATTACTATTTGCAATTACGATTGCGCCTTCATTAAAGCGCTTGAAATATGTGTTTGTGCCGTCTGTGTAAATAATTGACAACGCGTTTTCAGGGCTAACAAGTGAGTATGCTGTAATATCGTTCTCGCTCACAGGAATTGCAGAAATTTCAATTTTGTTTGAAAAATTATCGTTACTTGCCGCATAAATTCGTGCAGTGTGTCCTGGGTTTGCAGCGGTAGTTAAAGTAAAGTAAAGATAGTTGCCACGAGTACCAATTATTTCGTATGTCTCACCTTCGTTGTTGTATATAACTGTTGATTCTTTTGTAGCAAGGTCATATGCTTTGAGTATTGTACCTGTCTTGTTGTCTTGCATATTTTCGGTATAATAAATCTTGTTATCAATAGCATATACAGTATCATTGCTGTTTGAATACTTTGGCATTGAAGCGTCATTTGCTTCTTCAGATACTGTGGTGGTAACAATGCGGTTGTCAGCACCGATTGAAACAACTACAAGTGTGCTATCATCTAATATAACTTGATAAACGGTATCACCAACTTGATACATTGTCATAGTTACCGCAGTATTTTCAGCAAGGGTCGAATAAAGTTGTTCAATATTGCCGCTACGGTCGAGACGCGCGCGGTAGTAGTTTAAATGGGTTGAAAGTACATTTTGCTCTCTGTCTTTTAAATGGTTTGGTGTAGCAAAGTAAATATAATCACCGAATATATACAAGTCGCTATATTCAAAACCTGCAACCTTTGGCACAATGATTTCAATGTCGTTGAGTGCTTGAGTTTTATCTACTTTTTTATCACCATCATCGTTGTATTCGATATTTTTTTCTATTACTCTACCGTCAGTGAGTTTGACACGGTAAATTGCAGAAACATCTACGTTGCCATATTCGTTGGTTGTACCTACATCGGCAGTATTAATATATCCATTAGTAAAGTAAAGGTAATCACCTTTCTGCACAGCAAGTCCGCCATTGCCTGTTACTACATCGTTTGCGTTTGGTCCGTCAGTAAGGCGAGTTAACCCACCACACGCGGCAAAACCAAAAACCACTACGAGTAACATAAGTAAACACAGCGCTGTCATTTTTATAGATTTTGAAATTGTCATCTGGTATTCTCCTTAAAGTCCTTCTAATATGCACACGCACAATTTAGATTATCATATAATAACATTAAATAGCATTTTAGTCAATTATTTATTAATGAATAAAAGGAAAATTATATGAAAAAATTTGAGCCTGAATCAAATGCATACACGCCGCCTTTATCGTATGATAACGCAAAAAATGATTCATTTGACCTATCTAAATTATTGCAAATTTTACCGAAACTAAACCTATCTAATTTGTTTGGCGCAAAGCAAAATAACACACCTTTGCAACAAGAAAAATCGCCTCCCATAAATAGCGATGCTGAAAACTTTATGCGCAGACAAAATTATATAGAAACTCAACGACAAATTAGGGCTCATAATGACACAATCAAGCGAATTCGTGAAGAAAACAGTACTATGCAATGATTTCGCAATTCCTTTTACTTTTAGCGCACAACTATTCGCAAAATTGATTGCATAGTACTTGCATAGTAAATAACATAATATTATTTTAAAAACAAAAAGCGCTAAAACCTTGCGCTTTTATAGTCTTACGTTCTCCCCTGTTTCTGCATTTTGATACATTACCCAATATCCTGCGCCGTCTGGCGATTTAATATCTAATGGTAGCCATTGGCAATAATCGGTTAAACTATTAGGCGGTGCAGTGCTACGCGATGGTGCAGGTATTCCATAACAAAGGTGCGTTACTACTCCACCATCAAAGAGTTTTCCTAAAATATAATGCTGGCTACCGTCATCGGAATAACTAACTTTTATCCATTCAGTATTTTGTACCAAGTCTTCCAACTCGCGAAAATGCGGAAAGCGCGAAAAAAGTTCGTCTAATTGCGGTTGGATAAGTGAATAAAAATTTCCGCCGTTCTCAACTTCTTCCCTTTGCTTTGTTTCAGGCTTTTCGTCATCAGGGAGCGGCTCCGCCTGTTCTGCTAGCGCCTGTAATTCCGTTTTATCTAGTTCGCTATCTATGATTTTATCGAGGTCGGCATCGTCAAGTTCGGTAAATAAATCATCATATTTATTTTGTCCGCCTGCGTTCTGCCCACACGCAATTCCCTGAACATACCCATTCCGCACATACGCAAGAAGCGCGGTAATATTATCGCTATTGGGCGCATTTACCACTTTAAAAGAATAATCGGTTGGGTTATCAATATCGTTATAAATATATTTTTTATCGCCAATTTTTAATGCTAAACTAATGGGCAAAATATCTTCTGAAACATTGAAAACACGTAAAAATCCAGTCAAATTTCCCTGCCCAGTAAGTGATAAAAGACCACGTATAGACTTTTGCCCTACGTTTTTGTAATCGGCAATTTGCGTAATAATAATATTTTTTGTAACCATTTTTACTCCCTTCTTTTTATATTATATATTACGGAAACGTTAAAAAGTTTCAAAAAAATTCACTTTTTTAATAGAAAAAGCGTCTAATAACTCGAGTTTAGGCGCTTTTAGTTATTTTAGACAAAAGATTTTTATTTAAACGAATTACAACACATTGAAAAACGGACAAAATTCGCCTTAATTTTACAATTTTACGCATAGTTGTGTCCATTTTTACGTAAAATTTCTAAATTTAAAGTGTCAAAATTTCTAAATTATATAAGATTTTGTTGCTTTAAAGTCTGTGTGAGCGCAATATAATTCTCTTTATCCAAACTTTCGGCGCGAGCAGTGGCATCTATTCCGCACTCTAAAAGCACTTGCTCTACTCTATCGCGTGGTTGATTTAGCCCGTGCATAAGGTTGTTTGTAATAGTTTTACGGCGCATTGCAAAGCATATTTTAACAGTTTTCGAAATGTCGCTAATATCTGCTCTGTGATTTTCGTCTATGTTAATTGATAAAATACTACTGTCGACATTTGGCTGTGGAGTAAACATATTACGCGGCACATCACGGCATTTACGAATGGAGCCATATAGCCCTAAAATCACAGTTATTCCGCCGTAATCTTTGGTATTTGGCACTGCGCAAATGCGGTCAGCAAGTTCTTTTTGTAGCATTACAGTAATGCTTGTTATAGGCAAAGCGCTTTCTATCAAATAGAATATTATAGGAGTACTAATATAGTAAGGCAAGTTTGCAACAACCCGAAAGGGTTTACCCTCAAATTTTGCGGCTATTTCACTAGGAGCAATACGCAGAATATCGCCGAAAACGATTTCAACATTGCTATATTTTGAGAGATTTTTCTTTAATATCGGTTCTAACTCTCTATCTATCTCAATACTTACAACTTTCCCACTTGTTGCAAGGGCGATTTGCTCAGTCAAAGCCCCTGCTCCTGCGCCAATTTCAAGAACGTTGTCATTCTCTTGCACACCAGCATCCCCTACAATCGCGCGCAATAGATTTGTGTCTGTTAGAAAGTTTTGCCCGTATTTTTTCTTAAATTTAAAGTCCATTGTATTTTCTCCATTTTATCAAAAAATGTGTATGCGTTGTTTGTTGTGATTTCATCAACCTGTTG
>CALWPB010000015.1 GCA_944383315.1 uncultured Clostridia bacterium | reverse complement strand
TAAACGTGTGTTTTGGTGGTATTTGGTCGGGCAATTTGCAATAGCGTATGCTTGTGGCGCGCTTGCTTACGGACTAGGGTCATTAATTGAAATAATCGGCATTACGCAATTTATTTGGACGCTTTTTGTAGTGATATTTGTAATAGTTTGTATTGAAGTTTTAATTATTTCCATTTTGGTCAAAAAGTCGTGTGCGACGTGCCAGCATTGTCAAATTAATCGCAAATAAAAATAAAATCAAAAATATGTTGATAAATGCTTTAAAATATGCTAAAATTTTGCTATAAAATTTTAGAGGTGCAAAATGAATAAGCCTATTGTTGCGGTAGTCGGTAGACCGAATGTGGGCAAATCTAGTTTTTTCAACAGAGTTGCGGGAAAACGTATTAGTATTGTAGAAGATACACCAGGGGTAACACGTGATAGAATTTATGCCGATGCTGATTGGGCGGGGTATGGTTTTACACTCATTGATACGGGTGGAATTACACCGAGTAAGGAAGATGAATGGCAAGAGTATATTTTGATGCAAGCTCAGCTTGCTATTGACGTTGCAGATGTTGTACTTATGATTGTGGACGGTAAAGACGGAGTAACACACAACGATAGACACGTTGCACAGATTTTGCGTAGAAGTGGTAAGCCAATAGTATTAGCAGTAAATAAGCTTGAAAATAATGACAGCACCGCTATTATGCCTTTTTATGAACTTGGATTAGGTGAGCCGATACTTATGAGTTGTACGCACGGTACGGGTGTTGGTGATGTGCTTGATGCGGTAGTTAGCAAGTTTAAAAACAAAGTTGACGCGCTCGCAAAAGAAGATAGACTCAATATTGCAATAGTTGGTAGACCAAATGCTGGTAAGAGTAGCCTTACAAATCGTTTGCTTGGGGAAGAAAGAGTTGTCGTAAGTGATGTTGCGGGGACGACTCGCGATGCAATAGACGTGCCTTTTAAGTACAATGGTAAAAATTATACACTTATTGACACGGCAGGTATAAGGCGCAAAAACAAAATCGATTATGAATCAATCGAAGGTTTCAGTGTTATGCGTAGTCTTGCCGCTATTCGCCGCGCTGATGTTGTAATTTATGTGCTTGATGCAAGTAGCGAAATCACGGAACAAGATGTGCGAATTTTGGGATACGTTCACGAACAGGGTAAACCGAGCGTTATTTTATACAACAAATGGGACCTTGTAGAAAAGGACAGTAACACGGTGAATCGCTACAAAGATTTGTTGAAAGCGAATCTCAAATTTATGGATTATTTTGTAGTTGAATATGTGTCTGCGCTTACGGGCACTCGTTTAAATCGTATAATGGAAAAGGTAGAATACGTATACGCAAATGCAAGTACTCGTATTACAACAGGCTTGCTTAATGAAATTTTGCAAGACGCGTTGAGTACTCAGGAACCACCAAGCCATAACGGTAAAAGGCTAAAAATTAATTACATTACGCAAACGGGTATTTGTCCACCGTCATTTGCAATTTTTGTGAATAACCCTGACCTTGTGCATTTTAGTTACTTGCGCTACTTAGAGAATTGTTTGCGCAGAGCCAAAAATTTTGAGGGCACTCCAATTCGTATTTTTATACGTAAAAAGAATAAGGATTGATAATTATGGATGCAGTTTTGTTAATAGGACTTATTTTGGTAAGTTATCTTATAGGTAGTATTAGTTTTGGTAGAATTTTATCCGCAAAGGAAAAAACAGATGTTACGACACAAGGCTCAGGCAACACGGGTGCTACAAATATGCTCCGTACTTATGGAGCAAAATTAGGGCTTCTTACATTACTACTTGATTTAATCAAAGGTATTGTGCCTGCACTTGTAGGATACTTTGCTTTTGGTGGAGCGGGGAATATGCCCGAAAGTTATATAGGGCTATATGCTTGCGGACTTGCAACAGTGCTTGGTCATATTTTCCCTGTATATTATCGCTTTAAAGGTGGCAAAGCAGCGGCAACCGCATGCGGAGTATTTTTAGTTGCTCAACCTGTGATTGCCTTGTGTGCTTTTGTGTTGTGTGTTGGACTCGCCTTTGTTATTAAATATGTTTCGCCGATGTCGCTTGTATTTATATTAATAAACGTTGTTTGGCAGTGTCTGTTTATGCCAGAATTTACATTTTCACCTATGACAAATACAGCGCTTATTTTACTTGTTGTGGCATTAGGTGTTGCTGTTTATGCGGCTCATTGGCAAAATATAGTTAGACTTGTGCAAGGTAAGGAACGCAAAACAGACCTTTGGGCGAAGATAACTGAAAAAATGGGTAAAAATAATATAGAGGCAAATACTATTGCAGAACAGCAAGAAGTAGTTGAATCAGACGACACAGAGAAAAATTTAGAAATGTACAAGCCTGAAAATAAAGATGCAAATCCAACTGAGCAGACTTCTAGTAAGGAAAATACAGACGAAACTAATAGTGTAAAATAAATGTTGAAAAGTACATAATAAAGATAAAAAGCAGTTTATAAAGTACGAAAGTGAGGGTAGGAATTATGATGTTACCAATGTTTGAAAAAGACTATTTAGACAAATCTCTTGAAGAATTGATAAGAATTCGCAATAAAATTATACGCGACTTGCGTAGGTATGAGCGCTCAAACGTATTTAAACGTGCAACAATACAAAACCCCGAAGGTGTGTACGTCTATACAACCCCAGGACCTGACGTTGAGTATAGTTTAAATAATGATAATCTAATGATGATTACTCGACTTATTAAGGATAAATTGCAGGAAAAACAAATAAAAACAGGCTATAAGGAGTAAGCATTTATGGTTACAAAACCTCGAAAAGAAGATTATGAACATCTATCAATAAAAGAATTAATGACCTTACGTGCTGAAATTTTCGAAAAAATAAGATGGTATGAACGTGCTTTTGTCTTTAAGGAAATTGAAACAAATTGGCAACCTGTCTATACGTGTCCTGATGAGAGTGTATATTATAGCATTAATAATATGGAGTTAAGTGTACTAACTGAATTGATTGAAGAAAAAAGAAGGCTCGAATTTGTCGCGCACTTCTTTGAAAACAAAGAAGAATAAAAGATACTTAATAATAGTAAAAAAATGCAAAAATAACAGTACTATGCAATGTTTTTAAAAGGAGTTGGATAAAATGACATATTGGCTGCTGGCATTAATGGTTTTTATCAGTTATTTTATAGGTAATGTCAATTTTGGTAAAATTTTATCCAAAGCCCGAAATGTTGACCTTACGAAGCGCGGGTCAGGTAATCTAGGCGCAACGAATATGTATCGCACTTTTGGCGCAAAACTCGGTTATCTTACACTTCTTCTTGATGCACTAAAAGGAATTGTTGTCAGCCTTGCTGGGTACTTTATTTTTGGTGGTATAGGTGGCTATCCTGATAATTTAATAGGTTTGTATTCGTGTGGTCTTGCTGCGATATTAGGGCATATATTCCCTGTAATCAACAAGTTTAAAGGCGGCAAGGGTATCTCGACTACAGTAGGGGTATTCCTAGTTGCGCAACCTGTTGTAACACTTATTACTTTTGTTATTTGCTTTGTGCTTGTATGGTTTGTAAAATATGTGTCGCTTGCTTCACTTATATTGGTAACAGTTGGGGTAGTGGCACAAAATTTGATGCTCCCCGAACCGAATCTAACTATTAGTTTACTTACCTTTGCTATTTTTGTAATTACTTGGTTTGCGCATCGCAAAAATATTGAGCGCCTAATTATAGGAAAAGAAAACGAAACTAATATTAAGGTAAAGATAAAGCGCGACCAAAAGAAACAACAAAAGCAGGAAATTAAGCAAGAAAAAATTGAGATAAAGCACGAAATTAAGAACGAGAAAAAAGAGCAGAAGACAGAGAAGAAAGTCGAAAAGAAAGAAATAAAAAGCAACAAAAAATATCTCAAAAGACAACAGAAATCAAGTAAAAAGAATAGGCACAAGCACACAAAAGTAAAAGGCAAAAGCAAAAAGAAAAAGAAGGGTACACAGTAGAAAACAGCACTAATTAAGTGCTGTTTTCTGTATGCATAGTACCTGCATAGTATTAAGTTTTGCGAATAGTTGTTGCTTTTATTTAAGGTATTATGCATTATTTGGGTTCTTTAAAACTTTTGGGCAACCTCGCTATAATTGTACGCGGAGTGGCAACCGATGATAGTGGAGGTCGTGGCTCGTTTAATGCTTGGACTGTTATATCACTCGTGGTTGTTGGCATTGCTACTCGTGGTGCAAATCGTGAGTATGTGTATACCTTGTCTGTGTCATTAAATAGGGCGGCGCCGTTTTCGTATTTTATAAGTTGCTTTGGAGTAAAAGACGTTGTTTCGGTTGTTATTTTTTCGATATTAAATTTGTCGTCAAATTCAATCTCTGTAATACGTCCAGTGTCGCACCCAGATAGCGTGATACTTTGTGCATTAAGTATTGAATCTCTTATTCCGTCAGGCACTACACTTAATGAAGTTTTGTTGCGTATCAATACTACATTGCCGAGTGCAAAAATGCGAGAAAATGGCAACAAATAAATTGTTTCATCATCATTGCCTGAAATAATTAAGTTTTTTGCTTTGGTAAAGTTCCTGTTCATTTGAATATTAAGTACAACTCCGACATATTCGGCATTGTAGGCACTAAATACTTTTGCTCCTATAATTTCAGTAAATTTTTTCATTGTTGCTCCTTTTTAATAAATATTAAACGTTTGATTTTTTGTCGCAAATGTTTTATAATTTAATTTATGCGGAAGGGCTTTTATATTTTCGTAAAAAATTGTACTAAATTTGCCGAATAAACGAAAATTAAATTCACTATAATAAATAAGGGAATGTAATATGGGATTGTTTAATCTTTTTAAGAAAAATAAAGAATCAGTGCTTGCGTTACCAGAGAAGTACAGCGGCGGTTTTATTCAACCGTTAGTTTCTTCGCAAATAGAAATTAAGTTAGGGCAGAAATTACAGGTAAACGAAGGGTGGAGCGCTGTAATTGTGGTAAAGGACAAGCCGCAAGATGTATTTGGGGCGGGGGAACACGAGTTATCAATACCGAGCCTTCCCAAAACAACGCACACGTTGAAGTTAGACAAAAGCAAAATTGTAAAGAAAAAAGGGAAGTCCGAAGTTGTGTTTAAAAATTCCTTTAAATGCGACCTTTATTTCGTGTCATTAGCCCCCTTTACAAATCAGCCGTGGCATACAGGTAATTTGTTGAAGAAAAGTAAAAAATTTGGGCGCTATAATGTGGCAGTCAGCGGCACTTGTACTTTTCAAACTGTCAATGTAGCAAATACTATTAAATTGTTTTTGTTGGAGTGGGCAAAAATAAGTGCGGGCAAAGCACAGTTGCGCTTGCAAGATTATATCAGTGAATTTGCTAGCAGCGCATTAGAATGGAGCAAAGAAAACAATCCAGAGATAATTAACGACAAAGTTAAAGTTGCTGCATTAATAGAACCAGCGGTTTCTAAAAATCTCGAAAAGTACGGTATTAAGATTACTGATTTTGTCGCTGATAAGGTAGACTTTGGACGCGCGGTTGCTGCACTTTTGGAACAGAAAAAACGCGACAATGAAGAAACAAGTGCAGAAGATATTGTGAACAATATTGATTTTGATTCGGATAAAACCAAAGAGCCTGAAACTGTAACTGTTTCGGTAGAAAAAGAGAAAAGCGAAGAAAGTTCTGCGGTCTTAGATTTGGAAAAAGTTGAGCAAAATAACGAACCTGAGCCTGTTGATATAGATTTGTCTCAAAATAAAGTTGGCACAGTAGAACCAATAACAGAAGATGAACTTGAACCTATTGACTTTACTAAATTAAGTGATACTGAATTATTGCAAAAGCAAATCAAAGTAAAGAAAAAGCGAAAAAATGATACGCAAGAAAGAAAGATAACAGCCACGAAGAAACAGGAAATACAAGAGCAGCAAATAGAGAATAAAGACGAAGTTCAACTAGATGAAGACACAAAGAAATGTCCAAATTGTGGCAAAATTCACGAAAAAAATGACCAAATTTGTGATTGTGGTTGCATTTTAGAGTGATTTAGGGTAAAATAAAAATATTCTTTTCAAAGGAGATTATTTATGAAATTTAACAAAGATATGACAATGGGCGAGATTTTATCAATCAACCCCGAAGCACGCGCAGTACTTGAAGGCTTTGGAATGCACTGCTGTGGTTGTCCTGTAAGTCAGGCAGAAGTTTTGGAAGAAGCTTGTGAAGTACACGGCATCAATGTTGATGAAGTACTTAATGAACTTAACAGCCTTGAAGGCGATGACTGCGGTTGCGGTGATGAAAATTGCCACTGTGGTGCAGATTGTACTTGCACTCCAGAAGACAACTGTGGTTGCGACTGTAACAAAGAATAGCAGAATAAAGAACGTTTTTATCTAGTGAGAAAAATATTTATTTACTAGCGAAAGCGTTTTTTTATTTTTATAAATTAGTAAATGCTATTATTGAAATAATGTTTAAAGGATTTTGGAGCATAAATGTAAAATATTTGTTATTTTGTTTTTATTTGCTTGACTTGGAGTAAACTCCATGTATTATAAATACATTAAATATTTTAAAACAAATTTAAGGAGTAAATTATGAAAACATTAGTTGCTTATTTTTCACGCGCAGGTGAAAATTATTTGAGTGCATACTTTTATTTATTTTTATATTTCATTTATTTTGCACTTTTAGTTGACTTTTGTCGAAAACATTTTATATAATTTTACTATAAAATAAGTGGAGGAAAGTATGTTGAGTAAAAGAGTTTCGGTGCTGCTACCTACGCTTCTTGTTTGCATTTGTGCATTATTTTTTTGCGCTTGTGGTGAGCAGGAAAGACAGGCGCCCGATTTATCACGCAGCAATATTGTGGTTGTGAATAGGACTATTACAGTAAACGGCTTTGAAGAAGCGCTATATAGTAAAGACGGTGGGGCTACTTGGCAAGAAGAAAATGTTTTTAGCGAACTTGTTTATGGAAGTACATATAGTGTTTGTGTAAAATATAAAGAAACAGATGATTTTAAGGAATCACCTGCATCAAATGTAGTTGAAGTACAAATTATCAAGACACCTGCGGAAACTCCTGTGTTGCGTAGTGATAATTTTATCGTAAACGGGAATAGAGTTGAAATAGTTGGTTTTGAAAATGCTCAATACAGTGCCGACAACGGCGAAACGTGGAGCACAAGTAATATTTTTGCTAATCTAAATTTTGGACAAAGTTACAATTTTAAAGTACGTATAATGGAAACGGCTGACACTGGGGCAAGTGCTGTGAGTCGTGCATATACAGTTGCTATTGATAAGACCACACAAGATGCACCGCTTTTGCTTTCGGAACGTGTCGTTATGAACGAAAATGTTATGAATATTATAGTAAACAACTATGGGGGCAATGTGTTGTATAGTAAGGACGGCGGATTGACTTCGCAAACTTCCAATGTGTTTACAAATCTTACTTCAGGGTCTACATACGCAATTTGTATTAAATATGCCGAGACCGACACTGCTCAAGAATCACCTTGGTCTAATGTGGTTTATCGTACATTTGAAAAACAAACACAAGCAACTCCAATACTAACTTATGCAAACTTTGTGCAAGATGGAAAAAATTTAACAATAACAGGTTTTGAAGATAAAAGTGCAATTTTCAGTATAGACAATGGTGAGAATTGGAGTGAAGTAGGCGCAAATGTTTTTGAAAATCTCACAATAGGGCAGACATATATAGTTCGTGTGCAATTTACAGATACTGCAACGCACAATGCTAGCGAGATTTCCGCGGCTTATATGTTTACTATGCAAAAAATAGCGCAAACTGCTCCAATAATTACAATAGATAATATTGAGCAAAATGGGCAAATTGTAACAATTAACGGTTTTGAAAATGCTGAATATAGTCTTGACGGTGTAAAGTGGCAGGATAGTAATGTTTTTGAAAATCTCAATTATGATGCAACTTATAAATTTTACGTTAGATACAAGGGAAATGACGAATATTTGCCAAGTGCAGAAGCAAATGTTTCGTACAAAATAATTGAGCCCGAAGTAACAGAACCTACTGACCCCGAAGCAGAACAAACTGAATAAGTTTGTATAAACTTGTTTTTGTATTGAAATATTAAAAGTATTATTTTAAATAATAATAAATAAATAACATACAATTATATTTTGCAACTTTAATAAATTTTTAAAAAATCACAGCAACCACCTGTGATTTTTTATGTAAATAAATAAAAAAGCAACATTATTATGAAAAATAAGTAAAAAAATAATAAAAATTGCGGCTAAATTATAAATTTGCCGCGTTTTCGGTACAAAAAATTTAATTAAAACTATTGACTTTAAGAGTGCTTAATTATAAGATTATTACTCACGAGGTTTTTTATGAAAAAATATACTTATGAAATTCGCAATGTAGATTGTGCGCAATGTGCAAAGCATCTTGAAACTGCCATAGCCAGAATAAAAGGTTTTGAGAATGTCAACTACAATTTTGCTACAATGAAATTGACATTTGAAACGGATAGAACAGATGACTTTTATCCAGATTTGCGACGTGCTGTATATAATAGCGAACCTGACGCAGAAATAATAAGCGAAAACACCAAAGCAACAACACATAAACGTTTTTTTACAGTTGATTTAATCATCTTTATTTTAGGTGTAATAATTGGGTTTATTGGGCTTTTTGTCCCTATGCCTGTGGTTGCTAGTCTTGTGCTAATTGCGGTCGGTATGTGTATGTTGCTTTACAAGACGGCGTATAAAGCGGCGGTACAATTATTTAAAAATCGTAATATTGGCGAAAATTTGCTAATTACGATTGCTGTACTTGGTACTTTTGGGCTCGGGCTATTCAATACTATTGTTACCGAAGGTGGGGCAACAATAGGTGAAGGCATTGACGAATGTTTGATGGTCATCATACTTTACAATATCGGTAAAATGCTTGAAGCAAGTGTGCTTGCTAGTTCGCGTAAAAGTATTAGCAATTTAATGGAAATTCAGCCTGATTTTGCAATGCTTGTACACGGCAATCACGAGCACAAGGTACACCCGCAAGATGTAGCAATCGGTAGTATTATCAAAGTGCGTCCGGGGGAGCGTGTGCCACTAGATGGAATAGTAAAGGGCGGAAGCGCAAGTGTTGACACTAGTCATATTACGGGCGAAAGTCTGCCGATTAGTATGACTGTTGGGAGTAAAATTTCTGCTGGCACAATTTTACTTGATGGAGTGCTAGAAATAGAAACCACCAGCATTTACAAGGAAAGTGCAGTTGCTAGAATTATGAATTTAATTGACAATGCTGGCGATAAAAAGAGTAAAACTGAAACTTTTATTAATAAATTTGCAAAATGGTATACTTTGGTAGTAATAGGGCTTGCCGTTGTAGTATTTTTGATTTTTGTAATAGCAGGCTTGCCGATTACAGACGGAATCTATTATGCATTGATTTTGTTGTTTATTTCGTGTCCGTGTGCTTTTGCTATTTCCGTACCACTAGCATATTTTAGCGCGCTTGGACGTGCAAGCAAAGATGGTATACTTATAAAAGGAAGTAATTATCTTGATGTTACCGCCAAACTTAATAAGGTAATTTTTGATAAAACAGGTACACTTACTACAGGACAATTTGTAGTGAAAGATATTATTTCACTTGATACAAAATACTCTACTCAAGATATCCTTAAATTTGCAGCCTTGGGAGAACAGAATTCAATTCACCCTATAGCGAGAGCGATACAGCACCGTGCTCACAAGATACCATTAGAAAATGTTGATGATTTTGTAGAAGACGGTGGGAAGGGTGTAAGTTACACATACAAGGGCAATGTTGTGTTTGTGGGGAATATATCCCGTGAATCGTCAGACGAACTTACTAGTGTTCAAGTATTCATTAATGAAAAGCCAATAGGTAAAATTTTACTTGCCGATTCGTTGAAAACAAATTCAGTAGATTTGTGTGAGTATTTAGCACAAAATAATATTAAAATGTCAATGCTTAGCGGTGATAACGCAAAAGTAACAGCACACGTTGCTGATGTGTTGGGCATTAAAGAATTTAAAGCAGGGCTAACTCCTGAACAAAAATATGCACTGCTCGAAGAAGACCTTAAAACGCAAAAAGCAGGTGATTATACCGCTTTTGTGGGGGACGGAATAAACGATGCACCGAGCCTTTCCCGAGCTGACCTTGGTATCAGTATGGGGCTTGCAGGTAGTCCCGCTACTGTTGAAGCCAGTGATATAGTTGTTGTAGACGATGATCCAGGTAAAATTAAAGATTTACACAAGTTATCTAAATACACTCGCAATATTGTGTGGGAAAATATTATTTTCGCACTTGTAACAAAAATTGTGGTAATAATACTAGAATTTTGCGGAGTAATAGGTGAGGGTATGCTTTTTGCCGTATTTGCAGATGTCGGTGTAACTTTGCTAGCAATATTAAATTCGTTGCGAATTTTAAAATACAACTTTGGCAAAAAGCGAGTAAAGAAGCAGCAACTTGACATTACAGAATAAAAGTCATATTTAAACTAAAAACACGGTATTATCCGTGTTTTTTAATTATTGTTAGTTTGAATCTCATCAAGTGGAGCACCGCAATTTGAACACTTTTCATCATTACCTTTATTCTTATGTCCGCAATATTTGCAAACTTTTTCTTGCATATTGGTTAATTCAGTGCGTATTTTTTGCTTTTCAAGTTCGGTTCTCAATACATTTAATTCGTGGTCGTGGATAATTTCGTCTTTTGGTTCAAAGTTAAATTGATTGTGTGCCTTTATTTTTTCCATCAACTTGTATATTTCGTTCATTGTGTACACAGCATTACGGTATTTTTGCTTGTCTTTGTTTATCTTGTGGTCAAAAAATACAAGTTTTGTAGGGTCATCATAATTTCTATAAATTATTTCAAAATAGAAATTAAAGCAATAATCAAGGTCTTCATCTAATGTTACTTGACAGTCTTCTATTTCATCAAAAGTGTGTATTTTACTAATCTCAGTTTTATTTGAATAAGCCCATTCTTGTTTGTTAGTGTTTATATAGAAATAGCGCTTGTGGAATTTATTTAGTATAAACAACTTTGTTGGCTCAAAGTCCGCAACTACAAATTTGGCAACCACTATCTTAATAACATAATTAGATGCAAGTTTGCAGAATAAAAGAGAAAGTATTAAAAATATTATAGGCACAACACAGCAGGCAATAATAATTGAAAGATACCATTCTTCAAGTATAAATAATAATGCAATGATAGCAGCAATACTCAGCACAAATAAAATACCGAATACAATACTTAGTATTTTATATGCTTTTCTTTGGCTATCAAGTTTTGCTAAATTTCCCGATTTGTCCATTTTTCCTTTCCTTGTTTTTTGTTTTCATTATACCATTTTGAGTATTATCAAGCAACTAAAATAAAGTTAAATTTAATTAATAAAATATTCTAGTCTATTTTTAACAAAAAAAATAAATTAAATGTTAAGTCCTGATTTTATCAGTACTACTCTTCGCAAAGTCATTTGCATAGCACTTTGTTTTTATACTGTTTTTCTTTAAATTTTAATTTTATGATAAAACAAAAAAGCAACCGGCGCACTCGGTGCTTTTTAAAAAGGAAAGTTTTATTATGGAATGTATTTTTGGCAGGAGCGAAGTCAGAGGTTTTAATTTAAAAGGTTGGTTTGTGATTTATATGTTTAAAATAGGAGTTCTAAAATAAAATTTTGTCCGCATCAGATATTGTTATATCGGAGTTATTTATTATCAAGTTTCGGCAGTTTACCGAATGGTTTTGTGCGGATATGTCGATTGTGGTATCCGAAAAGTTTATATTGTCTGCAACTATTGCATCCTGATTTAGTCCTGTAACAATTAGGGTGCCCAAGCCCGTAATTGATAGGTTACCATTGCTTTTGATTACTGCGCCTTCATAGTTTGACAAACTGTCCACCAAGTAATTTTCCGTTTCGCACGTTGTAGAGATTGTGTAGTTTGCTTTTCCTAAGAATGATATTGCAGCACCTTTGTTGCTAATTACCTGAACATTATCAAGTATCAAATCAACATTTTCGTTAGCAGTTACTTTTATAGCCCCTTCTAAAATGCCTGATAGGTGATATGTCCCGCCCTTGGTAATGGTTAATGTGTCGTTTACAAAAGCAATATTGTGGTTTGTTTTAATTTCGGCTAGGTTGATTTGTGTTGCTTCTGAATTGGTGCGCTCTAAAGTAGAAGCAGCGGTTGTAATAGTGGGAGAAGTTAAGTTTTCAATCGCTAATTTTGATTGATTAGAACCATAGCCTATAAAGCAAATGCACATTGCAAATGGAATAACTAAAAGTTGCTTGAATTTTGTATTATTTACTCCTTTTTCCAAAAATACGTGCTAATTTTATGGCTGTAGTGTGAAATGAATGTGAAAAATAAATACTTTTTTAAAAAATTTTTAATTTTTTTATTTTTTTTTAAAATTCTTAAAATTGCATTACTTAAAAACATTATTTGTTTTGCTAATTTGAAAATTTTTGCTATAATAAATGCAAAAGAGGTGAGAAATATGGCAAGAATAACAAAACCTAGCAAATTATTAGACGAAAACGGCAATTTGCTGACAACAGGTTGGGCAACTGAAATGTTGTTTGAATACAACCGCAACGAAATTAAGGCGAATGGCTGGCGTATTAAAGAATGGGACTATTATTTAATATATAATGAGAAGTTTGGTGTTGCACTTACTATTGATGATAATAGTTATATGGGACTTGTATCAGCAAGTGTCCTTGACTTTACCAAATCTACACAACGAACAGTTAGTCCAATGTTTTTGTTTCCTTATGGCAATTTAAATTTCCCGTCTACTAGTAAAACAGGTGATACTAAATACCGCAATAAGCGAGTAAATTTTGAATTTATTAATCACGATGGTAATCGTAAACTTCACGCAGAAATTAAAAATTTTGACGATTATAAAGACTTTGTTTGCGAGTTCGAACTAGACAACGAACCGCCTGAAAGTATGGTAATAGCCACACCTTTTGATAATCCTAAGTATTTTTACTTAAACCAAAAAATTGTAGGTTTTAGGGCAAAAGGCTTCTGTCAGGTTGGAGATGAAAACATTAATTTTGATAGTAAGGATACTTTTGCAATACTAGATTGGGGGCGCGGTGTTTGGCCTTATAAAAACACTTGGTATTGGAGCAGTGCGGTAGGTGAGCAGGACGGAAATATAATAGGTTTTAATTTGGGGTATGGCTTTGGTAATACTTCACAAGCCACTGAAAATATGATTTTTTATAATGGAATTGCAAACAAACTAGATGATGTTAAGTTTAATATTCCATATAAGGATAATAAACCAGACTTTATGAGTGAATGGAAGTTTACATCGAGTGATAATAGGGTAAATCTTACATTTATGCCAGTACTTGACCGACACGCATTTACGACTGCGCTTGTAATTAGTAGCGACCAACATCAAGTATTTGGTAAGTTTAATGGAACGCTTATTCTTGACGATGGGCGAGTAATAAAGATAACCGACCTTTTCGGTTTTGCTGAAAAAGTCGACAATAAATGGTAAAAACAAAAAAAGCCCGCACTTTGCGGACTTTTTAAATTTGTATTTTAATCATCATCTTCGCTTACATTTTGAGCAGGTTCATTAGTTGTGCCGCGCTCAATTTTTACTGTCGTAGTTTCAGTTTTTTCTGCTGATTGCACTTCTTGTGTTTGCGGCTCTTTTTTGACCTTTTTAGATTTTTTAGGCTTTTTTTCTTTTTTACCTTTTTTGCCGTGGTGAGCAAGAGCATCATAAGTACTTACGTCAAAAATATTAAACTCGTGTTGTTCTGGCTCTGGTTCTGGCTCTACACGTTCGGGCAGAGGGGCTGGGTTAAAAGGCATTGTAACTGTATCATTGCGCAAACGAACTTCGAGTTGGTCATAAGCGATTGAAATCTTGTTACGTTTAAATTCGTTGTATACGTTTTCCATTATGTAGTAGTAAATATCCCAGTAAGGTGCTTTTGTCCAGCAGGTTAGGAAAAGTGTGATATTAGAATCTTTAAAGTATTTTAAGTTTACAGTTGGGGCAGGGTCAAGCGAAATTTTTCCATTGCTGTGGCAAACATCAAGTATAACTTTTTTTGCTAAATCAATATCAGTTTCATATGCAATGTCAAATTCCATTTCAAGACGTCTGCTGCCCTGAGTAGAATAGTTTACAATGTCGGTTGATGTAATCATTGAGTTAGGGAAAGTAATTGTTTTATTATCAGTTGTTATAATTTGAGTAAACATAATGCGAACATTAGTTACAGTACCTTCTTCGCCATCAATTTCTACATAATCGCCTTGCTTGATTACCTTGTTTGAAATCAAAATCATACCACTTGCGACATTAGACAAACTGTCTTTCAATGACAAAGCAATTGCCGCACCTGCTGTTGCGAGTACTGTTACAAGTCCAGTGATAGGAATACCAAACATTTGGAGTACTGCAAAAATCAATACAGCATACAACAATACTTTGATAATTGAACGAATAAAGCCTTGAGTAATGCGCTCCATTTTTGTTCTGGCGAGCGCTTTTTGAACGATTTTGTTGATTACTTTTATCAAAATCAGGCCAATTATCAAAACTAAAATGGCATATACAATTTGTAAACCGCTGGTTTTGAAAAATTCAACAATCGTGTTCCAGATATCGTCCCACGTCATTATCTTTTCTCCTTTGTATATTTTTTTATATTATATACCTTTTGTAGATAAATTTCAATGTTTTTAATTAAATTTTTTCTTTAAAACGTAAGTCAATTAAATTACCAAATTCATTTTTGCGTTTGTCGATAAGTTTATCTGCATACATTGTAAAATAACATTGAGAAATGTTTGTGCGCTTTATGAAAAATTTATGGCCATTTTGTGCAGTAATTATAAGATTATTTGAAAATTTACAGTCCGAGCATTTGTTGTTGAATAATGTTTTAAAAGGGCAGTGAGCAAAATGCATCAACGCAGTATGTCCGTAAGTAAAGTGATAAAAGTTGTCATTTTGGTTTTCTATTTCTTTACTAAAAATAATTCTATTTACACCCAATTTGTATAACTCATTTGCTGCTAAATTATTATGAACATTTAAGCCCGTGCCCGCTATAATTTTGTGCTTTTTATTAGCAAAAATTAGACCTGAAATATTGTTAATAATAAGAGTAATATTTTCATTTAAACTATTAATAATTTTTGTTAAAATTTCAAAATCTTTTTCGTTTGCAATTACAGGTAAAACGAGTGCCAAATGATTATATTTTTTGCTTAATGTTTCAAATATTTTTATTATATTTTCACAAGTATATTTTTCGGGCATTAATGCCAAAATATCATTTTTTTGAATATTAGTTTTGTTTAAGTCTGTTGCTTCGTTTATAACAAAAATATTGTTATCAATACTAGACGTATTAGTATGCATAGTATTTAAAAATAATTGCATAGTACCATATTTTTGCGTATTTTCTGCACTTTTTATGTTGTTTTCGTGCAAATTCAGCAATTTTTCTTGCAATAGAGCAATGCAATCGCGCCGTGCTTGATTAAGTATAGATTTAGGAATAAAAATATTTTCGGCATCAATTTTTGATTCTATTAGTTCAAAATAAGTGTCATTTAATTTTGATATTTGTGTTTTAATTTCTTCGGCGCTAGTAGGGGAATTTTGTGCTTTTGGACATATATAATTTGTATTAATTTTAGCGGAAAACTTATCGTCATTTTTGTATATAAAATATTCAATTTCAAAAGGCTTGTCAATGTGTGCAAAAACATTTGCATAGATATTAATTTTACGCGTATTTTTTAGTAATTTATTTTCATTTTCAGCATCAACAGTGCGATATATTTTGCTACCAATTTTTAAGTTATTTTTTGTAAATATATAGTATAGATTTTCGCCAATTTTTTCGGTATTGCCTACACCAAGGCTAGCATATTCTTTGTTATTTTCATCAAGAAATTTTAGACCATCACCAGAGTGAATTTCTGTATTTGTTTTAATTTTTACTCGATATAAATCTTTAAATCTCTCAATATTTTGTACTGTTCCAATTTCGACACCTAAGTGATTTTGAATTTTGGGATTTATGATATTATCGGGCACTCCAGCATCAAGATAAGCGCGTGTATTAAATTCACCACGAGAAAAAACTTTTTTAAGCGCTGTTTTTTCATTGTTTATATCAATTTTTTGATTATTTTTTAATGCATCGACAGCCCTACGATAACTTACCACACTTTGCGCTACGTAACCCGCTCTGCGCAGTCTGCCTTCAATTTTCAAACTATCTACACCAGCATCTTGTAAAGTTTTAAGATTTTCGATAAGACTTAAATCGCGTGGGGAAAGTAAATAACCTTCACCAATTTTTTTATTATCGATATATGCAGAATAGGGAAGTCTGCACAACTGCATACATTCACCACGATTGCCGCTTTTTCCAAATTCATACTGACTAAAATAGCAGTTGCCACTGTATGATACACACAAAGCACCTTGCACAAAATATTCAATTTCAAGGTCCGTGGCCTTTTTTATTGCTATTATATCTTCAAGTTTAGTTTCTCTTGCTAGTACTATGCGTGAAAATCCCAAATTTTTTGCCATAATCGCGCCTGCTACATTATTAATACCCATTTGAGTGCTTGCGTGAATTTCTACATTATCAAATGCATCACGTAATAAGCGAGCCACCGCTAAATCTTGCACTATAAATGCATCTGCACGAGCAGATACACATTTGCGGGCAAATTCCATAAATGCAGGGATTTCATTGTCTTTTAACAATGTATTGGTGGTTATATATACTTTTACTCCAAAGATATGAGCAATTTTTATATATTCACGAATATTTTCAGTATTGAAAAATGTTGATTTGGCGCGTGCATTAAAATCACCGAGCCCAAGATATATAGCATCTGCGCCGTTATTTATCGCAGCAAAAAAACTTTCGCCGTCTCCACAAGGTGCTAGAATTTCCATAATTACCTCACGTTTTTTCATTTTTTATGTAGTTATTAAAATAATATCAATTTGCCATTAAATTTTACTGTAATTTTTATAAAAAGTCAATATTTAATTAAAATCGTATCCTTAACTAAATAAAGTGTTTGCAAATACTATTAAATAGTGGATTTGAATAATTTACACGGCGCGCCGTTATTTTAGGAGTATTAATTTCATAAAAATACTTTAAATATTGTTAGTTTTAGTAAAAAAAGATAGAGCAAGTTGCTCTATCTATATGCCATAAACTCTGAACTTTTATGATTTTTTTCAATATCGTCTTTACGTTGTTGATATTTCTCTTTTTCATTTTGTATTGATAATATTACATTATATGCACGTTCATCACATAATTTATCTGCTCTATTACATCTAAGTGTTTGAATTGCTGCTATACCAATAATACTGGGAAAGAATATAAAGTTGAAAATTTGAGGTTCTAAATTTGACAATATTTGATTTACAGCAACTCCAGCCCAAGATAAAGCGGCTCCAGCAGCAAAAGTGGTATATGCCAACTTTTTTGTAGTTAACAATAATTTAGCATCGGCTAGGCGATTCAGTTCGCCATCTAATATTGATATGTTTTTTGTGTGTGCATCTAGTTCAGTATCGTAAACTATTTTGTTTGTACCATTTATGTTAATCGTGTGTTCAAAACAATCATTTTGAACATCGATTTGTTCATCTTCTATAAAATCATCCATAATTTTTCTCCAACAATTTCTTTTATTTTATCATATTTTGTAATAAATGTCAATATTCAATAATTTTGCGATATTTTAGGCAAGATACTGGAATAGTAAAAGAAGCGCTAAAAAACGCTTCTTTGTGTCAATATTTAGTTTTTTTATAATAAATGCACGTGAAAATACTAAAAATTTTAAATAAATTAATAAATTTTATAGTTTTAGAGTAAAAATTGTTTTTATTTTAGTTTATTTATAATTTCTTGAATGGATATATTATATTTATTGCAAAAATTATGAATTTCACTTACTTTATCATTGATTAGCAAGTTTCTTGTTTTTAAATTATTTTGCTTTTTTACAAAGCAGCCTTTTCCTGCAATAGTGTATATAAAATTGTTTTTTTCTAGTAATTCATACGCATTTTTTGCCGTAATCACACTTACGCGCAAATCTTTTGCTAATTGTCGAATTGAAGGCAAACAAAAATCAAAGGGGAGAGTATTATTTAAAATTTGCGTTGAAATTTGTTCATAAATTTGCAGATATAGCGGTTCTTCGCTGGTGTTTTTAAGTATTATTTGCACTATAAATTGACCTTTTCAAAATTTTTTACAGATAACTTATAAGAAAGCCAGAAAGTTACTACAAAAAATACGATACCAAAAGCGAGAAGTCCAATTTGTGCACCTAAGTTGCCGTAACCATCGAAAATGTTGTACATAGCAGGTATTAACCCTATAACAAGTTCAATAACGACAGAGAAAACAAAATAGCCAATGTATGCAAAAGTAGTCGGTAGCGCTACTTTGTATCCAGTTTTAAAAAAGAGTGGAGCAAAAATTATATTAAATATTCCAAATCCAATGAGTTGAGTTGCAAAAAGTGTAAAATTTGCATCAAGTCCTACAAGATTGCCTTCAGGGTTCACAATAAGTGCTGAAATTATAGCAAAAGGAATCGCTACAATTATTTGTAACATTTCTATAAATAAAATAGTTAAAAATTTTGATTTTACTATATCTGCGCGTTTGATAGGGAGCATTGACGTAAATTCAAGGTCTTTATTCCCTTTAAAATACGAAAACAGAACAGGTATACCAAGCAAGCAATACCAAAAAGCGAGAAAATAAGGATAATCAGGCGATAAAAGAGTAAATGCAAGCAAAGGATAAACAAAAATAAATATTGATGGTTTTATTAGTAAAGTCCATTCCTTTTTAAATAATTTTGCTGTATTATTCATTTTCTGCCTCCAGATTGTAGTAAATCATTATATCTTCAAGATTTGGTTTTTCTGTTTGAAATTTATCATCCGATTTTATATTTTCTCGTTTTATTAGACCTTTGAAATTATAGCGATAATGCTTGATTCCAACAGCCCGATTTTTTAAATCTTCGTTTAAATCGCTGATATTGCCTGAAATTAGTGCGTGATTGTCGATTAATTCATCTTTGGTCGAATTTGCTAAAATTTTGCCGTTTTTTATCATAAGAATATAATCCGCACATTTGTCTAGATCGGATGTGATATGTGTCGAAAATAAAATGCTTGTTTCACCATCTTGGATAATTTCTTGAAATATATCTAATAAATCATCACGAGCAATAGGGTCAAGTCCGCTAGTAGGTTCATCCAATATTAGTAATTTTGCTTTATGAGATAGGGCGAGAGCAAGCCCAAATTTCACTTTCATACCAGCAGATAATTCTGTTACTCTTTTTGTTTCATCAATTTCAAAATGTTTTAAATATTTTTTATAAAGTTGATTATCCCAATTTATAAAAAAATCACTATAAATACGGGCAATTTCATAGAGTTTTGCCTTGGGGTAGTAATCAAAAGCGCCCAAAATAAAACCTATATCTTGCTTTATTTCAACTTCGTGAGTGTACAAATCTTTTCCCATAATTTCTACACTGCCACTATCTGCGTGTACTATATTTAATATCGCTTTAATTGTTGTGGTTTTACCTGCTCCGTTTTTTCCCAAAAAGCCTAGGATATAACCTTTGGGCAGTTCAAATGAAATATCATTAATACAAAAATTAGGGTAAGATTTACATAAATTTTTAACTTTTAGCACGGTTTATCCTCCTTTAACTGTGTATATACAATATATACAGTTTTGCAGGGAATTTGTCAATGGTTTTTAATTAAATAATTTTGAAAAAATAAAATCACTATTTACAAGGCAGTTCTTTTATGGTAAAATGACATAAAAGGTAGGGAAGTTATGGAACAAAACAAACACGAAGATAATTCTTTGCAAAACTTGAGGAATAAGGTCCAAGAATTTTGGGAAGATGGCAGATTGGACGAAGATTATATGCGTGAGTCTCGTAATTTATGTTTGCAAGCAGATGAAGTGAGAATGGAGTCGCTTATTTCAAGAGCCTTGTTGACTCGTAATAATGAAAAATTTTTAAAACTTATTAATTTAGGGTTGCCGCTTAATTACTCTAGTTTTGGAAATTTTTCAGCAAATATATTATATAGACAAAAATATTTGCCTAGTTTTTTAAATCAGGCTATAAATAATGGGGATCTAGAACGTGTAGAAATGTTACTTGCAGCAGGTGTGAAGCCAGAAATTGATCCATTGTATCCTTTTGAAGACTCGTTAGCATATTGTATTTTATCAAAAAAACGCGATTTCAATATTTTTGCTACAGTTTTAAGTTTTATAGATGAACCTATTAAAAATCATTGGGCATTTACATATTTTTCATATTTACGCGAGAAAGGGGATAAATGGGTAACTGAATTTGCTGAATTATTTATATTAAAATTAGAAGAACAAGGGACAAATATTGAAAAATTTGTTGATGAAAATACCTTGAAATATAAACTTATATTTGATAAAAATAATTTGGTAGACGTTGTGGAGAATACTCCCAAAAATGAACACAGTATTTGCACACTTGAACTTGCTTAATTAGATAATTTTTAAATAAAAAAGTTTAAAGGTTGTGAATTTTATACTAAATGAAAATTTTAGAAAAATTTTTAACTTTTACTAAAATAATATAAATACATATAAAAGTACAAGAGTTTGTACCTTTTATATTTTTAATGTCTAATATTTCAATTTATTTTATAAATTTTGACACAACGCAAATCGGGAGTAGCTTTGCTGCGGTCCGGGTCCGACAGGACTGAACACCGTAGGGGTTCAAATCCCAACAAAAAAAGACCAAACGGTC
>CALWPB010000014.1 GCA_944383315.1 uncultured Clostridia bacterium | reverse complement strand
ACAAATTGATAAAAATAATGGATAGACTTGTGGAAGCAGGGAATACCGTCATAGTAATTGAACACAATCTCGACGTAATCAAAGTTGCAGACTATATCATAGACATAGGCCCAGAAGGTGGTGTCGGTGGTGGTCAAGTAATAGCAAAAGGCACTCCAGAAGAAATTGCAAAATCAAAAGTAAGTCATACTGGTAAATTTTTAGCCAAAATACTTGAAAAAGCAAAACAGCAGGCATAAATTAGGGCTTAGTTATTGATTTTTTTGCGATTATGTGATAAAGTAGTATTGTAAAAGGAGAAACTATTATGGAATCACAATTTTTAATGAAAAAAGACGAGTATAACTATGCTATTATCAATGATGACATTTTGAGAATTGCATCAGGTCGCGACAAACAATTTTTTGGTAAAGCAGAGTTACAAGAAATGCAGGATAGAAGCGAAGTAAAAAGTGAAGGCTATCGTATTGAAGGCAATGTAACTTATGAAACTTATGACCTTACAGAAATAGGTAAAGTTATGTTAACGACTTTGGGATGCAAAAAAAATATAAAGCCCTTAATTAAGTCAAGTAATATTGCCGAAATCAAAAATGATTTACAATTAACAAGATAAAAATGCACCACTAAGATGCATTTTTTATATAACTTTTTTGAAAAATAGAGTAAAAACAAAAGTGATTTCTTATAATAGTTAAAAAGCAAGCAACAAATTATCTTGTTGCTTGCTTTTTATTATTTACGTTTTTTAATTTGAATAGTTTTTTCTTTTTTGTTATCTTTCTTTATTTGTGAGTTGATACGTTCATATTCATCTTCAAGAATTCGAATGTCAGTTTCAATTTGTTCAATTTTGTCTTCTTGAATCTTAATCGATTTTTGAATTTGTTTTTCGTCAGGAAGTTCAAGTTGAACATTAGGGTTGTCTTGTGCAATTTCTTTTGCTGTGTTGTAAGCTTGCATCTTTTTATTAAATTCTGCTTGTTCTTGTTGCAAGAATTCTTGAGATTGTTTCAATTCTTCGTGAAGCAAGTCAATCTTGTGCTTAATTGCTGTTTTACGTTCTCTGCGGTCAACATCTTTGAGTAATGTCTGCAAACGGTCGTAATCACTACCTACAGAAACGGTTGCTTTTCTAGGGTGGTTCTGGTAGAAACGTTTGATATAATATCCAACAACTGCCACAATTACAGCCACTGCAATGATAACAGTAGGTATTGCAAACCAGTCAAATGGGCTGTAAGTAGTAGGTGTGTCTTCTTCATCAGTAGGAGTGTTGGTTGCAAGCACTATGTTGCTAGGTAAATCTTCTGGGTCAAGTGTAGCAGTTTCACTGTTGTATTCGTCTTCTGTCATACTAGTAACAGAGAGATTAGCAAAGAATGCATAACCTGTTGTTGGCATAGTTTGAGTACCAAGGCCAAGACGAATTACACCATTTACATCACTAGTTGTATTGATGTACATAATGTATTCTTGCCAAGTGTTTGTAGTGTCGTCAAACATTTGCTCTAAGGTTTTATTTTTATCGCTTTGCGATGTTCTAATTCCTGTAAAACTACTATCAATACCATCTATTGAGATAGAAGCACCATTAAGATATGGGTTACCGCTGTCATCATATTGTCCTTCAATGTTTTCAGGTACATTAATAGTACGTACAAGTACACTTACTTTGTAATAAGTTCCAGAAGTAAATGTGTAGGTAAGATTACTTGAGTAGTAGTAGTATGATGGGGAAGATGCAGAAATAAATAATACTTTGTTGTTGTCTTCAGTAGGAGCAGTTGGATTGCCTGCAAAATATTGTTCATAATTTCTTACATCAATTAAACCGCTGTCAATGTTTTCAGCATCAAAGTCAGCTCCAATGTGTCCAGTCCAATAGGTAGGAGTGATTCCATCACTTGCTGTTAATGAGTTTGTTGCAAGGTCAACTACAAAAGTGTTGTTGCCAGCCTCAATACCGTTAAATGTTTCTTCTGTGATGCTTGTATTAATAATACAGTTATCAAAGAATGCTACACCACTTGCAGTTTGTGCTTCATCTCCAAGTGATAGAGTGGCGGTCAAATCTTGTGCAACATAATAGTTGTGAATGTAAATTTGGTAAGTTTGCCAAGAATTTGTGCTACGTAATTTGATTTGGTGAATTACTACATCATTTGCATTTTTAATAGTTACGTAAGCATATCCGTTTTGACTGATACTACGAGTAAATACATCAACAGTAATTAAAGCATAACCGTCAGCAGCAAGATTAACACTTTCGCTAGTGTAACCTTGGTAATTTGCTGTGTCATTTCTTACCATTAATACATTGTCAGAGAAATCCCCATCATCTTTTGCTGGACGTACGATGCCCAAATTGCTGTTATTCCAAGTTTCTGGCAACAAGTTTACCACACCGCTACCACTTGCGTTTTCGTTTGTTTGTGTCCAGTTCTTTGGAGTGAGTGGGTAAGTAGTGTTTTCTTCGTTGATATCAACAAGGTTAAACGCACCGTTTACAAAGGAAAGTGCACCAAAGTTGTTCATTGAAAGAGTTGCTGAATTACTGTTGTTTTCTGTAGCAGATGTTTGTTGTTCAGTTGTTATTTTTTCACTTCTAACACCAGCAACAGCAACATATCCAGTTGCACTTGCGCTTTCTGTACCTACACCAAGAGTGAGATTAATAGTACAGTCAAATAGCGGGTTACCTTCAATATAGAAAGCATACATAGCCCAATTATTGTTTAACGCAATAGCATTTGTAGCAAGGGCAGAAATTGTTTGAGATTGTAATACACCTTCTGGGTTTTCTTCATCAGGAAGAACTGTTTGCTCTGGGAGATAACCAGATACTACAAAGTTAGCATTGCCACTTTCAAGATTTCCTTTTGCCCAGAAAGTAATACGATAGAGTCCGTGTTGCTTGATTTCAATGTCATCAGATTTAATTGCGTTGTAACCTGAATTTGCAGAAACCACCACACCACGATTGTCGCCACGTTGGTTGTTACCAATTAATACATTTTCATCATTTATTTCAAGTTGTTTGTTAAAGTCGGTTACATATTGAGTATTGCCACTGCTTGAAGCCTCTTGTGTCCAGCCTGTGTCAATATTTGTAGCAAAATCACCATTTGTTACAAAGCCATCGCCTGATGCCAAGTAGTCAGGGCGTAGATCTACAAACGATGAATATGGGCTTGCGTTAAGTACATTTTGGAAAGCATCGCCCGAATATCTAGTAATAGTTATGTTGTCAAATAATACATATCCAGCGCTACCACCAAGGGTTGATTTTTCACCAAGGAAAAGTTCAAGACCAACACTTGTATTTGAGTCTGTGCCTGTGGCAATGTAGAATGTTACATTCTGCCAACCACCTTGTGTGTTAATTCTTGTAATTGTAGATTCTGGTAAGTCTTCAACATCAGTACCTGTTAAATATACACTTGCATAAGCACTGCTTGCTACAGTACCATCTCTATTTGTATCATAACTCGTATAAACAAGTGTACTGATAGAATAGAAACTATTTGCTTCCAAACTTATATCAGTTTCATTAGCATAACCGTAGTTGTATCTTACACTTGTGTCGCCACGGTTACCACTGTTAATCATTAATACATAGTTTTCAGTACCATTATTACTAGCAACAGGTTTTTTGAAGCCGGTCAATCCGTATGCAGAATAGTTGTTTGCATAGGCTCTATCTGATAAATCTATAAGCCCAGATTTTTCAGGAACAATTTTAGTGTTCTCATCCCAAACATTCCAACTAGTAGGTGTTTGAGGGAAAGAACCGTTTCCGTTTGCAAACGTATTGTTACTCAAATTAGAAGTAACATCAGTCGAAGATATCGCGTCAGTCGTTGTGTCAACGTCTGCACGTAATTGTGTGCCGCTTCCAATAATTCCTGCAAAGAACCAAGCATTCTGCATAAATACAAAACTCAGTGCAAGAATTACAATTAATAGAAATGATTTAATCGAGAAAGATTTTTTAGTCATAGTATTTACCTTTTAAGAAAATTAAGCACGCATATTTTTTGCGCATAATATACAACCTATTATATATCATTACTAAAAATAATGCAAGTTTTTAAGCACACTTTAAATAGATAAATTTAACAGATTGAAAATTTAGGAGCAGGGGAAAATGACAGCAAAAAAAGTATGCGGATTGTTGACCGCAGGGGTGTTTATAGGGGTAATAAACGGCTTTTTTGGCGGTGGTGGCGGTATGATTTGCGTGCCAGCGCTTTTATTGCTGGGGTTGAGTAATAAACAGGCACAAGCAACAGCAATTCTCATTATGCTCCCCATAAGTATTGCCAGCGCCATTGTGTATTATACAAACGGTTTTGTAGATTGGAATACAGTGTTATATGTTGCATTAGGTTCGGTTGTTGGCGGGGTATTAGGCGCGTATCTTTTAAAAAATCTTTCAAATAATGTACTTCAATACATATTTGCTTTTGTCGTAATGGCCGCAGGCATTAGAATGTTGTTTTAATGATGAATATCACATTGTACATAGATTAAAGATAATTTAGACAAATAAAAAATAACAATTTTTAATTTTAAATATAAAACTACTCTAAATAAAAAAAGGAAGGAAACAAAAAGTATGATTCCGTGGTATTTTTTAATCTTGGGTGGACTTGCTGGCGGTTTGGTCGGCGGAATGGGAATGGGTGGCGGTACGCTGTTGATTCCTATACTAACTATGTTTATGGGGATAGAGCAACATCTCGCTCAAGCAATTAACTTGCTTGTATTTATTCCCACGGGCATAATTGCAGTGATAATTCACGCAAAAAATAAATTAATTGATTACAAAGTTTTTGGAGTAATTATAATTCCTGCAATAGCAACAGCCGTGGGCGCCGCTTTGCTTGTGGGGCAGTTAAAAAGTGAAACATTAAGGTTGATTTTTGCCATATTTTTAATATTGATTAGTCTTTTTGAGTTGTTTCAAGCCATACGAACAAGTGTAAATAACAAAAAGAAAATCACAAAACCGATATTAAAACACAATTTGTATCCACCGCGAAACCGTGATTTCTAATTGGACAAGCAATAAAGCACTCACTATTTCATATATTTATTTATTATTGAATAGGGGGTGCGCTTTTGATAATAGAAACTTTCGTTACGTTTATGAATAAAATAATGTTGTTCTCATCATACGTAGACCACGCATCAAGTTTCCCAAAGACACTGACACCCGAAGAAGAAAGATATTATCTTGAAAAGTTACAACAAGGAGATATGGAAGCAAAAAGTGTACTTGTTTCGCATAATTTAAGACTTGTTGCTCATATAGTTAAAAAGTACAGTAACAGTTCTAAAGATGCTGATGATTTGATATCAGTGGGAGCAATAGGACTGATAAAGGCTATCAATAGTTATTCGCTAGATAAAGGTGCACAACTCTCAACTTATGCGGCTCGTTGCATAGAAAATGAAATTCTTATGTTATTTAGAGCAAACAAAAAACACCAAGGTAATATATCATTGGAGGAAACAATAGGCACGGAAAAAGACGGTAACGAAATAATGCTCGCAGATGTTATTTGCGACCTTGATACAGATGTATTGGAAATGGTCGAAAGTAACATTCTAACCGAGAAATTAATAAATATTATCAAAAATTCTCTATCAGAACGCGAATATAAAATTTTGTGTATGCGCTATGGAATAGGCGGACAGGTAGCATATACTCAACGTGAAGTGGCTAAAAAACTCGGCATATCCCGCAGTTACATTAGCAGATTAGAGAAAAAGGCTCTAGAAACCGTAAGACAGCAAGTCCGTGCCAAGAAAATATACTCAGATTAAAAAATTAACATATTTTGTGTTATAAATAATTTACATTTTATTAAAAAAGTTGTACAATACTAATATTAATAATAGAAAGGAGTAAGAAAATGGCTGAAACAAAAAAGAGTTCTAGTTCGAAGTCTTCTAGCAGTAGCAGCAGTAGTAAAAAGTCATCATTCTGGGGCTTAAACAAAATAGCATTTTACACAATCGCAGCAGTTGCAATCTTGTATCTTGTAAGTTTGATTCTGTCTGCTTGTGGAGTGTCTTCAGTTGCTGTAATGGCATTGCAAAACATTGGTACTGCTATTATGGTTGGTATCGCAGCATACCTTGCTTGGAAGTATGTTCGCCCTAAACAAACAGTTTGGAAAGTACTCTACTTTGTATTGTTACTTGTAATCCTTGCTGGTATTATCGTACCTTTGGTATTGGGTTAATTAGGTAAAAAGTTCTTGGATAAACCAAGGACTTTTTTGTTTATATTAGTTTTTAAATAATTATTATTTAAGTTATCTATTCCTATATATTATATAAAGGTTGTAAATTTTATTTTATAAAAAAAATTAAAAATTTTTTAAAAAGTGTGTATTTTTAGTTGACAATGGAATAAGATAGTAGTATATTATTAGCAGTCAAATTATGAGAGTGCTAACATTTAAATAATTTAAGTGCTAGCAATGGGTACTTGACCAGGGGGTGAGCATATATTTGATGACGAAGTTTTAAGTGATAGGAAGCGGGACATTTTGCTCAATGCAGTTGAAGATTATATTCAGTCAGCAAGCCCTATTACAAGTAGTAATATAAAAACACGTTGCTGTGAAGATTTGAGTACAGCCACATTGCGTAACGAACTAAATGCTCTTGAAGCAATGGGATATTTACGACAACTTCATACATCAAGCGGAAGGGTGCCTACAGCAAAAGGATATAGATATTTTGTAAATTCAATTATGGGCGATGTGCCGCTTGATAAAAATATTTTGGACGAAATTCACGGTATTTTTGAGAACCGTACAGTGTATTTAGGTGATATGGTAAATGAAATTGCTGATATCGTGAGCAAAGCCACCAATTATCCTGCGGTTGTAATGCTTAAAGGCTTTGAAAAACTGATTATTAAAAATGTGAAGATTGTCCCGCTTATGACGGGGCAGGCGCTAATCTTGATTGAGACTAATAGCGGAATAATTAATAACTTTATGCCAGCAAAAAACGATATACCTACTCAAACGTATGTCGATGCAAGTAACTTCTTAACAACAACATTTTCAGAACATTCCGTTGCGGATATGATTCAAAATATAGAAAATTATCGTACGCAAATGGGGCAAGATTTAATAGAATTTTGTGGCATATTTGATACTATGATTGACTCATTAAAGCGTCTTTGTGATAAAATTGCCTCGTCAGGCGGTTTTACAGCACGTGGTCAATTACGATTGCTGAATAGTCCAGAGTACCACGACCTCGATAAAGCAAAGCGCGTAATTGATGTTTTGAGCAATCCAGCCGAATTAGAGCAAATTTTTGATGAACCAGACGAGCAAGAGATTAGTTTTAGAATAGGCACGGAAATACCTGTAACTGATTTGCAGGATTGTGCTGTTGCGCGTGCTGATTATACCGTAGATGGCGAAAGTATCGCAAGCATAGGTATTATTGGGCCGCAACGAATGGACTACGCAAAAATTGCAAGCGCTCTAAAATTTGTAGTTGGCGAGTTTGCCAACCTCAAAGCATTGGAAGCATCTAATAAAGGAGACAAAGATGAGCAAAAATAAATTTACACACGAGACCGACAATAACGAAACAGAAATCAGCCAGCCTGAAACTCAGGCTGATATTGGTCAGAATGATGACCTGGTAGCGGGGGAAAAAGAAATTGTGGACGACGAATTGTCGCCACCCGAAGATTTGAATCTCAAACTTCAATTAGAAAAAGAAAACAGCATAGCACTTACTAAAATGTTGCAACAATTACAAGCAGATTTTTCGAATTATCGCAAGCGAAATGCTAGTATTGCTAGTGATGCAAGGCAAAATGGTATTTTTGATGCAGTGAAGGCTTTGCTGCCAGCACTTGATGCGATAGAGGCAGCAGAAAAGCATATCACTGACGCAGATACTCTAAAAGGTTTTGAAATGATTAAACGTGCTTTTATTGATAATTTGCGAAGCCTTGGCATTGAGCCGATTGCAACGGTGGGTTGCCAATACGACCCAAATTTGCACAACGTAGTTGTTGCAGAAGAAATCGAAGGCGTGCCGAGCGGACAAATTGTTGAAGAATTTAAATCAGGTTTTTCAAGTCCAAACGGAGTTGTTCGCGTGGCAATGGTCAAGATTGCAAAGTAGCAAATGCTATTAAAAATATTCAAAAACATATAAGGAGATTATTATTATGTCAAAAATTATAGGTATAGATTTAGGTACAACAAATTCTTGTGTAGCAGTTATGGAAGGTGGAGAGCCTGTAGTTATTCCTAACGCAGAAGGCTCACGCACAACACCTAGTGTAGTTGCATTTACAAAAGACGGTGAACGTTTGGTAGGTCAGGTTGCAAAACGTCAAGCAGTTGCAAACCCTGAGCACACTGTTTCAAGTATTAAACGTGAAATGGGTAGTGATTACAAGGTAAAAATTGATGACAAACAGTACACACCTCAGGAAATCAGTGCAATGATTCTGACAAAATTGAAAAATGATGCAGAAGCATACTTGGGACAAAAAGTAACACAAGCAGTTATTACCGTTCCCGCTTACTTTACTGACAGTCAACGTCAGGCAACAAAAGATGCAGGTAAAATTGCTGGTCTTGAAGTTTTGCGTATAATTAACGAACCTACAGCAGCCGCCCTAGCATACGGACTAGACAAGGCAGAGAATGCCAACCAGAAACTTCTTGTTTTTGACCTTGGTGGTGGTACATTCGATGTATCAATTCTTGAAATTGGCGATGGTGTATTTGAAGTAATCGCAACTAAGGGTAACAACCGCCTTGGTGGTGATGACTTTGACCAACGTATTATTGATTTGCTTGTTAAGGAATTCAAAGACCAAAACGGTATTGACCTTACAACCGACAAAACAGCAATGCAAAGACTTAAAGAAGCAGCCGAAAAAGCAAAGATTGACTTGTCTGCATCTATGAAAACAACTATTTCATTGCCATTTATTTCAGCAGATGCTAGCGGGCCAAAGCACTTGGAATACGAACTTACTCGTGCAAAATTTGATGACATTACAAGCGACCTTGTTCAGCAAACTATTGACTTGACTTCGGCAGCGCTTAAAGATGCAAAACTTGATAAAAACGACATTAGCAAAATTATTTTGGTAGGTGGTAGTACACGTATCCCCGCTGTTTGCGATGCAGTAAAGAACTTTGCAGGCAAAGAAGGTTTCAAGGGTATTAACCCTGATGAATGTGTCGCAATCGGTGCCGCTATTCAAGGTGGTGTATTGGGTGGCGATGTAAAAGACGTATTGTTGCTTGATGTAACTCCACTTTCACTTGGTATTGAAACATTGGGCGGTGTGTTTACTCGTATTATCGACCGTAACACAACTATCCCTACAAAGAAATCTCAAGTTTTCTCAACCGCTGCAGACAACCAGCCGGGGGTAGAAATTCACGTATTGCAAGGTGAACGCGAATTTGCAAGAGACAACAAGACTTTGGGTAGATTCAACTTAACAGACATTCCACCAGCACCACGTGGTGTTCCTCAAATCGAAGTTACATTTGATATTGATGCAAACGGTATTGTAAACGTAAGTGCAAAAGATTTGGGTACAGGCAAGCAACAGCAAATTACCATTACTTCAAGTTCAAATATGAAAGAAGATGAAATTAACGAGGCAATTAAGAATGCTGAAAAGTATGCCGAAGAAGATAAGAAGCGCAGAGAAATTATTGAGCAACGTAACCAAGCAGACTCATTGATTTTAGGCTTAGAAAAAGCAATGCGCGAAAATGGCGATAAAATCAGCGAAGAAGACAAGAAGAAACTCACCGAAGCCATTGAGAAGGCTAAGGAAGAAATCAAAGCAGACGATAAAGACAAGATTATGAAAGCGATTGACGAGTTGAGTAAGTCAAGTCAAGACATCATTTCAAAACTTTACCAAGCAAAACAGGGTGAAGAAAATAATGCAGGCGCTGATGCAGGCAAAAAAGATGAACCCGATGTCGAAGTAAAAGATGCCGATGCAAAGAAGGCTGACTAAAAAATAATTTTCGGAGATAAAATTGGCACAAAATTATTATGAAATTCTCGGAGTAGATAAAAATGCGAGCGCGGACGAAATTAAGTCCGCTTATCGCAAATTAGCGAAAAAATATCACCCCGACTTAAACAAAGATAATCCCGAAGCAGCAACAAAGTTTAAAGAAATAAACGAAGCCTACGAAGTGTTAGGCGACCCGCAGAAGAAATCAAACTACGACCAGTACGGTAGTGCAGAGGGTCCAAGTGCAAATGATTTCTTTGGCGGTAGGCAAGGTGGTAGTGCTGGCGGTTTTGGCTTTAACTTTGGAGACATTTTCGGTGATATATTTGGTGGCTTTGGCGGTGGTGCGCAATCGGCGCGTTATGCTGTCCAAGGTAGAGATATAAGTGTAAAAGTAAATCTTACGTTTGAAGAAGCCGCAAAGGGTGTAAAGCGTGATATCACTTATATGTGTACTCAAGAGTGTAGCGATTGTCACGGCACAGGAGCAAAGAACGGTACCGAGTACACGACGTGTTCGACTTGTAATGGTACAGGCCAAGTAAACTTTACTCAGTCAACTATTTTTGGACGTGTGGTTAATACTGGAATATGTAAAGAATGTAACGGTACAGGTAAGACCATAAAAGAACGTTGTACGACTTGTGGCGGTGCTGGAGTAAAGCGAAGCCAACGTACCACATCAATCAACATTCCTGCTGGTATTGACGATGGTCAAACAGTTATTGCTAGGGGATATGGTGAAGCGGGTGTACGCGGTGGTGCTGCGGGTGATTTGCTTGTAAATATTTCAATTACAAAGCACCCGCTGTTGCGCCGTGATGGCTTTGATGTGTTACTTGATGTACCTGTTCCATTTACAGTGGCTATGTTTGGGGGAAAGGTGATTATTCCTAGCCTTGACGGAAAATTAGAACTCAACATTCCTGAAAACACGCAGAGCGGAACTATTCTCAAATTGAAAGGAAAAGGTATTAAACAACTTAATAAAAATAGTTATGGTGATATGCTAATTACAGTAAAGGTAGAGTTGCCAAAACTAGGGAAGAATAAGAAAGACATAAAAGAAATGCTTGAAGAGAATTTCCCGCTTGACAAATTTGACAAATACAACAACTACAACAAACAAGTCAAATCGCTATAAAAAGAACGGAGCACAAACTCCGTTTTTTGTTTTTTTAAGTGATTTTTTATTAACAATAAAGCATATGGTGCATAATATTAAAAATGCTTTATTTTACGACCGAATTATTCGCAAAATTGATTGCATAATACATTGCATAGTACTTAATTTAATGGGTGTAAGTATTGACCTTTTTAGGTTTTTATGATATAATTTAAATATAAAGTAAAGGAAGGTATGATTATGGGTGCAATCAAAAACATTTGGGATTTGTTAGATGGTGATGAAAAGGTTAAGGGCTTTTGTAAGCCGTTTGGTAAAGGTGTGCCAATTATAGATAGTATAAATGCTTTTTATAAGAAAAAAGACGAAGAACGCGAATATGAAGAAATGAAGAAAAAGTATTATATGCAGAAAAGAATTGAAGAAGAATATGAAAAAACCCACGGACGCGGTAGATAAAACCGCGTTTTTTATTTCCATAATGTTTTTTTATAAAGTTTTATATAGAGCACTATCGCTATTATTTATTATAAAAACTATTGCATAGTACTATAAAAAACAAGAAAATATTTTATTAAAATACGCATTTTCTTAAAATACAAGCAAAATTTCTTTGATTTTTAAGACTTTTAATTTTAGTAACAACTTGCAATTTCTTATTTTTTAACAGATTGATTTTAATAATATTATATGTTATAATTAATAACAGGAGATAAAGTTATGCAATATCCACGTTTTTTTGTACCCAAGAATTGTAGGCAAGACGATAAAATTATTTTGACCGATAGCGAAAATAATCACCTTTTTTCTGTATTGCGTTTGAAAAAAGGTGATAGAATAGACGTTTGTTTGAATGACGGCAATATTTATGAATGTGAAATTGAAGACGCTAGCAAAAAACAATCAACAGCACATATTTTGAATATAAAACCCGTTAAGACTCGAACGAACAAAATCACACTTTTTATCGCCCTTACAAAAGCAGAGCGAATGGACTGGGCTGTCCAAAAAGTTACTGAACTAGGCATTGATAAAATAATTCCATTTGAAAGCAAGTTTTGCACAGCCAAAGATAAGGGAAATAAAATAGACCGCCTAAATCGAATTGCACTTGCTGCAAGCAAACAGTCTGGCAGGGTAAATTTGCCTGAAATCGCTGAAACAATTTCTTTTAGCCAAGTGCTAGATGGTTTGCAATACTATCCGCAAATCGTTGTTGCTTACGAAAATGATAAAACCAGCGCAAAGCAAATTTTGTCTAGTTTAGATAGCACTCTCGATACCGCACTTATTATTGGTAGCGAAGGTAGGTTTAGTGCTGATGAGATAAAAGAGTTAATTAACAACGGAGCAAAAGTTGTTAGCCTTGGTGCAAATATCTTACGTGCAGAAACCGCGTGCATTGCCTTATTAAGTGCAGTTTTATACCAGTTCGATTATTGGAAAAAACAAAACTAATATTTAAAATACAAAATTATTACAACAAAAATTATTTTTTATTTGCGTTATCCGTAAATATGGGTATGCCAAATTCAACTTAATACAAAAGTTTATTAAAAGGAAAGTATACTTATGAAAATTTCATTTTTAACACTTGGTTGTAAAGTAAATCAATACGAAGCAGACGAAATCGCACGCATTTTGCGCAAGCGCGGACACGAAGTAACTACTACACTAGAGCCTGCTGACGTATTTATTTTGTCTACTTGTGCGGTTACCAACGAAGCCGAGCGCAAGTCAAGACAAATGATTGCAAAACTTGAAAAATTATCACCAAATGCCCGCATAATTGTTTGCGGCTGTGCAAGTCAACACGATGCAAGCAAATTTACCGACAAACCAAACGTAACTGTTGTGCTTGGAACTGCTGGTAAAAATTGGATACCCGACCTATTAGACCAAAAGGGTGATTATGTAGTTGAGCCCGCTTTTGATTATGAATATTTTGAAGAAGACGATACGAGAGAAGAGGTCAAGCACAAACGCACGCGTGCGTATATAAAAGTACAGGACGGTTGCGATAATTATTGTAGTTATTGTCTTATACCGTATGTACGCGGACGCAGTCGCAGTCGTGATTTGGAAAGCATTGTTGTAGAAATATATAGGCTAGCCAAAACACATCACGAAATAGTGCTAACTGGTATCAATTTGAGTGATTGGGGACACGATATTAAGTCTGACCTTGTGGCTCTTCTTGGCTCATTAGGAACAATTAATGCCCGTATTCGCCTTAGTTCGCTAGAAGCAAATGTTGTTACGCCTGATTTAATAAAGGTAATGACTTCTATGACCAACCTTTGCGACCACTTCCACCTTAGTATGCAGTCTGCTTGCGATAATACCCTAAAAGCAATGAATAGGCATTATACAGTTGCTGAATTTAAGAAAAAAGTCGATATGCTGCGTGCTGCTTTTCCGCGTTGTGCAATTACAACAGATATTATTGTCGGCTTTCCAGAAGAAACGGACGAAGATTTTGCAGAAACTATGAAAAATATTGCCGAAATCGGTTTCGCAGACATTCATATTTTCCCATATTCAAAGCGCGAAGGTACAGTTGCTGCTGATATGAAACAAGTAGACGGTGAGACAGTAAAGGAGCGTGTCGCTAGCCTTACGAAGTTGCGAAACGAGTTAAAGACGAAATTTTTGGAACACGAACACGGAATGATTTACGAAGTGCTTACCGAACAGGACAAAGACGGGTACACAATAGGACACGCCCGCAACTATACAAAAGTATACTTGCCAAGTGGACAAGTGCCTCCAAACACTCTAGCAAATGTCCGTATGGGCAAGCCTTATCTCGACGGTGTTAAGGGTGATTTGGTCGAAATCATAAAAGACGAGTAAAGTTTTATAAAATTGTTAATAGTTATAATTGAATATTGATTTAAATTTCTAATATAATAAAAAAAGGAGTAAAGATTATGGAAAATTGTGTTTTTTGTAAAATTATAAATGGAGAAATAAAAAGTAATATTGTTTATCAGGATGAAGATTTTGTAGTGTTTACAGACCTTAACCCAAAGGCAAAGTTGCACTATTTAGCAGTACCGCGCAAACATTTTGCTACACTTGCTGAAATGAACGAAACAGATAGCACAATGCTAGGGCGAATTTTAGCCAAAATACCTACACTTTCTCAAAAATTAGGACTTCAAAATGGTTATAGACTTATAATAAATCAAAAAGGCGAAACAGGTAATGACGCAGGACAGGAAGTAATGCACTTGCACATTCATATCTTGGCTGGTGAACGTTTGGAGATGTAATTTTGGAAGAATTTGAATTTAAAAACTCCCTGCTCTTAGGTACAACTCTTTTTATTAGTTTAACTTGTGGTCTGTCCGCTTTAAGAGCGGGGGTAGAAAGTGGTAATTTCGCTTTGGGAGCCCTTGGCACAACCGTATGTATTGCGGGTCTAGGTATATCATATAAGATTTATAAAAATACGATTGATAGGGAAATGTAATATTTTAAAATTTAAAAAGTCTGTTAAATGTTAGAAAAACACTCGATATATTTTAAACAAAAAATCTATGACTCAAGCCATAGATTTTTTATATTTTTAAAATTATTATCAATCAATACTGTGCAACCTTTTTTGTTGGGGAAAGACTTGGTCGTAATCTGATACAATGCTCCCGCAAGGCGACCTTATGGCACATACTACACACTCCTTAGTGCTGCTTGCTTCCGCACCTGACACGGTTCGTAGGGCAGTATTGCACAAGACCTTAACGTTCATCACAAAGTACAAAACACGTGCCAAACCTAACAAACCACCGAGAAAGGTATTCGACCCTGCTAAAGCGGTTTGCAGGTACAGGGCACCGCTGGCTCCCCATCTAGCACAGTAAAAATAGTATAACATATTATTTATTAAAAATCAAGTAAAATCAATTATTTTTGCAATTATATAATATTATATATAATATTACTCGTGTAACTTATTGATAGTATTTTAATTATGTTTTTTATTAAGAAGTTGTTGTTATTTTTTTAAAAGTGTGTTAGCATTAGAAATACGAGGTGAAATTATGGAAAAAGAAAAATATATTTGGGACTTAACTAAATTTTGTAAAGATATAACAGATTGCGAAAATAAACTTCAAGAAATTGAAAACGAAGTAGCATATCTTGTTCAATTTAAAGGGAAATTAGGTGCTCCAGATAAGTTGCTTGAATTCTGGGAAAAGTATTATCTTACGTATGATAAGTTTTGTACGTGCCTTATTTATGTTAATGCTGGACTTGATACAAATATGGATGATGAGGACTTGCGTCTTTTACAAGGCAAGTTAGAGAAGACAAGAAACATATTTGAAAGTAATACTGCTTTTGTTGGACCTGAATTAAAAAGTTTGGGGAACGACTACTTGCGTTCGCTTAAAAATGATGAGCGATTTAAAGAATGGAAACTGTATGTTGATGATATTATTTTCGCAAACGAACACACTTTAAGTGAAGTAGAAGAGAAAATGTTAGCCGAAGTTTCAAACTTTACACGTGGCTATAATGAAATAAACAAAAACTGCTATGGTGCTGATATTAAGTATAATGATGCAGTTGATAGTAAGGGAAAAGTTTATCACTTAAATAATGGCAACATTTCAGGCTTCTTGTCTAGTCCCGATAGGACTTTAAGAAAAAGCGTATCCGAAAGTGTTCGTGAAGCGTATTCGCATTATACTAACTTAATGACACAAAATTTTATTTACTATATCAAAACTGTAGTTACTTTGAGTAAAATTCGAAACTATAAATCTGTTTTAAGTAGGAATCTCAGTGCTTTTAGAGTGAACGAAAAGGTTTATGATAACGTTATAAAATTCACTAGAGAAAATATTGACCTTCAAGCAATGTATTATAAAGTGAAAAAAGAAGTGCTTGGCTTTGACGAAATGTATAACTATGATATATCAGCCCCCTTTGAGAAAAATACACATAATTATACTTTTGAAGAAGGGGTTGATATGGTAAAGAGAGCATTGAGTGTACTTGGACAAGAATATGTTGATTTGATTGACCGTGCAGTGAAAGAGCGCTGGATAGATGTGTATCCACGTGATAAAAAACGTAGTGGCGGATATACGTGGGGGACTTATTCACGTACCTATATTATCCTTTTAAATTGGACAGGCGACATTGCTGATGTGTTCACTCTTGCTCACGAATTAGGACACGCAATTCAACACTATTTTACAAACTCAACGCAGAAAATTCAAAATATTGACCAGCCTATATTCTTGGCTGAAACAGCAAGTACTTTTAATGAAATTATTTTAGGTAATTATTTGTTAAAGAATACAGATGATTCAAATGAGAAGTTTGTGGTGCTTAGCCATTTAATAAAAGAAATTGTTGGCACTGTTTTCTCACAAGCGAATATGTCTATGTTTGAAGATTTTTGTTACAAGACTATTGAAAATGGTGGTAATCTCTCTACCGAAGTTCTCAAACAAAAATGGTTAGAATGTATGCAAAAACCTTTTGAAAATATAATAAATTTAAGTCAATACAACTTACTTGGTTGGCAAAATGTTTGGCATTTTTACAATCGCAGTTATTATGTATGGCAGTATACTCTTGCATATATGATTAGTAGTTATTTTGTAGAAAATTTAAAAAATGATAAACAAAAAGCATTAGGGGCATATTATAAATTTTTAAAGGGTACAAATGAGTATTACCCGACAGAATTTTTAAAAATGCTTGGTGTTGATATTGATAGTGAAGAATTCTATAAGAAAAGTTTTAAGGGGTTTAGGACATTGTTTGAACAGTTTAAAGAATTAGCAAAAGATTATAAATATTAATAATAAAAGTCTATGAAATTTCATAGATTTTTTATTTTAGCAAAAATAGCCGTAAATTATTGTTATTTTATGCCGAATATGATAAAATTAAAAAATACGTGAGGTAAAACTATGGAAACAAATGCAGTTAGATTTATAAATGCTTATAACCAAATAGACCAAACTTTGAGAGCAGTATACAATTTTAAACGCAACATTACTTTTAGCGATATGATACGTAGAGCAGTTTCGCTTAATAGTGTGGTGCGTAAGTACGAAGACAAATTAATAGACTATGCGCGTTTACGTAATGCAATAATACATAATAGTAATGAAGAGCGAATTATTGCCGAACCACACGATGACGTGGTGATAGAAATGGAGCGTATTGCAGATTTGGTAGCGCGTCCGCCTTTGGTAATTAATAGTATTGCGAACAAAAACGTATTAGTGCTAGATGGCACTATTTCGTTGAAAAAGGCATTGGAAACGATTTACAAGACTGGTTTTAAGTCCATTCCTGTATGTGATAACGAAACTATAGCAGGTGTAATCAATGCGGGGCGTATCGTAAATGTACTTGGTATGCAAGTGGGTAATGGTATAAATATCGACAAATTCGCAGCAGAAACCGCAGTAAAAGAGGTAATTTCAGAACAAGATGTTGACAGAGTTTTTACTATAAAATCTCACAATCTAACCGTACAAGAAGCGCTCGATTTGTTCTACCATAACCGTAGGTTACAAGCAATAGTTATTACAAAAAATGGTAACAACTTGGAGCGCCCAATAGGTATTATTACGACCGCAGATATAATTGACTTGAATAAAGTCGTTGAAGACTATGATGTTTAGAGGTTTTTATGTTTAAGAAAATTGATAGCAAGATGAACTTACCCGAAATTGACAAGCAAACTCTTGATTTTTGGGACAAAAATGACATTTTTGAAAAAAGTATAAAGGAAAGGGAAGATGCAAAACCTTTCGTGTTTTATGAAGGACCGCCAGGAATGAACGGTCTTCCACACATTGGACACGGCAGTACTCGAATTTATAAGGATACTGTTTTGCGCTATTATTCTATGAAAGGGAATAAAGTACTCCGCAAGGCAGGGTGGGACGCTCACGGCCTTCCTGTTGAACTAAAAGCCGAGAAAGACTTGGGTATTAAAAACAAGTTTGAAATTGAAGGCTTTGGTGTACAGAAGTTTGTAGACAAATGCAAAGAAACAGTTAATTTATACGAAAAAGAATGGCGCGAAGCAACTCGCAAAATCGGTTTTTGGGTAAACTTTGATGATGCATATATTACGTGTGATAACAACTATATTGAGTCTGTTTGGTGGTCGTTAAAGCAGTTGTTTGAACAAGGTGATATATACGAAGGATACAGAGTAGGCCCATATTGTCCGCGTTGTGGTACAAGTCTAGCAAGCCACGAGGTAGCACAAGGTTATAAGACCGTAAAAGACCGTACCGTGTATGTTAAATTCGCTGTAAAGGATAAGCCGAATACATATTTTATTGCTTGGACTACAACACCGTGGACGCTTCCAAGTAATGCGGCTTTAACTGTTAATCCCGAATTTGATTATGTAGAAATCGTTCCAAAAGACAGCGAAGATCATTACATAATGGCTGAAAATTTAGTAAGCAGACTTTTTGAAGATTATGAAATTGTATCTCGCTTTAAAGGTAAAGAACTTGAATTCGTAGAGTATGAGCCATTGTTTGAATTGCCAAAGGCTTTATTTGATAACAAAAAAGCATATTACGTTACTTGTGCCGATTATGTAACTTTGTCTGACGGTACGGGTATAGTACATTCAGCACCAGCATTTGGTGTTGATGACTCAAATGTGGGCAATGCTTATGGTTTGCCATTTATCAAACTTATTGACGAAAAAGGCTGCTTTACTGATGATTTGCCAAAATACGCTGGTAAACGTAACATTGTGGCAAATGACGAGATTATAGAAGACCTAAAAGCCCGCGGTGTTGTTGTTCGAGAACAGTCATATCAGCACGAATACCCGCATTGTTGGCGTTGTCATACACCGCTTATTTATTATGCTCGTAGTGGCTGGTTTGTACGTATGAGTAAATACCGTGATGCTATGGTTGCAAGTAATAATATGGTATCGTGGCATCCTGAATCTGTAAAAGACGGACGAATGGGTAATTTCTTGAGCAATGCTATTGACTGGAACCTTTCGCGCGATAGATATTGGGGTACGCCTCTTAATATTTGGAAATGTAACAAGTGTGGCAAACTTCACTCAATAGGCAGTAGACAAGAACTATGCGACCTTACAGGTGCAGCAGAAATAAAAGATTTGCACAAGCCATATATTGACCAGTTTACTTTTCCTTGTGAATGTGGCGGCACTATGGAGCGCGTTCCGCAGGTGATAGATTGCTGGTACGATTCAGGCGCAATGCCTTTTGCACAGTGGCATTATCCATTTGAAAATAAAGATAAATTTAAAGAACAATTCCCCGCAGACTTTATTTGCGAAGCACAAGACCAAACTCGCGGTTGGTTCTATTCATTGCAAGCAATAGGGACAACAGTTTTTAAAACTACGCCATACAAAGCCGTAGTAATGTGCGGACACGTTGCTGACAAAAACGGGCAAAAAATGAGTAAGTCTCTAGGGAATGTCGTAGACGTAAACGACCTTATTGATAAATATGGTGCTGATACTGTAAGATTCTATTTCTGTTCAAATTCAGCACCGTGGCTAGGACAGAAACTTGATGAAGACGGCATTGTAGAAGTTCAACGCAAAACAATTTCGACATTGTGGAATACTTACGCGTTCTTTGTGCTTTATGCCAATATTGACGATTTTAAGCCCGCGGACAGTCCGTTTAAATGTAAACTCAATCTTATGGATAAATGGCTGCTTTCACAACTTAACGCACTTGAAGGTAAAATTGCCAAATTTATGGCAGACTTTGACTTTACAAGTAGCACGCGCGAAATCGCAGACTTTATAGATGTTTTGTCTAATTGGTATGTACGCCGTAGTCGTGAAAGATTCTGGACAGACGGTGAAAATGAAGACAAAACCGCAGCATACAATACTCTTTATTATACACTTGTTGAGTTAACTAAAATTTGCGCACCATTTATGCCGTTTATCAGTGAAAATATTTATCGTAATTTAGTATCAATTATGCCAAATGCAAAGGAGAGTGTACACCTTTGTGATTATCCAACAGCAAATGCCGACTTGATTGACGAAACCTTAAATAAGCAAATGCAAGAGGTTATTAGAATTGTTGAGTTAGGTAGAGCGGGTAGAAATGCAAGCAGCATCAAAAACCGCCAACCTTTGAATAACTTGTACATCTATTCTTCAAACAAAATTGAGTTAAATCAGGACTTGTTAGACATTATCGCTGATGATTTGAATGTAAAAAATGTACGTTTTATTGAAAACCCACAGGAGTACATTACCTTTGAGTTAAAACCACAATTAAAGACTTTGGGACCAAAATATGGCAAAAACCTTGGGCTTATTAGAGAATATCTTGCAAATTGCAATGCATACGAAATGGTAGCACACTTGCAGAAAGGTGAAAGTGTCGTGGTTGATAAAGATTTAGGAATCGAATTGACCGCAGATGATGTGCTTATTTATCCGCACAGCAAACCAGACTTTACCGCAGAAACAGAAGCAGGCATAACCGTAATACTTGATACAGTGCTTACTCAAGAACTGATAAACGAAGGATACGCTCGCGAATTTATTAGCAAAGTACAAAATATGCGTAAAGATTCGGGTTTTGCGGTTGAAGATAATATTTCAGTTAGATATGAGACGGATTCTACTCTTGATGACGTTTTGCAGGCATACAAGAATTTTATTTCAGGTATTATACTTGCAAAAGATATGGAGCAAGGGACATTGTATGAAAATGTAATTACGGCAGATATTAATGGCATAGAGTGCAAAATCAGTATTATCAAGGTGTAATTATGGATAATAACGTTTTTTTGAATAATGAAAAAATAATAGTACTTTATAAACCACAAAATATAAGTATGGAAGATATAACAGCACAGGCAAATGCAATCGCAGGGGGTAAAGTTGTGTCAGTTTACAATCTTGATACTGTTGCAGGTGGTGTAGTTGTATTTGCAAAGGATAAGGAAAGCCTTGCTACATTGCGAAAAGCATATTTTGACGGAGAGTTTGAGTTTAAGTTTTATGCTGTATGTGTGGGTGTGCCAAAAGTTGAAAGTGATGCTTATTCTGCGTATGTCAAGTATGATAAAATTGACAAGAAAATTGCTCATATACCACAACTAAACGCGGGGGCGGAGCAAATCGCCTTTACATACAAGACCATAGAGAAAGTTCAAAGCATTTCGCTTGTAAGAGTGGATACGAACACGACAACACCTGAATACGTGCGCTTTGCTCTTTCTGATATCGGAGCGCCTATTTTTGGTGATGCTGTATATGGCGGTGATAAACTTGCGAAAAATACAAATACAGCATTAATGCTTGTTGACTTGCGTTTTAAGGACTTTGATAAAGAAGAATATTTGACATTTAGGGCTTTACCACCAGAAAACAAACCGTGGTTGTACTTTAATATAAATAAAATTTTTAAATTATAAAATAGGGGGGGGAATTATGGCTAAATCTGCAGGTGTGATTATAGCACGTGTTGTCGTGGTGGTGTTGATACTTGCCGCGATTGCTGCAATAATCTATTTTCTAGTTATTAGAAATAATGGAGAAGCGCGCGGACCTACTTATGAAGAAATGAACAGAATTTTAAATTCTGAAAATCAAGCAACGTTTGAACAAAACATTGGCGAATTAGAAACTGGCAATTATTTTAATTATGCAAACGGCATTTCAAATGTTGATTTTAAAAATGTTTATTTAAGTTACTATATGGACAAGCAAATACTTAATACTTATAAGGATTTGCTTTTGTATGTTGGTAATGCAGATGCTAGAGCATTACAAAGCATAAGCGACAATCTTGCAGAGTATGAATCAGCACTCGTAGATGTCGTACATAGTCAGGAATTGTTTAATATAACTCAATCGCAAGGTATAGGTGCTAGTGAAGTAGCCACAAACTTTGGCTATTTTGTATCTGACTTTATTGAGTTGCAACAAATTTTTCACGTAATAGTAAACGATACTTTTAATTATGTTACTCAACATTATTATGAAAATATCAATGCTTTTTTAAGTCAAAAGTATGCTCAAACTTATATACTTAATATTCAGTCGGGACTTATAAATTCAAAACTAACAGCTGGAGAAAGAGTAAATGAGGCATTGTACCAAGATAGTTTGGCAATGGTGAAGTTTTATACAGATTGTGCTGAAAATAGTTTTACCGAGCAGGCTGATTCCGATTCTTCCATACCAGATTTTATAGCACTTGTTTCAAATATGAGTTATGATTTTAGCGGTTTTTACAATGCCGAAAGCAAGGCAGAATATTATGCCGCTGCTAGTGATGACACGAAATCGCAATTACAAGTCCTAGCGCGCGGACTTGGACTTACAGGGAGGTTGTAAAATGAAAAAAATAGCAGTTTCAAGCTTAATGGCGATTGCTCTATGTTTTTGCTTTGTTCCTTTTTTCAGCGGCTGTGGTGAATCAAATTATACTTATGCCGAATTTCAACTCGCATATCAAGACTATGTAGAAGAATACACAGGCGAAATTTTTGACGAAGACGGTTTTGTAGATATTCAGTACAAAAATCCCGCTGTTGTTAATGAAATAAATAGCACAGGCTACGAACATTATGAGTTGATGTATACAAGACTTACCGATGATACAAGTAGCAATCAAGCGCTTTTTGAACCCACACTGAAAGCATCATTGCTTTTTGTACATAATTATATAACAGTTGAAACGGGTGTCGAAGTCCCAGTAAGCGCTAGCACTGATTTGTATAATAGTTTGCAAAATTTGCGTAAGGCAACTGACTCATTTTTACTTTACAAGCACAACTTGGATACTCGTAAAGGTTTTAACCCCACTAGTGGTTTAGAGAAAAGTTGGATAAAAGCAATGTTGGATAAATACAAAGATTTAGTCGTAACAGCAAATGATTTTTCAAAACAATTTATTGAAGTATACAATAAATACAACAAAGCGGACGAAACAGATAGAGTAGACGGTAGACCCGCGCTAGGTAGCATTGATAAATTCTTTCTTGAATCTCTTACCTCGATTGCTGATGTCTATATAAATGTGTATTTAGTAGAAATTTATAATAAGGTAGGCGAAACCTCAAATGGTAGCGAACACTATACAAGCCTAAATTCTTGTATGGATATAAATGAAGCGCTCGCTTCGTATATGACCATTGCTGATAGAATTAGGTCATTTGAAAACCGTAATACCCCGCTAACCGATGCGGAAAAAGCGGCTATTAGTTGTTTTAAGAGCGCAAAGAGTTATCAGTCTATTTTCCAAAACGGTTACGAAATGACCCTTGACGCCATTACGCACTATGATTTTGATAAAAATTATAGCGATTGGACTAGGGAAGAAACGGGCTATCGTTTGCTTGCCGAAGATTTCTTTAATTGTGAATACAAAAACCTTACAACAATGATTTCGAACCTTGCAGATTTGATTTACGTAGCGTAAATAATATTTTTCTATTAATTTTGATAAATCATCATAAGTTGTAAGCGAAAAGTTGATTTTTTTGTAAAATATGATATACTATTTAAAATAGTAATAAACTAGGAGGTCTAAGTATGAAATTACCGTTGAAAAGAGAGGTAACACAGCAGGACATAAATGAGTTTATCGCTCTTGGTGGCGATACTGGCTTGTTATCTGCTGAACAGTTAGAGGAAGATATTTCTCCCACAAAATTATATCCCATTAGTGATAGCAGGAGAAAATTGATAAAACATTTTAAAAAAGGTGGTAATAAAGAAGGAAGTGGAAGTTCAACATCGTATTATACACCAAGATGTTCTAATTATGATAAAAAACTTGCAAAAGTAGATGATTTAATGTTATGTGCGGGAATACTTCCACCTGTTGATTTTAGTTATTATGAGCCGAAGGCGCAAAATGTAACTTCACAAGAGAGAGTTAATCAACTAGTGGCAAGCGGTGAAGATTTATCGGGCATTGATTTCAACCAAACATCAGCAGCCCCACATGAATGTATTAATGAACGAGCAGCGAACGGCTGGACTATGCGGGATTTTCCTGAAGAAAAAATCGCAGCAATTCCGCAATATATTGTTAATTGGCGAGCAGCGAACGGCGGAGATATGGAGTCTTTTTCTGGAAAACAAATAAGAGCAATCCCACAAGAATGTATTAATGAACGAGCAGCGAACGGCGGGGCTATGCGGGGTTTTTCTGAAGAACAAATAAGAGCAATACCACAAGAGGTTATTAACGAACGAGCAGCGAGCGGCGAGGATATGTGGGGTTTTTCTAAAGACCAAAAGGCAGCAGTTCCTTCTAATATTAGAATTCGAAGAGGATATACAAATTACCCTTATGACA
>CALWPB010000013.1 GCA_944383315.1 uncultured Clostridia bacterium | reverse complement strand
ACAACCTTGCTAAATACGGGATAAGCGGCATTTAAATCTGAGTATATCCTTTGAGTAGCCTGCCTTAATGTTGAACGAGAATAACCGTTTTCATAATCATAGTCCGTCTGTGTTGCACCGCTAAATACACCATTTGATACTGTTACACCATTATTGTTGAAGTACTCTTTTGTATATGGCTGTGTCATCCAAACAGTGATTGTATCGCCTGTTTGGTACACTACTTCCCAGTATATAGGAGTGCTTGTCCCTGGTACTGTACCCATTTGAAATACTATTGGTGTACCGCCGTTAATGGCTGATTTTTTACGTGTACTGGTAGTATTGTTACCTAATTTGGTCATTAAGGCTTGATATGTTGCGTTATCAATAAAATCATTATCACCACTTTTTATCATATTGCCTATTGATGTAAAGTTACTACTTGTAATAGCATTACCATTAATATGATTTACAATCAAGTATGCACCAGTTCCCGCGAGTGCGCCAAACATAAACACAACAGCTACTATGATACTTACTAACCTTGCTTTTGCGCTAATTTGCATATTATTACTCTCCTATTGTTTTATTTTTAAATGTATGAGATTCTTCGTGGGCTGGGCTACGATGCTCGTCTCAGAATGACAATAATCTTATTAATATTTGGGATTTTAAACAGAGCAGGGCTCAGGATGCCTATTTGCACTAGCAAATAGTCTGGCGGTAGTTTTTGTTATATTGGAATGCGGATACCCCCGCCAGCCAGATAGATGCTTGATGTCCCGTATTACATACTAGTGCATGTGGTAACGCAGGTTTTTGATAAAATTTTGTGAGTAGTGTTAGTTTAATTTTTTAGAGTTTTAGTCCCATCTTGTATAGTATATACTATTTTTTGACAAAATACTTACGGTTTACAAAATTGTATTAAATTTTTGCAAATTTTGTCAAATTTGTAATTTTTCGAAATGTTTAGTGTGTGTAAATTTAGGTAAACCCGTTTTTTAGACACTAAAACAAAAAACATTACTCCTATTAATAAAATTGTATAGTAAATTGCATTTAACCTAATTACATACTACACAATTTTACAATTATATTTTAAGACTTTTTCAAAGCAAATATGTAGCTATTAACAACTGTTACAAGTAAAGTTTTAATTTTTAACTTTTGTTACAATTTCCATAAATGGAGTTTAAGGAAATTATCAAAGATTTAAGAATTGAAAAAGGTTTATCTATCAATCAACTTGCGAAGCAACTTGACGTAAGTGCTGCGTGTGTTAGTTATTGGGAAAATGGAAAACGAGAACCCAATTATCAGCAAATCAAGCGCATTTGCAAGTTTTTTGGTGTTTCAGGTGATTTTATTTTAGGTTTTGATGATTATATGTAAAAAACGGGAGTTTATGCTCTCGTTTTTCGTTTGGTGGTAGTATAATGATTACCGACTTGTTATTAATCTAATAAGTTCGTTAGGTGCATAATATATATTTATATTTGGAATGCGGATACCCCCGCCAGCCAGATAGACGAATATTGCCCCGTATTGTATGTAACATTTTAAGCGGATGAGATTCTTCGTCTCCGTCTCTGTAAGAAAAACTCAGAATGCCTATTTGCGTCAAGCAAATAGTCTGGCGGTAGTTTGTGCTATATTGGAATGCGGATACTCCCGCATGACAATAACTTACATTGGGTGTACACCTTCGCACTGCGGGGCTGGACTTAGAAGCCTACCTTGATACAATTTATTGTAGCAAGGTAGCCAGCTTTCTAGTATTTTACTGATTTCAGCACAAGTCCACAGGCTTGGGCGGTACGGCCTGCGCGCTTACGGTCTTTACTCTCAATGATTGCGGGCAAATCGTCTGGGTTGATTTTTCCCTGTCCTATTTCAATTAAAGTACCTGCAATTATTCGTACCATATTATATAAGAAGCCATCTCCTGTTACAGACAGGCAATAATGGTTTGGTTTTTTGCGGGTTAAGGAAATTTTGGTGATTGTGCGTACGGTGCTACTTACTTCTGTGCGAGCGCTTGCAAACCCCACAAAATCGTGAGTACCCAAAAAGGCGCTAGCCGCCCCCTTGGCGCGCTCAAAATCAAATGGTTCAGTTATCCACGCACTTGTTGTGCTATAATAAGGAAGCGGCGCAGGACTAACATAGAAATGGTACTCGTATGTTTTCTCCTTGACATCAAAACGCGCGTGAAAATGCTCGTCTACTTGTTTACTAGACAGCACGCGAATATCATCGGGCAAATGCGCATTTAGTGCTTTGTAAAGATTTTCAGGCAATATGCGGGTATCCGTATCAAAATGTGCGGGCATTGCGAGTGCGTGTACTCCTGCATCTGTCCTACTACTGCTATGCACTGCCACTTGCTCCCCTGTTGTTTCAAAAATGGCGCGTTCTATTTCACCCTGAACTGTGCGCAACTCTGGTTGATGCTGCCAACCGCAAAAATTTGTACCCAAATACTGAATTAAAATAAAAATTCTTTTCATAATTTTATTATAGCATATTTATGGATATAAATCAAATTATCAAAAATGTTTGTCTATAAAATTTAAAAGTGATATAATTTAATTTGATTAAATTTGAAGGAGAACGGAATTGAAAACGATTACAACTGACGGAAACACCGCTGCTGCAATGGCTGCGTATGCGGTAAACGAAACCGCGATTATTTACCCTATTACACCAAGTTCACCAATGGCGGAAGCCTGCGATGAATGGGCGGCTGCGGGCAAGCAAAATATTTATGGTTCTACTATGCAAGTGGTAGAAATGCAGAGTGAAGGCGGAGCGGCGGGAGCTTTGCACGGTAGTTTGTTGTGCGGTAGCCTTACTACCACTTTTACAGCAAGTCAAGGCTTGCTCCTTATGATACCCAATATGTATAAAATTGCTGGTGAACTACTCCCCTGCGTATTCAACGTTGCTGCGCGCACTCTCGCTACACACGCGCTGTCTATCTTTGGCGACCACAGCGACGTAATGGCGTGTAGGCAAACGGGCTTTAGTATGATTGCATCACGAAATGTGCAAGAGTGTTTTGACCTTGGCATTATTTCTATGATAACAACGCTAAACAGCAGTTTGCCAGTACTACATTTCTTTGATGGCTTCCGCACTTCTCACGAAATAAACAAAATTTCGGTGTTAGAAAACGATGAGATACGCGCGCTTATTCCTTTTGAAAAAATCAAAGCATTCAAATTGCGAGGGCTCAACCCGAATGCGCCAAAACAATTTGGCACTGCGCAGAACCCTGACGTTTTCTTCCAGAACCGCGAAGCAAGTGAGAGTTATTATCAAAGTGTTGGGGTACACTTTAAGCAGGCATGCGCGGCTTTTGAACGTGCAACTGGTAGGCATTATGCACCGTTTACCTATTATGGAGCACCTGACGCGCAGCGCATTATAGTATCTATGGGCAGCAGTACTGAGACGCTCGAGCGCGTGGCTGACGAATACAACAAGGACCACAACGACAAAGTTGGTATAATTACAGTAAGGTTGTACCGTCCGTTCTATACTGACGAATTTTTAAGTGTGCTTCCTAAATCAACGCGCACTATTACTGTACTTGACCGCACCAAAGAAGGCGGCAGCACTGGCGAGCCACTTTATCTTGATGTATGTGCATCTTTGAGCGAACGCGGAATAAAATTACCTGTATTCAGTGGACGCTATGGACTTGGCGGAAAAGATTTTACACCCGCTTGCGCTATGGCAGTTATCCTAAACTGCTTACCAAATGGCAAACAACGTTTTACCGTAGGAATTGATGACGATATGACCGGCACTAGCCTTGCGCTGCCCGAATTTTCACTGAATGACACTTCAACGCAATGTATGTTTTACGGGCTTGGGAGTGATGGTACAGTTAGCGCAAACAAAAACAGCATTAAAATAATTGGGGAACTTACTCCGCTAAATGCGCAAGGGTTCTTTGTATATGATAGTAAAAAGAGTGGCAGCGTAACGATTTCGCATTTGCGTTTTGGTAAAAAACCAATTACTGCGCCCTACGAGATTGAAAAGGCTGATTTTATCGCTTGCCACAACGCGCGATACATTGGCAAGTATGACTTTTTATCAAAATTGAAAAATGGCGGGACTTTGCTACTCAACTGCGACTGGAAGCCCGAGGAAATTGGCGAAAAATTGCCCGCAACTTTCAAGCGCGAACTTGCGAGAAACAACATTCACCTATTTGTTATTGATGCGCAAGACATTGCATACAAATTGGGACTTAAAGGCAAAATTAATACGATTATGCAGTCGGCATTTTTCAAACTTTCCAACATTATCCCTTATGATGAAGCTGTAGTTGCTATGAAAAACGCAGCCAAAAAGTCTTATGGCAAGGCTGGTGATGCTGTTGTTGAACAAAACTACAAAGCCATTGATGCGGGCGGACAAGAAATTGTAAAAATCAATATTCCGTCATCTTGGCAAAATGTTATCAGTGAAATTACAACAACATACGATTACAACAAAAACGAGTTTGCAAGCACGATTATGCAACCTATTGTCGAACTAAAAGGCGATAAACTTCCTGTAAGCGCGTTTAATGCGGACGGACATATCCCTACTGATACTGCGCGCTATGAAAAACGAGGAATTGCAACTCAAATCCCCTGCTGGATAAAAGATAATTGTATTCAATGCAATATGTGTAGTTTTGTGTGTCCGCACGGTGCGATTAAGCCTGTATTGATTGAAGACGATGTCGAGATACCGACCACTTTTGAAACTATAAAGGCGCAAGGGCTGGAAGGCAAGCAATTCCGCATACAAATTAGTCCGCTTGATTGTACGGGCTGTGGTAGTTGTGCGAATGTCTGCCCTGCTCTCAAAAAAGCACTTGAAATGCGCGATGGTGATGAGCAGACGAAAGCCGAAGTTGAAAACTATCGTTTTGCTGAAAAACTTGAGAACCCGCAAGTTTTCAATAAGTACACAATCAAAGGCAGTCAGTTTGCGCCGCAACACTTTCAATTTAGCGGGGCTTGTGCGGGCTGTGGTGAAACTCCGTACATTCGCCTTGCAACGCAGTTGTACGGTGATAAAATGGTGATTGCAAATGCCACGGGTTGCAGTAGTATTTACGGCGGTAGTTTCCCGAGTTGTCCATACACCTTAGATAGCAATGGACACGGGCCTGCGTGGTCAAACAGTCTTTTTGAAGACAATGCAGAATTTGGTCTTGGTATGCGCTTGGCATTAGACAGTAAAAAGCAGCATTTGGCAAGGCTTCTTGAAGAATTGAATGTAAACGCGCCAATTCTCGAAAATTATATTGCCGAATGGCACAATGCACGCACACTAGATGAAAGCGAAGTAGCAAGCAATCAGTTGATTAATGCTATTGAGCAAAATTTTGATACCAGCAGTACGCAAGCACAGTCAATTATGCGTGAAATTTTGGAGCAGAAAAACGACCTAAATGATAAAACGGTTTGGATAATTGGTGGCGATGGTTGGGCTTATGATATCGGTTACGGGGGCTTGGACCACGTACTTGCGAGCGGGAAAAACGTAAATATTTTAGTGCTAGACAGTCAGGTATACAGTAACACAGGCGGACAAGCAAGCAAGGCAACTCCTGCGGGGGCTGTAGCAAAATTTGCCGATAATGGTAAAAAGACGAGCAAGAAAAATCTCGGGCTTATGGCTCTTGCCTACCCTGATGTGTATGTCGCACAAATCGCAATGGGCGCAAATATGAATCAAGCGTTAGTTGCAATCAAAGAGGCGTGCGAGTATGACGGTGTATCAATTATTATCGCCTACTCAACTTGTATCAATCACGGTATTGATATGTCGCAAGGAATGTTAACAATGCGCGAAGCCGTACAATGCGGTTATTGGAATTTATTTAGATATAACCCAACGACTCACAAACTTACACTTGATTCCCCGCGTCCAACTGGTGATTTCATAGAATTTGCTAAAAAAGAACGTAGGTTTGCCAACCTTTATAAAAAGAACCCTGAACATGCTACGGAGTTACTCGAAAAAGCAAAAGCAGATAGCGAATTATTGCGCAATAAACTTGAAAAGTTAGCCGAAGAAAATTAACAGTGTTTTGCTTTTAAGTTTAAGTGTTTAAATGAAAAGTCTAATAAAAATACCATTTTTATCGAAATACTTAATTTAATTATTTAACTTAATGAAAAACACAAAAATTAAAGTTTAAATTAAAAGATATAGTAAAAAGAGCATATTGCAATTTGTGAATATGCTCTTTTTTAGTGCTATGCAATGTACTATGCAAGCAATTTTGCGAATAGATTCGCGCTAAATCTATATATTATCTTAATCATATAAGAGTACTGTCATTCTGAGATGGACATCGTAGCCCTGCCCACGAAGAATCTATTTCTATTTATTAAAGCGGATGAGATTCTTCATCTCCATCTCTGTGGGCAGGACTCAGAATGACTATATTTTCTATACAAAGTCGTCTATGTAGCCGTTGTCCGTTTGGCTATTTTGTGTACTGTTGTCTATTGGAGCAAAAACTGCAACAAGTATCTTCCCTTCTACATCGCTGTAGGAAATATCAGCGGAAAGTAATGTAGAGATAGTTTTGCCGTCCACTTGCCAGCCAACAAAGCGGTAACCTGTGGACGCTAACGCGCTTACGTGAATAGTCGTTAGTCCATCAGTTTTGTTATAACCTGTTATGCGGGCTTCGCCCACTGCCGCAAGATTTGTGCTATTATCGCTCGCGCTCACCTGCAAGGCTACGCCGTCTATGTTTGTGCCGCCACTCGCTGGAGTGAAACTTTGGGCAACATTAGTAAATGTTAATGTAATAGTTATATCATCCGATACCCCTATTATATCCAAATATAGCCGTGAACCCGTTGTGTTGGTGTTATAATTTATTGCTGTACAAGCATCGTCCGTGATAAGAGCACCATTTTGTGCTGAAATAATTTGTATTGGTACACTATTTACTGTTATACTATGTATGTAATTGTTATCTGTAAATACTAGGTTATAGCGGTAGGAAATATCGTCGATCACTTCATTTTTGATGGCTACTTCTGCCCCGCTGTTTGCCGATGTTATTATTAAATTAGGCTCGCGGAAGTATGCGGTATATGTTTCGGTTTGAGTTACTGGAAAAGTGTATGGGTTATTATAAAATTGGTTGCCTGCGCTATCTTTCCAATGGTCAAAGACGTAACCATAATTGGGAGTTGCAGTTATTGTGGTTGTGCCTGTATAATCAGGAGCATATACCCCACCACCTGAAACTGTACCATAACTTTCATTACTTGATTTAACAGTTATAGAATAAGAAGCGAATTCTGCTAGTACTGATAGTGAGATATGACATGCAGGACGGATTCCAACAGTATGGTAAACATTTCGAATACCACTAGAGCCTGTGGATTTTACTACTATAGCACAAGTACCATTACCAACAGCACCAGAACGCAAAAAACAATCACTTGATAAACTTATGTCGCTAAATCCACGATCAGTATTATCTAACTCCCAAAAGCTGAAAATTTCGTAACAACTAGGTAACCAAAAATGCTCATTATCATTTAACGTTCCTAAGACACTTGTGTAACCCCCTACTTCGTACTGTTGTGTTTGTGCTGTTTGATAATTACTACTTACATCGTCTGGTGTAACCACTATTTGAGAAAGCATTGAATATGCTGATAATTTCGAGTTATAATAATTGGTCAAATTAGTTTGTATATGTGAACCAGAATAATTATAACTTGAACTATTAAACGTATCACTAGTATACGGTTCTGTCATCCATACAGTAATGATATCGTTATTTTCACTAGTATCTCGATACACTACTTGCCACTCTTCCCCTGCCATTGTAAATACTATAGGAGTGCCATTATATAAATTACTTTGACCACCATTATCATCACCAATTCTATCAATTAAAGTTGCACATACACCAGCATTAAATGATGATCCATTGAAAATATCACCTATAGAAGTATAATTACCACTTAAAGCAATTGTTTTATTTAAATGATTTACAATTAAGTATGCGCCGGTGCCGATTAAGGCGGCTGATATGAAAACGACTGCTAAAATTATACTTATTAACCTTGCTTTTACGCTAATTTGCATAGATTTTCCCCCGTTTTTTTATTTAAAATTTTGATACAAATTTGTGTATAATTTTGATTGTGATTTTAGAGTAAATACTCTATATTTGATAGTATATACTATTTTTCGACAAAAAACTTATGTTTTGCAAAATTGTATCAACTTTTTTTTTGAAATTAAACTAGTATCATTAAAAATGAATTAACAATGAATATAAATCACATATTGTGAAATACTATAAGTAGTATATTTGACAAAACACGAAATGTCAAGCATATGATTTCATAAAAATTGAAATAATTGGCAAATTTTATTAAACTTTTGTAAAATAACAAAATAAGTGAGTATTTATGTTAGTAAATTTAATAAAATTAAGAAAAGGTCGTGGGTTATTTCAAGAAGATATGGCTAAAATGTTAAATATAGCCACAAGTACTTATAGTTATTGGGAAAGCGGAAGAAATGAGCCTGATTTAAAAAGTTTAATAACTTTGGCTGATTTCTTCTATGTTTCAGTTGATTATTTATTAGGACACGACAAAACCCCCGATGTTTCTTTAATTATTACAAAATCAAGTGGACAAAAAATAACATATAATTTAAGTGATAAAAATTTAGATACCATTATAAGTGTTGCTGAATTAGCCGCTAAAACCGAAAAAAATAACACTGAAAAAGAAAGTTTGCGATAAGATTAGCAAAGAAAATTTAAACATTATCATACAAATTGCTGATTTGAATACAAAAAACAACGACTAAATATTTACAAAATTAACAGCAAATTAGTGAATCTCAAAATATTTAATGCTACAATACCCTACCCTATTGGGTATTATTTTTTAGTATAAATAATACGTTTTGGTATCAGTAACCCTTATTAAATTATCTCTTAAAGGCATAATATAGAAATACAAAAAAACATCAGCACGACTTATTTCACAGATTAATTTAAATGTATTTAACTATCAGCCCCAATCTTAAATAGATATTAATTTAATTATTTCATTAAATTTACCCCTTTTTATATAGAAGAAAGCAAATATAAGTGCCTCTGTTCCTATTACGGAATAAATAATAACATTCCTTTTGGGGAATGTCAAGGATTTTATTCCTAATTTGGAATAAAATATACTTTATGAAACAATTTGCAGTACGTTTAAAAGAATTAAGAACTGAAAAGGGATTATCCATTCAAGCATTAAGCAAACTGACGGATATTGGTGTTGCTTCAATTTGCCGTTGGGAAAACAATCAAGCAGATATCAAAGGAGAATTCCTTTGCGTGCTTGCTGATTTTTTTGACGTTACAACCGATTATTTACTCGGCAGAGAAAATTAGATAGAAATAATCACAAAATTATTTGTGATTTTATTTTTTTACTATAAAGGGTTTATTTCCCTATAAGTATGTATTTTATTTGAAATTATTTGTTTAGACAATTATGATATAAACTCATAATGGTATTATAAAATAAAAACAAAAACAAGCGATTTTATATCACTTGTCTTATTAATAAATTTTATATAAAATTATGTTAAAATTGAGCATTTTATAGACGGTATTATTTTGACAATCATATCACTGTAAGCGGATGAGATTCTTCGTGGGCTTGGGCTACGATGTCCATCTCAGAATGACCAGTACTCTAATAATTAATTTATGAATACCTACCAAACGCATCAAATTTTATAGATATTTTAGTTATCATTAATTATGCTTTAATATCAAGGACTTTGAGTTGGATATCGCCCATATTTACTGATTTATATGTTACTATATCCCCAACCTTTGCGCCAATAAGTGCTTTACCTGCGGGGCTTTCGTTACTTAATAAACCGTTTAATGGATCTGACTCTGTACTACCAACGATTTTGTAAGTCATATCTTCGTCAAACTTCATATCGTGAATTTTAACAGTACAGCCAAGACTCACAACACTTGTATCAATTTCGCTTTCGTCAATAACACGAACGTGGCGGAGTTTCTCTTCAATTTCGAGAATTTCCGATTCAATATTTGCTTGTTCTTCGCGTGCTGCTTGATATTCACCGTTCTCACTCAAATCACCGTAACTACGTGCGATACCAATCTTTTCAACACATTCAGGACGTTTTACCTTGATTAAAAGTTCCAATCTATCTTGAAGTTGCTTTAAACCTTCTTTCGTTACAACTGTTTCTTTTTCCATTTTTTTATGCTCCTATGATTATGTTAAATATGGCGATTATTTTACAACAAAACGCACAAAAAGTCAAGTAAAATAGTCTATTTGTCCATATTTTTGATATGTTTTTTAGTGCCTATATGAAACATTCTATAAACGACACCAGACTTTACTTTTACGACTCCAAACGGGCAAAGTTCTTGACAACAATAACATCTAATACACTTGCTATAATCAATCTTTGCCTTTGGTACAGGGCTATTATGCGTCTTTACCATTGAAATGGCTTTCATTGGGCAATGCTCATAACATTTTTTACAGCCTTTACATTTTTTCTTGCTGATTACAGGACGTTGAGTCATTAATCGATGCACTGTCCCTTGTAGCCACTGCGGTATATAATTTGCAAAAGGTTTAAAATTATTTGGAGTAACTGTTTTAAAATCTGTTACTACTAATTCGTCTACATTATCCCCTACAATTTCGGCGGATAAATCTTTATCAATATATCCACGTGCAACAGCCGTTTGAATAAATGGCATAGTGATTGGTTCAATATTCATTAATTTGAGACCAACTACATCCACCGCTGCTGGATTTACACCCGCTAGAACTGCGCCTATTTTACGCGGAGTACCGTTTGATGGCCCTGCCCCTTCCATTGCCATTACCGCATCAGACACATTGAGTACAATTTTATCACCGAAATAATTCCACACATCAATTAAAAAATCGCCAAAAACGTCAAGTGTGCGAAATTGTCCGTGCATTTCGACTTTTGCTAGTCCTGGTATTGCGCCGAACATATTTTTGATTGCGTTAGTATAACCAGTAAAGGTGTGTGTCTTTAATTTACATACATTTATAATTACATCGGCTTGTTGTAAACAATCGCAAATAAGAAAATGTTTGCCGACCTTTGCATCTGGCATATTAACGGAATAGGTATCAAAATTCACGTTCATTTCAAAGCCATTGCGTTCGGCAACCTCTTTTAAACCGCTTGATTTGTATATGCTATTCATATAGCCTTCGGTGAATGGCCCACCTGCGCTATCGGCAATTATTACACGAGCCGCCCCCGCTTGCAAAGCAAGTTTGCCCACTGCTTCAACTACACTAGGATGTGTGGTTGCGCATTTATCTACATCGCATTTCATAAGCATATTTGCTTTGATTACAACAGTTTGCCCCGCCTTTACAAACTGTCCTATACCGCCTAACAAGTCAATGGCGCGCTCAACTGCTGCGTCCACTACTTTTTGCTCATAATCATCGCACTTGCATAAAGAAACCTTATAATTTTCCATACACAACCCCATTTAATTTATTATATAATAATACAATAAAACCGTAAATTTACAAAACGATTTGCCGCAAAATTTTTTAAATTAAAATTTTACTATTTAATTGTAAAACCTATAAATTTATGTTATCCTTATTTAAAGAGGTGAGCAAAAAATGCAACTATGGACAAAAATAATACTTGGTGAAAAAATACTAAAAGACAATATCTACAAGCCCACAGTATTTGATTATAATGCCCTACACAACTATCTTGAAGATATTTGTAACACCCTAGACGAGCCAACACCCATTATACTCAGCAAGCACATTCAACATTTAAACGAGTTTAACAACACACACTTTAAGCCTGAAGATTTTGTGGAAAGTGTGAACTTTGATAAAATGGTTGTAGAAATTTTTGACGAAGATTTACATAAAGACAAAAATAAAAAGTAGTTTAATTTGCTTGCAAAGAACCATCCGCAGTGATAAAATCGTTTTATAATTAACAAAAGAGGTTTTGATTATGTTTAGCAGTGAGAACATTAGTTATTTTGTAAAATTTAACAAAAACCACGTACACGATATGTTTAATGGTAATCAAGAGGCTTGCAATCGTTACATTGAAGAAAATTTGCCCAGAGTCGTAGCGATGATGGACAAGTATACCGAGAGTGGAAACCCTTGGTGGCTCGAAGAAAACGAAAATATGGCATATCATCAATTAAAAGAAATTGATTCAATGCTTGTTGAGTACAGCAAATTTACAGACCATCTTTCTCGCCTAGTTAATCGCCCTATTACGTCATTGGACATTAACAAAAATTATCCTTTTCTTTTAGCAGAAGCAAACGAAGCATATACAGATTTTATTCGCGAACAAGTATTAAATAGATATATTAAAAAAGAGCACGAACAACAACCACAGGTGCAAATATTTTAAAAATTAGTCCCCAAATTAAAATCACGGTTTCCCGTGATTTTTTTATATATTACAATTCAGTTATAAAAAAGCACTTTCGAAAATTTTTCAAAAGTGTTTTTTTAATATAAAATTAATTATTTCTTAGGCTTATCGTCTTCGTCATCGTCATCATAATCGTCGTCTTCGTCGTCGAAATCGTCAAGGTCGTCATCTTCATCGTCATAATCATCATCTTCGTCATCGTCAAAGTCGTCCTCATCGAAATCATCGTCAAAGTCGTCTTCAAAATCGTCCTTGTCTTCGTCGTCCTCTTCTTCCTCATCCATATCTTCAAAATCAAGGTCTTCATCAAGAGGAATAGACAAGTCAAGGTCATCTAAGCCACCAAGTCCGTCATCAGTGTCGTCAACATCTATGGTATTCACCATATCGCCGAGTTCGTCTTCATTGTCAATATCAAGGTCGCGACCGTCATCTTCGTCATCGTCCCATCTTTCGTCAAGGTCGTCATCGTCATCTTCCTTGTCAAACTCACGTTCACGACGACAAGAAGCGCAGCAGTCTTCGTCGTCTGTTATGTAATTAGTTTTACATATAGGACAAATTTCCAGAGAAGAAAGGTCTGCTTCAATGTCGTCATCTTTGTTGAATGCGGCTTCGACTTCTTTTTTGCAAACGCTGCAAAGTTTGTCCGCTTTATTTATAAAGTTTAGTTCGCATCTAGGGCAGCGAATAAATTCAATTTTCTTTTCCACAATTACTACTCCTATTAGAAATTTGCTTTTATTATATATAGTAATTATAAAAAAGTAAACTAAAAATATGCATTTTTTTGAAATTTTTTAGATTTTTTCAGCAACCTTCTATAATCATTTTGTCTGCAACTAAGGCTATAAACTCGCCGTTTGTTGGCTTTTCGTTGGTGCCGTATACTTGAAGACCAAATACGTTGTTGATATTTTCAATTTTTCCCCTATTCCAAGCGACTTCAATCGCGTGCCTAATTGCGCGCTCAACTTTACTAGGGCTAGTATCAAACTTTTCCGCTATACTTGGGTACAACTTTTTAGTAATGCTATTGACAATATCGGGACTTTCGACCGCCATTTTTATTGCCTCGCGCAAAAACTGATAACCTTTAATATGAGCAGGAATACCAACAGTAATAAAAATATTACTAATTCGCTCGTCTAAATTGCGGTTACGTATAGGCTTGTGTGCGTAGTTTTCGACTAATTTGTCTACTTTGTCTTGAATGTTTTCTTGATATGTGTCGTGATTTGACGTAGCCTGCACAATTTTGCTGTCCATAAGATTAAGGTCATAAGGCTTTACTACATAATCACTTGCCCCCAACTGCATTGCTTTGTGAATAAAAGTATCACCTACCAATGCTGTTTCAATTATTACTTTGGGGGGATTAGGTAACTCCATTATTTCACCCAAAACCGCAAGTCCATCTCGGTTAGGCAAGACCAAATCCAACAAAACAACATCTGCTCCGCTATTCTTTATGCTCTCGACGGCTGTTGCGCCATCGCCACTTTCAAGCACTAAATCATATTTATCGCTATTTAAGTAATGTTCTTCGATATTTTTCTTCATTTGTTGGCTGTCATCAATGATAGCAATTTTGAGTTTTTCCATTTTTTATACTCCTTATTTAAATCACAATTTAAGTATAATACAGCATAAAACCCAAATCAATAAATTTAAAGCGCGCTATTTTGCAATTTTTGTCGTAAAAAATAATATTATGTTAGATTTTGTCGAAATAAAGATGGTTAGGCTTTTTAGCAATCTTTTTTGGCGTGTGTGCATAATTTTTGTAGAAATAACACACGATATGTAAAAAGGAGAAAAACTATCGCTATGTTTAATTTGGTTGCGTATCTGATAGTAATGTTTGGAGGTATAAACTGGTTTTGTATTGGGTTGTTTCAGTTTGATATCATAGCGGGAATTTTTGGCAGTCAGGCTCACTTTGTAAGCCGTTTTCTCTATTGTATAATAGGTATATGTGCGATTTATTCGCTGATTGCCCTACCTATCAAAAAAGGACGCATTTACGAGCCTAAAAAGAAGAAAGATAAGAAAGAAAAAGAGCAAGACAAAGAAAAGAACGATAATGACGAGGAAGAACTTGAAGAAAACAATGAAATTGACAATGACGATACAGAAATTACAGTAAAAGAGCAGCCTAGCGAAGAGGATACTATTGCTGAAGAAGATATAGATGAAATAGTAATAAAAGCGAAGCCAAAAGCAAAATCAACCAAGAAAATAACAAAAATTAAAAAAGACCTATAACGGTCTTTTTAAAATTATATATTCAAGTCGAAATCATCCAAATCAATATCTTCAGCGCTTGCTGGTTTGTCATTGATTTGCTCCATTTCTGTTACTTCTTCGTCCTGACTATCTGGGTACAGTCTTTCATTCTCGTCAGCAATTTCCTGCTTTACTTCTTCGTATACTGTAGGAGTTACTGTGTTATAACGTTTGAGACCTGTACCTGCAGGGATAAGTTTACCAATAATAACGTTCTCTTTAAGTCCTACAAGGTGGTCAACCTTACCCTTAATAGCGGCATCAGTAAGTACGCGGCTAGATTCTTGGAACGATGCTGCTGACAAGAAACTGTTTGTCGACAGACTCGCCTTTGTAAGACCTTGAAGAATACGCTTTGCGCTTGCTGGCATTTTACCTGCCATAATTGCCTTTAAGTTGATTTCTTCTAGGTCGTTTAAGTCGATAATATCGCCTGGAATCAAGTCAGTGTCTCCGCTTGACTCAACACGTACATTACGCAACATTTGTCTAATAATGATTTCAATGTGTTTTGCGTCAAGATCAACACTTTGAGATTTATATACAGATAATACCTCTTTCAGCAAGTATTCTTGAGCATCTTTAACACCGCGAGTACGCAAAATGTCTTGCGGGTACAAACTACCGAATGTGAGTGGAGTACCACTTTCAATTACTTGTCCTTCACTAACAGTGATTACACTCTTTGCAGGAAGCAAGTATTCAACATCTCCGTTTGGAGTGTGAACAATTACACACTTACGGTTGTTTACTTCTTGAATGTGAACTTTACCACCAACTTCGCTTACCATAGCAGCATTGTTTGGCTTACGTGCTTCGAACAATTCTTCAACACGTGGCAAACCTTGCGTCATATCAGCAACGGAAGCGACACCACCAGAGTGGAATGTTCTCATCGTCAACTGTGTACCTGGTTCACCGATTGACTGGGCTGCAATAATACCTACTGCTTCACCCACTTCAACAAGTCCCTTAGATACCATATCACGACCATAACACTTTGCACACACACCGTGCTTACACTTACAAGTAAGTAGTGTACGAATCTTTACTTCTGTAATACCAGCGGCAACAATTTCTTTTGCCTTAGCTGGTGTTATAAGTTCGTTTGATTTAACAATTACTTCTTTAGTCTTTGGATTAATAACATCGTCAACTGCTACTCTACCCTTAATTCTACCCTCAAGGGTTTCAATAACGTGGTCGCCGCTACGAAGGTCGCTAACAACCAAACCTTTTGGAGATTCGCCCGCTTCAGCGAAACAGTCATCTTGAGTAACTACGACACCGTGAGCGATATCAACAAGCCTACGGCTCAAGTAACCTGCATCCGCAGTACGCAATGCCGTGTCGGCAAGACCTTTACGACCACCACGAGCCGAGATAAAGTAGTCAATAGGACTCAAACCTTCACGGAAACACGAGGTAATCGGGATATCAACCTTTGTACCTGATGTGTTAGTCATAATACCACGGATACCACTTAACTGGTTAACCTGATCATCACTACCACGTGCCTTTGATGTTACAATCATTTTAAGACAGTTGAATGTACCAAGATTTGATACCACGCTTTGTTTTACTTCAGCGGTTGCTTCGTTCCAAAGTTCAATATTCTTGTTAACTTTCTCATCACGTGTAATAAGACCACGAATGTACAACTTTTCATTTTGTTGTGCCATTTCTTTGTGCTTTGCGATGATGTCTTTCTTGTTCTCTGGAATCAACATATCATAAACGTTGATTGTAATACCACTCAATGTAGAATACTTGTAACCAAAAGCCTTTACTTTATCAAGCATAATAGCGGTTGGTGTAGTACCAAGTGCCTGATAAGTTTGGGCAACTATTTCACCCATACCACCTTTTGTAACTGTATAATTTACTTCGTACTCCAAGTAGTCTTCGGGTTTCTCACGTTTAACAATACCGATACACTGAGGTATACAACGGTTAAATAATATTCTACCAGCAGTGGTAGATACTCTACCAGAAATAGTTTCACCGTCAACAACTGCGGTTTTACGCACTTGTATAGGTGCTTGAACGTGAATATAACCGTTCTGCAAAGCCATAATGGCTTCATCTTCGTCCTTAAATACGGCACCAGCACCCTTTGCATCTGGGTTTTCTATAGTCATATAGTAAACACCCAAAATGATATCTTGTTGAGGGTCAACAACAGGAGAACCTGTTGCAGGCTTTAAGATGTTGTTACTTGCTAGCATCAACATACGCGCTTCAGTACGTGCTTCGATAGACAAAGGAACGTGGATAGCCATTGTATCGCCGTCAAAGTCTGCGTTGAAACCTACACACACTAAGGGGTGCAATTTGATTGCGCGACCTTCAACCAATACAGGTTCGAAAGCCTGCAATGAAAGTCTGTGTAGTGTTGGCGCACGGTCAAGAATTACTGGGTGGTCTTTTATTACGTCTTCCAAAATATCCCATACTTCTGGACGTTCGCGCTCAACCATACGTTTTGCGCTCTTTACGTTCTGCGTAAAGTTAAGTTCTACCAATTTGTGCATAACAAAAGGCTTGAAAAGTTCGAGCGCCATTTCTTTTGGCACACCACATTGATAGAGTTTGAGTTCGGGACCGATTACGATTACCGAACGACCTGAGTAGTCAACACGTTTACCGAGCAAGTTTTGACGGAAACGTCCTTGTTTACCTTTAATCATTGCTGTCAATGATTTGAGTTCGCGTTGCTTTGCACCAAGCACGGGCTTGCCGCGCTTACCGTTATCAATGAGCGCATCAACGGCTTCTTGAAGCATACGCTTCTCATTACGGATAATTACGTCAGGGGCTGCAAGGTCAATAAGTTTTTTAAGTCGGTTGTTACGGTTGATAACACGACGGTAAAGGTCGTTTAAGTCACTTGCTGCAAATCTGCCACCATCAAGTTGAATCATAGGGCGCAAGTCTGGCGGAAGCACTGGTAATACTTCGAGAATCATCCAACGTGGCTTGTTACCACTCTTTAAGAATGCCTCAACTGTTTCCAACTTCTTTACAGCCTTTAATTTGCGTTGTCCCTTTGAGTTAGCGATTATTTCCTTTAATTCTTTGCTTTCTTTTTCAAGGTCGATTTCGTCGAGCAATTCTCTAATTGCTTCACCGCCCATACCTGCTCTAAACGAGTTTGCACCGAATTCTTCGATAGCATCGCGGTATTCCTTGTCAGTAATTACCTGTTTTTTCTCAAAGTTTGTCTTACCTGGATCAAGTACGATATAACTTGCGTAGTATAGCACTTGTTCAAGGTTCTTTGCTGTCATATCAAGAATACTACCAACGCGCGAAGTACCACCGCGTACAAACCAAATGTGAGAAACAGGGGTAGCAAGTTCGATATGTCCCATACGTTCCCTACGTACTTTACTACGTGTAATCTCAACACCACATTTTTCACAGTGGTGTCCTTTGTAACGAACGCGTTTGTACTTACCACAATGACATTCAAAGTCTTTGCAAGGTCCGAAAATTCTCTCGCAGAACAAACCGTTTGTTTCGGGTTTAAGCGTACGATAGTTAATTGTTTCGGGCTTTGTAACTTCGCCGTGAGACCATTCCCTAATCTTTTCGGGAGAAGCCAAGCCTATTTTAATTGAATCAAAGTTTTTTAATTCAAACATTATCTTTCACTCCTATTCGTCAAAATCGTCAAACAAGTTGCCTGCGTTGAATGTGTCTTCGTTCACTGCGTTAAATTCGCTTTCGCTCACGATACTACCATTCGTTTCGCCTTCAATATCATCGAAGTTAAGTTCGATGTCTTTTGTTTCATTATTTCTGTCCCTTGTAGCCATTGTTACTTCAACTTCGTCATTCGTCAAGTCGCCCATCTCAATTTCGCGAGCGTCTTCTGTAAGAATACGAATATCAAGTCCCAATGCCTGCAATTCTTTTACTAATACTTTAAATGATTCTGGAATACCTGGTTCTGCAATCGGCAAGCCTTTTACAATAGACTCATAAACTTTTGTTCTACCTGCTACGTCATCCGACTTAATAGTAAGCATTTCTTGTAGCAAGTTTGCGGCACCATAGCCTTCCAATGCCCAAACGTCCATTTCTGAGAAACGTTGACCACCAAACATAGCCTGACCTCCGAGTGGTTGCGCAGTTACTAGCGCGTAAGGTCCAATACTACGTGCGTGCATCTTGTTATCTACCATATGTGTAAGTTTGAGCATATACATATAACCAACAGTTACGCGGTTGTCAAATGGCTCACCTGTACGGCCATCATATAGCACCATTTTTGCGTCTTCTTCAAGACCGTTTTCACGGTAAAGTTGGCTAATTTGCTGTTCTGTAGCACCGTCAAATACAGGAGTTGCCACTTTCCAGCCTAATACTTTTGCCACACGGCCAAGGTGTACTTCTAGCAACTGACCTATGTTCATACGGCTAGGCACACCAAGTGGGTTAAGCACAACATCTACAGGTTGACCGTTTGACATATAAGGCATATCTTCGCTAGGTAAAATTCGCGAAACAATACCCTTGTTACCGTGACGACCTGACATTTTGTCGCCGACTGATAATTTACGTTTCTGTGCGATATATACTTTTACAAGCATATTTACGCCTGCTTCAAGTTCGTCCTTGTTGGCACGGCTAAATACCTGTACGTCTACAACAACACCGCCTCTACCGTGTTGAACGCGCAAACTTGTATCTCTTACTTCACGAGATTTTTCACCAAAAATTGCGCGGAGCAAACGTTCTTCAGGGGTAAGTTCTGTTTCTCCCTTTGGAGTAACTTTACCTACCAAAATATCGCCTGGACGCACTTCGGCACCTACGCGAATAATACCGTTTTCGTCAAGGTTTTTGAGAGCATCTTCACTTAAATTTGGAATATCGCGTGTAATTTCTTCGTTACCCAATTTTGTAGAACGGCACTTAATGTCTTCTACTTTAAGAGTAATTGATGTAAACACATCTTCTTTTACAAGACGTTCATTTATAAGAATAGCATCTTCGTAGTTGTAACCTTCCCAGTTCATAAAGGCAACAAGCACATTTTTACCGAGTGCAAGTTCACCATTGCAGGTAGATAAACCGTCTGCGATTGCTTCACCTTTCTTTACCTTGTCGCCTTCTTTTACAATAGGCTTTTGGTTAAGACAGGTATCTTTTGTAGTCTTTGCAAATTTTGTTAAGTGGCTTGTGTGAATATTGCCTTCTGCGTCCTGAATACGAATTTCCTGAGAGTCCACATACTTTACGACACCATCACATTCGCTAAGCACAAGCGCACCACTGTCGCGTGCTACGCGGTATTCAATACCTGTACCTACAATAGGTGCTTCGGTACGAATTAGCGGTACTGCTTGACGCTGCATGTTACTACCCAAAAGGGCACGTGCTGAGTCGTCGTTTTCAAGGAATGGGATACACGAAGTAGCAACTGACATCATTTGTCTTGGTGAAACGTCAACGTAGTCTACTTCTTCTCTAGGGATTTCAATAAAGCGGTCTTTATAACGACAAACAACGGTTTTGTTGATAAATCTACCTTCTTCATCAAGTGGCTCTACCGCTGGAGCAATTTTATTACGCTCTTCAACGTCTGCCATAAGGTATTCTACTTTATTAGTTACTTTGCCTGTTGCCTTGTCTACCTTTTTGTAAGGTGCTTCTAGGAAACCATACTCGTTAAGGCGAGCATAAGTAGCAAGTGAGTTAATAAGACCGATTGATTGACCTTCTGGGGTTTCAATAGCACAAATACGGCCGTAATGTGTATAGTGAATATCACGAACTTCAACGCCTGCGCGTTCCTTACGAACACCGCGAGGACCTACCGCACTTGTCTTACGTTTTTGAGTAAGTTCACTCAATGGGTTTACTTGGTCCATACTTTGAGACAATGGACTTGTCTTCATAAAGTCAAGGAATGCCTTGTTTACGTGGCGCGCATTAATTATAGTTGAAGGTGTGGCTTGAGTAAGGTCCTGACCTTGCATACTTTCACGAGCGAGAGTAGCAAGACGAGCCATACCAGAGTGGAGCGCGATATTCATCAACTCTCCTACACTACTTACACGGCGGTTTGCAAGGTGGTCGATTTCGTCAACAGAACCGATACCGTCAGTCAAGTCAAGCAAGTAACTAATTGCAGCCAAAATATCGTCAATTACGATATGACGATTGATAAGCGCTTCTTGATTTTCGCGTACGATTTCAAGTTTTGCTTCTTTGGTCTTTGCGCCTTTCCAAAGTTCTTGCAAGGTTGGATAGTGTACAAGTTCGTAAATTCCGTAATCACGTGGTTCACACTTAACGAGTGCATCAAGAGCAACGCGGTTGTTACCACGCATAAGGTGTTTTTTGCCACTGTCAAGCAAAACCCAAACTTCGTTTATCCCTGCGTTTTGGATAGCATTTGCTTGTTCCTTTGAAATCACAGTGCCTTCTGGATAAACTGTGCCATCAGGTAATTTAATCTCTTCTGCAAGTGTAAGCCCTGGCAAACGGTTGCAGAGATTTAATTTCTTATTAAATTTATAACGCCCAACTTTTGCGAGGTCATAACGCAAATTTGTAAAGAACGTGTTGTAAATATGAGTTCTAATTGCGTCAGCGCTCGGCAATTCACTTGGCTTCAACTTTTTACTGAGTTCGAGCAAGGCTTCTTCTTCGGTCTTCTGTGGCTCTTGGTCAAAAGTGTTCATAATAAGAGGGTGATTACCAAACAACTTTGCAATTTCTTTCTCGCTACCAAGTCCAAGACCTTTGAGTAAAATACCCGCAGAAACTTTAACCGAACGGTCCATAATTACACGAATTGTGTCTTTTTGAGTCTGCTCAAATTCGAGCCACATACCGCGGTTGGGGTTGAGTTTTGTGGTGTAAGTTGTTTTACCAGTGTTTTTGTCGTCAATTTTTTCGCAATAAACACCTGGGCTACGCACAATTTGGCTTACGACTACACGGTCTACACCGCTGATTAAGAACGAACCGTCCTTCGTCATCAAAGGCACGTCGCCAAGTAACACATTTTGGTCAATCGCTTCACCCGTATCCTTGTTGATAAGACGAGCATTTACTCTAATTGGCGCACTGTATGTAAGTGCACGACGACGACATTCGTCAATAGGATACTTTACTGCGTCATAATCAATACTGTAGTCCAAAAAGTGCAGTTCTGCCTTACCGCTAAAATCTTCGATAGGAGAAAATTCCGCGATAGTCTCACCAATCCCCTTTTCCAAAAATTCCTTGTAAGTGTCCTTTTGAATTGATACCAAATAAGGCAAATCAATTGGTTCTTCTACCCTTGCAAAAGAAACACGTTCGGTCTTACCGCACATAACTTTTTTGAGATTAAGTGCAGTCTTTTTTGTTTGATTGTTTGCAGGCATTAGTTAATTCTCCTTGTTTTCAATTAAAAATTTTTAATTCGCAACCGCAATTTAGTTGCCAAGTGGAATACTTTTGTGGTATAGTGGGTATTATAAACATATATAAAAATAAACTGGAAAAGTGCCGAGCGAGCAAAAAAGAATGCTCTATACACAGCACTATTTGGGCAAAATTGCCGTAAATTATTCAATTTTAAAGTACTGAATTATTCACCAAATTCAACCTGACCACCCGATTATTTACAATATACGAATATAATAGTTCTTTTAGTATAACATATATTGACATTGTTGTCAACATAAAAAAGTAAATTTTCATTAAACTTGCGGGAGTAAAAATGTCCAAAGACAAAAAGCAGAATTTACCGCTTGATGTATTAGCGGAATTAATGTTGAACCGCGGAGGGACAAAAGCGGTCGCCCCACTTATCAAAACAGACAAACGCACACCTTCGGTGCGTTCTATTTATAATATCCCGTATACACTAGATGCAAAAAATCGTTTTTTGCAATTTGACTGGCACTGCCCCGCCCGAGTGGCTGAAAAAATACAAAATGCAACCGCGCCAACTGTATTTTACATACACGGTGGTGCGTGGTCAAGTGGAGACAAAAAATTATACAGCAGGTTGTCAAAAGACATTGCTGAACAAGGCTATACTGTAATAAATCTAAATTTTCGGTACTTACCCGAACACAATCTCGCTACACATTACCACGATTGTGTAAAATGCATTAACTACTGTCTAAGCAAAGCGGAATTATTTGGAATAGACCGCAATCATTTATTTATTGCTGGAGACAGTTCGGGCGCGAATATGGCAGCACTTATCGGTGGAAGAATTAATGCAAATAGTTTTAAAATTAAGGGAGAACTTGCGGGTCTTCTGCTTTTTTATGGAATTTATGACCTTAACAATCTAAGCACTGTTGATTTTCATATTTGCAATGCGTTACACAAAGGTTTTGAAAAAATAAAAGGGGCTGGGCTTAAAGAATTTTACCGCGTTTACTCCCCTATTACCTACATAAGCAAAAACTACCCACCTTGCTTTATAACGGCTGGTAAAGTAGATGGGTTGCATACTGAGTCTACTATGTTTGTAGAAAAATTAAAAAATGCTGGTGTCAAAACTTGCTCGTTAATATTCCCCGAAAACAGAAAAGATGCTCGCCACGCTTTTGTAAACCTTAATGGAAAAGCACGCACCGAAGCGCTAGAAACTATGTTTGAATTTATGGAAAAAATATCAAATTATCAATATAAATAAAACGCACTACATATTATTTCACTAGTGCATTTTAATTTTAATAAAATTATCTCCCCTTTGTCCACATAACCAACACTTCTTTATTTTTTATTGTAATATAAAATTACATTAAACGCCAACTGACAACCTTAAAAACTAAAACACAACAAATTTTACTTGACAACACTATATAAACTTGCTAAAATTAGCTTTGATCGTGGATAAAATAATAACTATGATGATTTATAATCATTATATAAAATTTAGTTATTTTTGATTAAATTTTAGACCAAAAATTTTTCTCCACTTTCTCCACAAAAAATAAAAAAGGAGATTTTATATGCCAGAACAAAATTTTGATGCTTTGCTATATATAGAAAAAATATATGACCAGAACAACGGCATAGAGAAACCTTTTTTTGTTTACACGGATAGTAATGGCAATACAAAATATTATGATGCATCAGATTCCAAAACAAGAAAGGAAAACTTAAATTTAATCTATTCAAATTTATGTCCATATATGCCGCTTGATTTAGCATCAGAAAAAATAGGTTTACCTGCTGAAGAAAGAGATTTGGAAATAGTATCAGATTATTTATTGAAACACTGCAAAACTACAAACAATCAGCCCTACGCAATTTCTTTTGAGTCAACAAATCGGAACCAAGGTACACTAATAACATTGGTAGATTGTGAAAAATACGACAATGTGATGAAACGTTATAGTAATGTATTTACAAAAAATTTTGGGCCAACCAATGATGGAGCAACTGTAAGTGGCCTAAATTTGCAAAACCTATCAATGTACTGCAAACAATTAGAGTTAGAAGAACGCGAAGAACTTGCTCAACAACAATCAGAGAGCCAACAAAAGGAGTATTTAACTATGCAAAACGCAAATGAAAATTATTATGTTTTTGTAGAAACATACGGCACAGTTGATAATAATGGCCAAAAAATATCAAATAAAGATTTAGTTGTATTGGACCCTTATGGAAGAGAATTTAAATTTAATCAGGATCTTGAAAAGAATCTTACCGAAATCTTAACAGGGCAGAAAAATTTTATGCAAAATAACGGAATAGCAGTAAGAGACCCTGATAAATTAAAAGATAACATAAATACTATATTAAAATTTTTGGAAAACAACAAGTATCCGCCAGCAAATGGTAAGAAAAATTTGGGATTAAAATTTAACGCAACAAATAATCAATGTTCCATAGCAGATTTTTCTCAAAGGAATTCACAAACAGGCGAATATTCAAACGTTTTATTTAAAGCACCTGATGAAAGCGTACGTAATTCAGCTGATAACATCGGTTCTTTATCAAGAATGATTAAACTACCTCAACAAAACCAATTTAACGAAGCAACACAAAGGCCATCAATTGATGTTGAATTAACACATTAAATAAAAAGCCACGGGTATACACCGTGGTTTTCTTATAACAACAACACTCATTTTAAAGTGTTTTTTTCATAAAAATTTTACACTATCAAGTATGATTAACAATATATTGTGCATCAATTTATATGGCAATTTTACTGGACAAAGTATGCACTATAAGCTAAAATTAAAGTACGTAGTTAATAAATTTGTTATGAATCTTTTAACAAAATTTTAATGTTAATTACATTAAATTACTATAAAAAGAGGAAATTATGAAAATTCTAATTCTTACAATGACCGCAGGCGAAGGTCATAACATTATAGCCCGTACACTTTCTAAAAAATTTGAATCAATGAACATTGAAAATAAAATATATAATATATTAGAGTCTAATCCTTGGAAGTATAAAGTAAATAGCCAAGGTTATTTACTTTGTTATAAATTTATTCCGCACTTTTATTCAATGATTTGGACATATTTTAAAAAGAAAAATTATAAAGATATTACAAAAGGCGTATTTATAAACGAGTTTAAAGCAGCGGATAAAGCAAATAAGGCTGTTATTGATGAATATAAACCAGACGCAATAGTATGTACCAACAATTATGCAAGTGGCTTGGTATGTTACCTTAAACGTAAAAATTTAATTAGTAAAGATATTAAATTGTTTACTTTACTTACCGATTATTTGCCCCATCCTTATTGGGAATATAGTAAGCTCTGTGATTATATACTTACACCAGATATGTATAGTTTTCAACAGTTAGTAGACAAAGGATTTTGCCCTGAAAATATGAATAAAGACACTGCGAAAATTATTCCGCTTGGCTTTGCAATAAATGAGAAATTTTATAGACCGATAGAAAGCAAACAAGAAATGCGAAAGAAACTAGGCTTGCAAGATAAATTTACCGTAATGCTTATTGGTGGAGGTTTTGGTATTGGTAAAAATGCAAAACTTGTGAAACACTTTTTAAAACATAAATTAGATATACAAATTATAAGTGTCGGCAGCAAAAACGCCAAAAATGTGAAAAAAGTTTCCAAATTAATCAAAAAATACAAAGCAACTAATGTTGCAAATTACGGTTATGTCGATGAAATAGTTGATGTAATGGACGCAAGTGATTGTATAGTATCGCGCGGTGGTTGCAGCACTCTTAACGAAGCAATAGCAAGGCAATTACCAATTATCACGCGTGAAAATCTACGAATAAATGAAAAAGAAAACGCTCTTTACCTTCAACAACTAGGAATAACTATAAAAATGAAACATTTTCGTTCGTTACATAAAATTATAAGTGATTTGCAAAAACATCCAGAAAAATTAGAGAGAATGAGACAAAATTGCGCTAATTTTACTCAAAAAGATTCAACTCAAAAGATTTGTGATTTTATAATTGAACACTCAAAATAATAAATTATAAGTACACCCGTATTTGTGGTGTACTTTATCTTTAACATTTTAATAAAACAAAAAACCGACTACAGTAAAACTGTAATCGGTTAATAGAATCTGGCAACGTCCTAATTTCCCAAGCAGCTTCCCGCTAAGTATCTTCGGCGCAGAAGGGCTTAACTGCTGTGTTCGGAATGAGAACAGGTGGATCCCCTTCGCTATAATCACCAGAAATGGCTCAGTGTGAACTTCACAACTGCATAACTAATATATCAAATTTAATTGATTTTGTCAACACAATATCACAAAGTTTCTTAACTTCAATCAACGGGGAACTGTGAAAACCACACTTTCCCATTTGATCAAGCCCTCGACCAATTAGTACTAGTCAGCTAAATGCATTACTGCACTTACACCTCTAGCCTATCAACCTCGTAATCTACAAGGGGTCTTACCAGACTAACTCTGTGGGATATCTTATCTTAAGGGGGGCTTCACGCTTAGATGCTTTCAGCGTTTATCCCGTCCGTACTTCGCTACCCTGCAATGCTGTTGGCACAACAACAGGTACACAATAGGTACGTTCACCCCGGTCCTCTCGTACTAGGGGAGACTCCTTTCAAATATCCTACGCCTGCAACGGATAGAGACCAAACTGCCTCACGGCGTTTTGAACCCAGCTAGCGTGCCACTTTAATGGGCGAACAGCCCAACCCTTGGAACCGGCTACAGCTCCAGGATGTGACGAGCCGACATCGAGGTGCCAAACACCCCCGTCGATGTGAACTCTTGGGGGGTATCAGCCTGTTATCCCCGAGGTAACTTTTATCCGATAAGCGACGGCAATCCCATTTTCAACCGCCGGACCACTAAGCCCTACTTTCGTATCTGCTCGACTTGTAAGTCTTGCAGTTAAGCTCCCTTATGCCTTTACACTCAACAAACGGTTTCCAACCGTTCTGAGGGAACCTTTGGGCGCCTCCATTACTCTTTAGGAGGCGACTGCCCCAGTCAAACTGCCCACCAGACACTGTCCTCACACCCGGATCACGGCGTGGAGTTAGAATTCCAAATACAGAAGAGTGGTATCCCAACGGCGACTCCACAGAAGCTGACGCCCCTGCTTCAAAGTCTCCCACCTATCCTGTACATCTGTATTCGGAACCCAATATCAAGCTACAGTAAAGCTCTACGGGGTCTTTTCGTCCAGTTGCAGGTAATACGCATCTTCACGTATACTCCATTTTCGCCGAGTCCATTGTTGAGACAGCGCCCAAGTCGTTACGCCATTCGTGCGCGTCGGAACTTACCCGACAAGGAATTTCGCTACCTTAGGACCGTTATAGTTACGGCCGCCGTTCACTGGGGCTTGAATTCAGAGCTTCGCTTGCGCTAACCCCTCCTCTTAACCTTCCAGCACCGGGCAGGCGTCACCCCCTATACGTCATCTTACGATTTTGCAGAGAGCTGTGTTTTTGGTAAACAGTCGCTTGGGCCTTTTCACTGCGACCGACCCGTAGGTCGGCTCCCCTTCTCCCGAAGTTACGGGGTAATTTTGCCTAGTTCCTTAACAATGGTTCACTCGACCGTCTTATGATTCTCTCATCGTCCACCTGTGTCGGTTTGCGGTACGGGCACCTTATGCCTATCTAGCAGATTTTCTAGTCAGCGTGAATTCACTAGCTTCGTTACTAAATTTCGCTCCCCATCATCGCCTAGCCTTAATGACTTGCGGACTTCCCTACAAGTCAGCCTCACGATTTGGCCACGGATTTCCATCCCCGTGGACTAGCTATCCTTCTGCGTCCCTGCGTCGACTCTTAATCGGCATACGGTGGTACAGGAATATCTACCTGTTATCCATCGCCTACAGCGTTCGCTCTCGGCTTAGGTCCCGACTTACCCTGGGAGGACGAACCTTCCCCGGGAAACCTTGGACATTCGACGGCGGAGATTCTCACTC
>CALWPB010000012.1 GCA_944383315.1 uncultured Clostridia bacterium | reverse complement strand
GAGGATATACAAATTACCCTTATGACACTCCACCATATTTGTTGCCACAGTCCGATATTAATCAATTTGCAAAAGAGGGAGGCTTTTTAGCGTATTTTTCTAAAGAACAAATCGCAGCAATTCCGCAAGAATGTATTAATGAACGAGCAGCGAACGGCGGGGTTATGCGGGGTTTTTCTGAAGAACAAATAAGAGCAATACCACAAGAGGTTATTAACGAACGAGCAGCGAACGGCGGGGATATGTGGGATTTTTCTAAAGACCAAAAGGCAGCAGTTCCTTCTAATATTAGAATTCGAAGAGGATATACAAATTACCCTTATGACACTCCACCATATTTGTTGCCACAGTCCGATATTAATCAATTTGCAAAAGAGAGAGGCTTTTTAGCGTATTTTTCTGAAGAGCAAATCGCAGCAATTCCGCAAGAATGTATTAATGAACGAGCAGCGAACGGCGGAAGTTTAAAAAGTTTTTCGGATACACAGCGAAAGGATATACCTCAAGAAATCATTACTCCAACCGAGAATGCAAAATCGGCTATAATTTTGTACTCTGTAGGTAAAATAGATAGTAAAGATTTGCCTTTGGATGTTTTTGTAAATTATCGGGCGAGAAAAGCATTGTTGGAGATTGTAAAAAATAAAACTATTAATGAATTTAAAAATATCTGTGAGACAAAAGGGTATGTAAAGGATGTTCCAGATGAGATAAAAGATGCTTTTGATCAAAAATTACAGAACATTGAGTCTGAAATACAAGGGCTTAAGAAAAAGGGCTTGGATAAATTATTTTCGGAAATGGACAAAAGAAAAGCAGAAGCAGAGGAAAACGCTGCAAGAACAATAGAACAAGTAAGCCAAATGAGGTGGTAATTATGTCAATTAATGAATTTTATGAGTATATGGTAACACAATTTGATATGCTAATTGACAGGGTATGTCCTCCTAGGAGTGAGCAGTCAAAAAATGGGGAAAAAGTAATTAAAAACTAATATCAATTACCCAATTTAAACGAAATTAATTTTTAAAAATTTACTGACAGACGTTTGACAAATTTACAATTTTTTAAAAAAAGGGTATTGCAATTTTTGTCCTAGTGTGTTATAATCACAATGTAGCTAGTTAGACGGTCGAATTTGCATTCGCAAATTAGGAAAGTCCGAGCACAGCAGGGCAGGGTGCAAGATAACGTCTTGTGGAGGCGACTCCAAGGATAGTGCAACAGAAATAAACCGCCGCTGATTTGTCTATTTTTGTGTTTTTTGATATTTATATCATACCTCCTATTTTTTCACAAAAGTTATAGCGGTAAGGATGGAAAGGTGGTTTAAGAGACCACCGATACGAATAGTAATATTTGTATGCAATGTAAACCCCACCTTGTGCAAGATAAGGGAGTCTAAAAGAGTTGCCCGCTCACTCCCGACATACATCGCTTGAACGTCGTGGCGACATGGCGTCTAGATAGATGACCGTCCTTTGACAGAACTCGGCTTACAGACTATGCTACTTTTTGTGGAGTGTGCTTAATTTAAGTACACTCTTTTTTGTTATTAATTAACTGTTATACTTCCATTGATTTGTTAAAAGTTAGCCTTATTTCGTTTGTTTTTGTTTGGTAAAAATGAAATAGAGTTAAAAAAAAATTGAAGCGCATCATAGACTTTATTACTCTTTTTAGATATGAAATAATAAGTTTTAGTCAATAATTGGTTTATGTTTGAATTAGTAATACCGAGTATACTTGTAGGGTTTTTTTCAATTTTGTTGATTTTTCGTGCCTTGCATAAACCTTTTGTTTACTCTAAGCAGATTTTAAAACCACGCAAAGCCAGTATTTTGTCAAGTACAGTGTTTATAGGAGAAAATAGTCAGTTTTTTATTATTCCTAATATGTGTATTGCTTTGATATTTAACAAGCAAGTACTGCGTTTTAACTTTGGACGATTCTGCTTTTCTCTCTGCAACCCCAATACTTGTACGTGCAAGAAAGATGGATTAAAATACAACTTTTCAAAAGATAAATTAAAAATAACAGGTCAGGGGAATTTTCAATGTTTAGTATCATATCCTCAATGCAATTTTGTTTATAACAAAAAGAAAAGCTGTCTTAGTATAGGCAAAATGAAAATTGAATTTAAAAATTTTGTCGATTTAAGTATAAAAGGTAATAAAACTTTAAGTATAAGTGCTAAAATTTGCGGAGAAGCAGAGATAGATTACACAAGTTTTAATTTCCGTATATCTACCCAAGACAATTCTTTATCATTAAAGCATTATTTTGGATTTTATGATACAAATGAGTGGAAAGCGATGCCTGAATTTAGTGCTGATACAAAGGCGGAAAATAGCCTTAAACGAAATTATCTAAAATCTTTATTAAGTGAAAATAAAAAAACAGTTAACTTAATAAAAACGGTAGATGCGGAATATTTGGCAATAAATAAAATGGTGCAATCATTTAACGGTGTAGTGCTTATTAATCTTGACAAACTGGGTTTGTCGCAGTTAGTTAAAATAGTTAGACATAAAAATATTATCAAACTTACAGATTTGCTTGTTAATTTTGATATAACTTTACAATTTAATAATGCCCAATTTGATTATCAGCGTTGTTGTATTTTGGGAATAAATTATTTATATTTTTCAACGAATAAGAAAAACACTTTGCAAATTTCCTGCTTTCAAAAGTTGATTGATAACTCAAAATTTAATTTGAAGTTAATTCAAGGAATTAATTTATCGCTTGTTGAGGTAAACTCATTAAATTCATTTTTTATAAATTTAAACAGATTGATAATACACGGCATATATTTTGATATTTATACATTGTTTAAATCAATGCGAATACGTTATTTAAATGAAGAGATTAAACAGAAATTTGCAAATTTATTGCTAAATTACATTTGTGTCTTTAATAGATTTGAATTATTATGTATTTGTGATGTAAAGGAATTTTTATTTTCGGAAATGAAAAAAGCAATAAATATTATATCTGTTGAAGGTTATCTTTTTTTAAAAAAGATTTTACCTTTTATTACTGATGAGAAATATGCAGATATAGTATTAGATGTAATAATTAATAATAAAGACAAAATAAAGAGTAATGATTATGAGTTTTATGTAAACGAAATTTTAGGTATGAGATTGAGCGGACATAAATTGTTTTTTGAACCTAAAAGAGATGCTCTTTTTGAAATTTCAATTTGGATAGGTGGGCATAAACTGAATATAAGTAAAAAGGTAAAGAGCAAGATATTTAAAATTGATAATATTATAATGAACGGTATCGAATTTATAGATTTAAGTTTATATCCCGCAGAGATTTTTATAGAATTTGTTGATTGATTTTACTGTTTAAATATGATATAATTTAATATTATTTGAGGGATAAAATGGATTTATTTGAAAACAACACAAAGAAAAATGCTCCGTTGTATGAGAGAATGCGACCAGAAACTTTAGATGAGTTTGTGGGTCAAGAGCACATAGTCAGCAAAAATAGTTTGTTACGTCGTGCTATTGAAAGCGATATGCTAGGAAGTTGTATTTTTTACGGACCACCAGGTACGGGTAAGACGACACTTGCGCATATAATCACAAAGACGACTAATTCAAATTTTGTAAAACTTAATGCTGTTTCAAGCGGTGTTGCAGATGCTAAAAAGGTGATAGATGAAGCCCGAAAAGATTACCAGTTATATGGCAGAAAAACATATTTATTGCTTGATGAATGTCATCGTTGGAACAAGGCGCAAAGTGATAGTGTGCTTGCAGCGATAGAAGAGGGCTGCATTGTTTTTATTGGTTCTACAACTGAGAATCCGCAGTTTTCGATGACTCCTGCTATTGTTTCGCGTTGCCGTATTTTTCAGTTTAAGCCACTTTCGGAAGCAAATATTATTAAGGCTTTAGAACGCGCTGTTTTAGACAAGGAACGTGGACTTGGTAAACTTAATATTGTCCTTACAGAAGATGCTAAAAAGCATTATGCTTGGGTAAGTGGTGGTGATTTACGCACCGCACTTGGCGCATTAGAACTTGCTGCAAAAACAACACCGTTAGATAAAGATGGGCAAATTGTCATCGATAAAACGGTTGCGGAACAATCAATTCAGTCAAAAGCATTGAGTGTTGACGAAAACATTTTTTATGATATGTTGTCTGCTTTTTGTAAAAGTTTGCGCGGTAGTGATGCTGAGGCGGCTTTATTTTGGAGCAATAGATTGATTGAAGCAGGATGCGATCCGCTTATTATTGCACGTAGACTAATGGCTCACGCAAGCGAAGACATAGGAATGGCGGATAGTAATGCACTGTTACTTTCGACTTGTGCTCTCATTGCGGTTAAAAATATGGGTATGCCTGAGGGGAATTTGCCGCTTTCTCACGCGATTATTTACGTATGTGAGGCGCCGAAATCTAATAGTGTGGTTGTCGCAATGAACAGGGCGCAAAGTGATGCGAAAACTTGTAGAAATGACAATGTGCCTGAACATCTTAAAAATTATCACATAGACAAAAATGCTCCTAAATACAAATATCCGCACGATTTTGGTGGGTATGTTTATCAACAATATATGCCAGATGAATTAAAGGATAGAGTATATTACGAGCCGAGTAGTAACGGTAGGGAGAAAGATTTTAAACGCAAAAAGATTTGGAAAAAATAGAAATTTGTTTGACTTTTTATGTGTATTTTGTTATAACAATACAAGTTTTATTAAAGGAGAAAACAAATGGAACTTAAGAAAGTTGAAGCCTTAAAGGGCACCAAAACAGAACAAAATCTTATGACTGCTTTCGCAGGTGAGTGTCAAGCGCGCTCAAAATATGACTATTTTGCATCAATAGCCAAAAAAGAAGGCTTTGTGCAAATTGCAAATTACTTTACAGAAACTGCCAACAATGAGAAAGAACACGCAAAAATTTGGTTTAAACTTTTTCACGGAATGGGCACAACTGCTGAATGCTTGGAATGGGCTGCAGATGGAGAAAACTATGAGTGGACCGATATGTACAAGCACTTTGCAGAAACCGCTCGCGAAGAAGGCTTTGAAGAAATCGCTAATCTATTTGAAGGTGTAGCAGCAATTGAAAAATTGCACGAGCAACGTTTTAAAGACTTGCTTGCAAATGTAAAGACTGGTGAAGTGTTTGCACGTGTTGATGAAATGGAATGGGTTTGCCTTAATTGTGGTAACCATTATTTTGGTAAAGAACCACCAGAAGAATGTCCTGTATGCAAGCACCCTAAGGCTTACTACGCACTTTTGAAGAAAGATTATTAATAAACAGTTTAAGGCTGTAGTCTTAAAGTTATAGAGATAAAAAAGGAACTGTATAATTAATAGAGTTCTTTTTTGTTTGAGAATTTAGATAGAATTAATTTTGAATTTCAAAGACCTATTTATCTGGTTGCTTCTGTTACATTCGAAAGTAATAAATTTAATTACAAAAAAGTAATTTCAATGTTTTTGCAATTTTATGTAAAATTGTTTGATTATTTTTGTCGAAATAGATATAATAATATTAAAGTAAGTTAAAAAGGGGTACTTTCGTGAATAAGTCAATTAAAAATTTGAGAATAAAGACAATATCAATAGTTTGTGCTTCTTTGGCTGTTTTGGCTGTAATTATAGGGCTTGCATTCGTAAGTTTATCACCATCTAAGGCAGCTCCTGGTACAGTAACATTTGATTTTACTCTTTCCCGTGTGGATTTTGATTATTCAGAAAATGAAAATTACGATACTAATTTCACAATTCAAGTAAAAGATTCTACAGGTGACATAAAGTACTCTAATGTTGTTACTATATCGGGTGGACAAAGACCTGCTGCGATTTCTACAAGTGATACTTTGGAACAAGGGACTATGTATACAGTTAATATAATTGCACCTACATTTTCAAATATTTCAGTACAGTCTAGTAGTATAGGGGGAGGTCAAATATTATACACAAGTAGTTTTAATTTTGTTATGACTGATAATGTAACTATCAATATTTCATTTTCACTAACGCAAGAAACTTGGTTTAACGACTCAAATGTATTTTAAAATCTAACAAACTAAAAATATGCAAAGTTCAATAGGACTTTGCTTTTTTATTGTTGAAATGATTTAATTTAAATATAAATAGCATTAAATTGAATATCAAATTTAAGTCTATATCATTCCATATTCTATAAAAACTTTTTTGATTGCGCTATATAAAAATTTTTTATTTATTGTGTATTAAATGAGAAAATTGCATACACTAGGCATAATCAAAGGAGAGATTATGTGGGAGTTTGAGATAATTGGAGAGTTGAAAGACAAAGACTATATTTTGTTTATTCAAGAGAATATGGCTGAAACTGTGTCCAAAGTCGGTGGCATAATGGCAACATTATCAGACGGTAGCAATTTATATCTCTCAATAGGTGCAAAAAAGGATGTTGTGCCAGAATTAAAAGCAAAATTGAGACTTGTGTTATGCGATGTGTTTTGTGAAAAAATGAAATATAATTATCTCAAAAACAACATTGATTTAATGGATTACAAGGAAGAATATCTCTCAACATTTTTAAAAGTTTGTACATATTTTGATAGAGCAACCGAACGACAAATAGTTTTACATTTGTTAGATTTAAACGGGAATAGGCTGAATCTACGCAGTTATCTATATTTTAAAATGCAAGGACTATTAAAGAAATGGCAGGAACTTTGTGAACTAACAAACCAAAATTCACTTACAATTTTAAAAAAAGAAAACTTTATAGAACTTTTGCGCTTTTTGCTAAATAGTATCGATTCAAAATGCCAAAGCGTAATTTTAGAATTAAAGGATAAATGCCTGCTTTATCACGATATAAAGAGTAATTTTGATGTTATTACATCTATTGATGTAAACGATTGCTATGATATTTTATCAAAATTAATAGACTTGAACCCTTATTTAATTAAGATTCACTCAAACGATTTGAATAACGAAGTAATCACTCTCTTGTGTTCTGTATTTGAAGATAAAGTACAACTTGGGTGAGATTTTGCGAAAATAGTTGACAAAATTTAAATTCAGTACTATAATGATAATAATCATAGTGAGATAAAGGACAAGTAGCATACTGAAACTGTATACAGAGAGATGCACATTGCTGAGAGTGCGTTTATAAGCCAGTATAGCGAAACCACCTTTTGACTATTGCGTTTGCTTTGCGTAAAAAAGCATAAAGAGTGGCTTTGTTTTTTCAAAGCAAGAAAGGTGGAACCACGGGTGATGCTCGTCCTTTTGTTAAGGGCGAGTTTTTTATTATTTAAAAGGAGAAAATTTTATGTTTGTTCAAATAAAAGACGGTTCAAAAATTGAAGTAGACAACGGTGCAACGGTAAAAGATGTCGCTTTGAAAATAAGTGAAGGACTAGCGCGTAACGCCATTGTAGGTAAAGTAAATGGTAAACTTTGTCAGTTATCTGCTGTCGTAAATCAAGAAGATATGGTAGAAATTATAACGCTAAAAGATAAAGAAGGGATGGAGGTATTCCGTCATTCTTCGGCTCATATTTTAGCATTGGCTGTTAAACACTTATTTCCTAATACAAAGATTAGTATCGGTCCTGCTATTGAAAATGGTTTTTATTATGACTTTGACTTTGAAAGCCCAATAGGGCAGGATGATTTGCCTAAAATTGAAGCAGAAATGCAAAATATTATCAAGGAAAAAATTCCGTTTGAACGTATGGAAGTGTCGAGAAAAGAGGCTGAAAAGATATTTACAGAATTAAACGAGCCTTACAAACTTGATATTTTGGCGGGAATTCCTGATGATGAGATTTTGACAATTTACAAATTGGGGGAACTTGTTGATTTATGTCGAGGACCTCACTTGGAAGATATTAGCATAATCAAAGCTTTAAAACTTCAATCTGTTACAGGTGCTTATTATAAGGGTGATGAGCACAATAAAATGCTGACCCGTATTTACGGGACTTCTTTCCCTAAAAAGAGCGAACTCGACGAATATTTAACTATGCTTGAAGAGGCGAAAAAACGCGACCACCGCAAACTCGGTAAAGAATTAGGACTATTCTTTATCAGTGAATATGCTCCAGGTATGCCTTTCTATATGCCAAAAGGAGTTATACTCAAAAATGAGTTGATTAAATACTGGCGTGAAATTCACAAAAAAGCAAATTACGTTGAGATTGAAACACCTACTGCTATGAGTAGGGAACTTTGGGAAGTGTCTGGACATTGGGACCATTATAGACAAAATATGTACACTTTTAAAGCCGATGAAGATAAAGATTATGCTATTAAACCTATGAATTGCCCAGGCTGTATGCTGTATTATAAAGAAAATATTCATTCATACAAAGATTTACCATTACGTGTAGGGGAACTTGGCAAGGTACATCGCAGAGAAGCAAGTGGTACATTGCACGGACTGTTTAGAGTGCGTGCATTCACTCAAGATGATGCTCATATTTTTATGTTACCATCACAAATTGAAGACGAAATTGCAAATGTTCTTAAATTAGTAGATGAAGCATATCAGGTATTTAATCTTAGTTATTCTTTGGAACTTAGTACTATGCCCGAAGATCATATAGGAGATGTATCTGATTGGGAAAAGGTAGAAACTGCACTCAAAAATACTTTGCAAAAACTTGGTAAGGAATATACTATTAATGAAGGCGATGGGGCATTCTATGGACCAAAGATTGATATTCACATAAAAGATGCAATCGGTAGAACGTGGCAATGTGGTACTATTCAACTTGATATGCAGTTGCCAAAACGTTTTGAATTGTATTACATTGATGTGGATGGTTCAAAGCAAGAACCTATAATGATTCACCGCGTAATTTATGGCTCAATAGATAGGTTTTTAGGTATTATGACCGAAAACTTTGCGGGCGCTTTCCCGCTATGGCTTGCTCCTGTGCAAGTGCAAGTAATTACAATTTCTGAAAAGCAAAATGATTATGCTCGTAAGATTGTAGCAGCGCTTGATGAAGCGGGTATTAGAGTCGAATTTGATGAGAGAAATGAAAAAGTCGGGTATAAAATTAGAGAAGCGCAACTACAAAAAGTCCCTTATATGCTTGTGCTTGGTGATGATGAAATGAATGAAAACTTGATTTCAGTGCGTCATCGCAAATTAGGTGATTTAGGTAAACAAAAGTTAAATACTTTTATTCAAAATATTAAAGCAGAAATAGAATCAAAAGAAATAAAGTAACAGAAAAAACATATCACGCAAAGTGAATATGTTTTTTTATTAATATATTATTAATTAAATATTAAAAAAATATACACATTTAATAAAAATGTATATTTATGCAAAATATGTAGAATTATTTGTATTTTATTTTAAAAAGGATTAAAATAGTAATATAATAAAAAAGGAGATGTCAGTTTTCGACATAAAGTTTTATGAAATACGGTTTTCATATTATGTTTAATAAAAATTGTACTAGTAGGCGCTTTGATAAAAGTTTAAAAGCTTGTATTAAAGGAAATCTAATATACAAAAGAGTTCTACTAATAATTTTGGCTTGTCTTGTAGCAATATCTTTTATAATAGCAGGTGTTGTTCTATTTCCTCAATCACAAAGTTCCTTAAATGAGCCTTCAGGTGCGTTAAGCTCAAGCACTGCTTACTATAAAAATGGGAGTAACTTTTATACATTAAGCAGTAGTGTGCAACATTATAAATGTACGAATAGTAGACATAGTGGTAGTAACGATTATACCACAAGTAGTGTAAGTGGCACTTGATATACTTCAACTGGCACAAGTTATTACAGTCATTCAGTTTCAAAGCAATATGGTAGCCATAGTTGTTCTGCTCAGTATGGTTCTCATAATGTAAAAACTAGCCATACATATGGGCAACACCACGCGGGTGGTAAGCAGTATCTTGATCAGACTTGGAAAGCTAAATGTGATTACTGCGGTGCGACGAAAAGAGTTAGCGTGATCTCATCTGGTCCTTATAACTGGGGCACTTGTACTAGCAACATAACAAGTACCACATACACCTGTTCTTATTGTAATAAAAGTTCTTCATCCTCATTTAGTGGTACTTGTACCAGTCATATTACAGGCTATAAATGCCGTTATTGTAATAGTACATTTTCTAGTAACAGTACGGCGCAATGCACAAAAAATGTAACAGGTTATAAATGCTCATATTGTGGTAAAACATCATCATCTTCATTTAGTGGTACTTGTTATTCAAGACCTTATACAACCACAACAAAGCATAACCATTCCATATCAAAATCATATATGTTATATACATACAAGAATATAGACACAAACGCAACAACCACTTCACAAAGTGCCTATACCCGTGCCACAGGTTATACTGTAAACTTCAATGCAAATGGTGGTAGCGGTAGTATGGGGAGTCAATATTTCTTGGTAGGGCATAGCCAAGCGATAGCGGCGAATACCTTTACACGTACAGGTTATGAATTTGCAGGCTGGAGTACGAGCAGTACAGCCACCAGCCCCACATATACTAACGGACAGAAAGTAACCCAAATAGTTTCAAGTGGAAGTACAACTTTATATGCTGTATGGAAGGCATTGAGTTATACAGTAATCTTTGAGTATTCAGGATATCCCAACAAAATCACAGGTTTAGCAGCAGGCTTTGAGAACACAGGTTGGAGCGGTACATATGGAACAGAACACGTGCGTAGCGGAAATTATGCATTAAAAATCACAGGTAATGCGGGTTCACCCGAAACAACTATACCTACAACAAGTACAATCTCCATAGATATTAATACCCGTAATCACGTGTTCTATTTCCAATACTGGGGGTATCAAGAAACAGCATTACCAAATGGTGGTTCAACGCAAATTTATTGGCCTATTGAAGAACCAAGTATGGGGGCATTAGCACTAGGACCAGTAGGACAGTGGAATATGTATAGTTTCTATGGTACTCGTTCAAACAATGCCCTTACCGCAAATAAACAAGTGCGAATAGATTTTGATAACGGTAACCAAGCAGGAACAATCTGGTTTGATGATTTTGTAATGCTGGACCTAACCGAAATCTTTGGAGCAGGACACGAACCTAGCAAAGAATGGTGTGATTTAAACATAGTAAGTGGAACAACAAGCCAAACTGTAGCATATGACGCAAATGCAACCCTAAACTTAAAGGATACTAGCAAAATAGCAGCAGGATACACCTTTAAAGGTTGGAGTACAGTAGCCAAGACATCAAGCACACAACAGACAGTAAACTATGCAGACGGAGCAACTATAAATAACATAACAAATGCAGGTGGTTCAATCACCTTGTACGGTGTATGGGAACAAAACCAAGTACCAATAACAGTATCAGCAGGTGCAAATGGAACAATAACCCCAGGCAGTACAACGGTAGGTTGGGGAGACAACGCAAGTTTTGTGGTTAAAGCAAACGATAAATACAAGATAGATACATTAACAGTAGACGGAAGTCCAGTAAACTTTAACCCTAACAATGCAAGTTATGTAACTGAATACACGCTAACACTAAACGACGTACGTAGCGCACACCTAATAGAAGCAACGTTCGTTGAAATAGTTAGCCTAACAATAGATGTACAAAACGAGTTATACCGCAATTCAGTATACATTTTTCATACAGACTATGATAGTACAAACACCACAACAGAAGAAGTATTCTTCTATATTAAGCCATTACCAGGATTAATATTTAAAGGCTGGGCGAATAGGAATGGAGAGATAGTATCAACAAATCCATTTGAGACATTTGAGTTCGTGAAGGACAACGCATATTACTTCTATGCAGTATTAGAAGTAGCCCCTGAGAGAGTACTACTCAATAAACACAGCAGGTGAGTTGTTGGAGTTTGTGAACGTGGCAAACTTCTCCGAAGATCACCTAGCAGGAGTACAAGTATACCTAAACCAAGATATAGACCTAAGCAACATAGACCTATTTACAATGTATAACTTTGAAACATTCCCGAATGCCAGTGCATTTGCAGGATACTTTGAGTACAACGGCTATACAATCACCAAGGACGGAAAGTACTTTAATATCCTAACAGGAGAGCTAAGCGATACTCCAATAGGAAACGGTGGAGACTTCGTTATTGATTAATTAAAAGCAGACATTTTGTCTGCTTTTGTTAAATTTTATTAAAATTAGCATAAAATACGTTTAAAAGTTTGCATAAAAACAAATAATATGGTATAGTTTCATTAACAAATCTTTTGCTTAAACAGAGGTAATAATGGCACGTAAAATGGGACTTGACCTTGGTGACGTCAATATAGGTATAGCATTTAGCGATCCTTTGGGAATGTTCGCCAGTGGTTTCTTGAATTATCGAAGGCAATCCTTGGAGCAAGATTTGCAATATTTGGCAGATTTGGTTAAGGAAAAAGATGTCGATGTAATCGTAGTTGGACTGCCCAAAAATATGGACGGTACTGACGGTCCGCGCGTTCAGTTTACTTATGATTTTTGTGAGAAATTGGCAGCAGTAACCCCTGCAAAAATAGTGTATCAGGACGAAAGATTAACGACGGTTAGTGCAGAAAAAATGTTAATTTCAGCAGATGTGAGTAGAGCAAAGCGTAAAACGGTTATTGACAAAGTCGCGGCTAGTATTATTCTGCAAAATTATTTGGATAAGAAAATTTAAGGAGATGAAATTATGGCAAAAAAAGAAGAAGATTTGGATAATCCTATTTTGCAACTTTTGGATCCTGAAAACAGTGATCCTATAGTCCTTTATGATGAGAATGAGAAACCTGTTGAATTTGAGCAAATAGCACTTATTCCATACAATGAAAAATTATATGCTATTTTGAAACCAATCAACAAAATGGACGGTGTCGCTGATGATGAAGCAATAGTATTCTCATTTGAAGAAGACGACAACGAAGACCAGTTGCTTGTTGTTGAAGAAAGTGATGCAATTATTGATGAAGTATTTGCAATTTACAACAAACTTCTTGAAGAACAAGGCATCGCTGAATAAAAAAGAGAGCATTATTGGCTCTTTTTTTATTTTATTATTCTATTTATTAATAACAAAAAAAGAACATACTTTGCGTATGTTCTTTTAAATTATTTGCGGTTGCGTTTGCGAGCAGCTTCGCTTTTTTTCTTGCGCTTTACGCTAGGTTTTTCGTATGCTTCGTGTTTACGTAAATCACCGATAATGCCGTCTTTTTGGCACTTGCGCTTAAATCTCTTCAATGCGCTGTCGATTGATTCGTCTTTACCGACTACTACCATTGTCATCGCTTCTCACCACCTTCGCGTAAAAAATTTAAATATAGTTTGCCACAAAATTTAGTTTGTGTCAAGTCTTTTTTAAGATATTCTATGCATTTTGAATTTAATATTTAACTATATGCTAAAACATTTGCTAAATTACGAAAAAAAAGGTAGAATTATGTCAAATTAAGGAGCGAATATGTTATCGAAAATCAAAACTTTGGGGCTTAATGGTATAGAAGGATATAATGTTGTGGTCGAAGCAGACGTCAACAACGGTTTGCCCAAATTTGACATAGTTGGTTTGCCAGATACTGCCATAAAAGAAAGTAAGGAGAGAATACGTAGCGCAATTAAAAATTCTTGTCTAAAATTTCCTATGCTCAAACTAACTATAAATCTTGCACCTGCTAATACTAAAAAGGAAGGGCCTATCTATGATTTACCTATAGCGGTGGCTTTGCTTGTTTGTACAAATGAAATAAAGAATGAACATATCAATGATTATACATTTATTGGTGAATTAAGTCTTGATGGTTCTACACGTAAAGCAAATGGAGTATTACCGTTGCTTATTTCCGCTCGTGCACTCGGGCATACAAAGGTTTTCATTCCGGTAGAAAACGCAAATGAAGCAAGTTTTATTGACGGAATTGATGTATTTGCTATAAAAGATTTAAACGAATTAGTAAATTTTTTAAATGGTAAAATTTCACTTTCACCTATCGAAAAGCGTGATTTTTATACACAGCAAATTAAAATTGACGAAAAGAATGATTTTTGCTATGTGAAAGGACAGACAGCAGCAAAACGCGCTATGGAGGTTGCAGCGGCTGGTGGGCATAATATAATGATGATAGGACCACCAGGTGCGGGGAAAACGATGATTGCTCGATGTTTACCAAGTATTTTACCGTCGATGACATTTGAAGAAGCGCTCGAGGTAACCAAGATACACAGTATTGCGGGTATCCTTGACGCACAAGAGGGTATAGTATGGCACAGACCTTTTCGCTCGCCACACCATACTACTACGGCGGTAACTCTTACAGGTGGCGGTGCTCGTAGTAAACCGGGAGAAATAAGTCTTGCACACAATGGGGTGTTGTTTCTCGACGAATTGCCAGAATATAACCGCAAAACACTTGAAACCTTGCGTCAGCCACTAGAAGATGGTAAAATAACTGTTGCCCGCGTGAATTCTACTGTTGAATATCCTGCTGAATTTATGCTAGTAACTAGCATGAATCCTTGTCCGTGTGGTAATTACGGTTCAAAAACTCGTCAATGTCGTTGCACGCCTACACAAATACATAATTATTTAGACAAACTCAGTGGACCGCTGATGGATAGAATTGATATACACGTTGAAGTTGACGGAGTAAGTTATGATGAACTGTCTGCGCGTACTGGAAATGAAGAAAAAAGTGCCACAATTCGTGAAAGAGTAAACAAAGCACGCGCTCGTCAAATAGAGAGATTTAGGGGGACAAGGACCACTTGTAATGCCAAAATGGATACAAAGCAAGTAAATCAGTTCTGCGCTCTTGATAATGAATGCGCAATGCTTCTCAAAGAAGCCTTTGAAGCATTTAATCTTTCCGCTCGCGCACACAACCGCATACTAAAAGTTGCACGCACGATTGCCGACCTTGACGACAGTGATACAATAGAATTGCAACATTTAGCAGAAGCAATAGGTTATAGGGCATTGGACAAAAAATATTGGATATAGAAATGGTAGATTTAGATAAAATTTTTATGTGGCTGTCTTTAAGTGATATGCCTGTCAAGAAATTATATGATTTTGCATTATCATTTGATAATTTACAAGAGTTATGGGAACTTAAATCATACACCAATCACGCAATGAAGTATTTATCGGGTCAAGAATTTCAAGAACTTATAAGTTTACGCGATGGCGGTAGTTTAGATAAATTATTAAATAGCATTGGCAATTCTAAGGTAAAATACGTAACGTTGAATGATGAGAAATATCCTTCCGTTTTTCGCAATCTTGATGTTCCGCCACTTGTAGTATATTATATAGGAAATCTTGATTTGCTTGATACGAGATGCATTTCAATTGTTGGCTCTCGTGCTTGCACGCGTTATGGTGTGGAGCAAACACAACACTTTGCGTACGAATTGAGCAAAGCGGGTTTTACTATAGTCAGTGGACTTGCTGAAGGTATAGACGGAAATGCTCATACTGGCGCATTACGTGCAAAAGGTAAAGCGATTGGAGTGCTGGCGGGTGGGCTTAATTATATTTATCCTGCAATAAATGTTCAACTTGCTCGCGATGTTGTAAATACAGGTGGATTGATTTTATCGGAGAAAGCGCCCGATGTGAATCCAAAAAATTTTACGTTTGTACAGCGTAATAGACTTATTGCCGCTATTGGTGAAGGCGTGCTTGTTACCGAAGCAGGTGAAAACAGTGGAGCATTGCATACAGTAAACTTTGCGCTTGATATGGGCAAAGATATTTTTGCTATACCAGGGAATATAAACAGCCGTGCAAGTGTTGGCACAAATGACTTGATAAAACAATTTTATTCGTGCTGTGTTACAAGCCCAACGGATATTATTGAAACATTGAATAATAATTATGTAGAAAAACATTGCCAGCAAACATTAGATTTAAAAGTTGATAAGAAACTTACATTAAAACCCGAAGAACAAGCCATAATTGACGTTTTGAAAAACGAAGAGCAACATTTTGACGAAATATTAGAAAAAACGAAAATTGATGCAAAAAAATTGTTTGGGCTGTTGACAACTTTGGAAATTCGTGGTTTAATAGAAAAGTTACCAAGTAATTTTTATAAGTTAAAGGATTGAAAATGTATTACGAGATGTTACTTTTTGTTTTTGCGGGCTTTTGGATAATAAAATGGCTTGCAAGTAGATAATTAGGCTTTATTGGAGGGGTTAGATGAAACTAATAGTTATAGAAGGTCCAGGTAAACGAGATACTATAAAGAAATTTTTGGGCAATGATTTCGAAGTATTTGCAACCAAAGGACATATTAGAGATTTGCCCGTACACGGTTTTGGTGTCGATATAAACAATAATTTTGAACCCAAATACGAAGTAATTGCTGATAAAAAAGACGTAATTAAGTCGTTACAGGACAAGGCAAGTAAAGCCGAACAAGTCTTGATTGCAACCGACCCTGACCGCGAAGGGGAGGCTATTTCGTGGCACGTTGCGAATGTGCTGGGATTAAATCCAAATGATAAAATTCGTGTTGAGTTTAACGAAATCTCAAAGAACGTAGTTACTCACGGTATCCAAGTTCCGCGCAGTATAGACTTAAATCTTGTAAATGCTCAACAAGCACGTAGGGTATTGGATAGAATCGTAGGTTACAAACTTTCACCCATTTTATGTAAAAAAATTCAACCAAAACTCAGCGCAGGTAGAGTACAATCAGTTACTCTTAAACTTGTGGTTGATAGGGAACGTGAAATAATTAACTTTAAGCCAGAAGAATGGTGGGCAGTTACTGCAAGTCTTGCAAAAATAAGTGAAGCAGACAAACAGTTTTCAGCAAGCCTAATTAATAAAGACGGCAAAAAGTTTAAAATTAAAAATGCCGAAGAAAAAGATGCTTTTTTAGCGGATATTGCTAATCAAACTTGGAAAGTTGGCAACATTAAAAAATCAGTTACCAAATCACATCCGCCAGCGCCTTATATTACTAGTACAATGCAGCAAGATGCTCTTAATAAACTTGGAATGTCCTTGAAACGTACGACATCTGCTGCTCAAAACTTGTACGAAGGTGTTGACCTTGCGGGCAGGGGAAAAACTGCGTTAATTACTTATATTCGTACTGACTCTGTCCGTGTTTCGCCAGAAGCGCAGAAAGCAGCAAAAGATTATATTATTAACAAATATGGTGCGCAATACTATCCTGAAAAACCTAATATTTACAAATCTAAAAAATCTGCACAGGATGCCCACGAAGCCATAAGACCTATTTATCTTGATATTCGTCCCGAAGATGTAAAGGACTGTCTAACAGGTGATAATTATAAGTTGTATAAACTTATATATGAACGCTTTTTAGCAAGCCAAATGTCTGATGCAACTTATAATTCTGTTTCGCTTGATGTAGATGTAAAAAACTATACATTTAGAGCAACTGGACGCACCCCAATCTTTGCGGGGTATACAGTATTGTATCAGGAATATGTAGCAAAAGATAAAGACGAAGAAGAAACTCAAAGTGCTATTCCGCCTCTTACTGAAGGTGAAGTACTCGACTTAATGGGCTTAAAGACTGAACAAAAGTTTACTAAACCGCCAGCAAGATATACCGAAGCAAGTCTTGTAAAAGCAATGGAAGAGCGTGGTATTGGACGTCCTGCAACATATTCACCAACAGTGGCTGTACTGTTTAACAGAAAGTATATTGAGGCTGAAGGTAAGTATATGAAACCTACAGAACTCGGCTTTTCTGTTACAGATTTGCTTGTTCAATATTTTCCCGAAATTATGGATATAGCCTTTACGGCAAATATGGAAGATAGCCTTGACGAAATAGCAGACGGGCATAAAGACTGGCATACTGTAATCTCAGGTTTTTATGACGATTTCAAGGCTGAAATGGACAAGGCAAATGAAGCCTTAAAGACCTTTGTTGAAGGAACAGATATTATATGCGATAAATGTGGCAACAAAATGGTAATTAGACAAGGTAAATACGGCAAGTTTTTGGCTTGCAGTAACTATCCAAAGTGTAAAAACATCAAAAATCTTGATGCCGAAGGTGAAACTCCAGAAGAAACAGACGAGATTTGCCCTGAATGTGGTAATAAATTAGTAATTAAAACGGGTAAATATGGTAAATTTTTGGCTTGTAGCAATTATCCAGAATGTGCTTATAAGCGAAATTTGAGCGAAAATTCCAAAATCATTGAAACAGACATAGTTTGCGACAAGTGTGGACATAAAATGGTAGAGCGTACAGGTAAATATGGCAAGTTTTTGGCTTGTAGCAACTATCCAAAGTGTAAAAATATATTGCCAATAAATAAAAAAGTTGCCACTTGTCCGTTGTGTGGAAAAGATATTGTTGAGAAACGCAATAAAAAAGGTGAAATTTTCTACGGCTGTTCGGGGTATCCTAATTGCTCTATGATTTTTAAGGATAAGCCAACAGACAAACTTTGCCCCAAGTGCAATAATGTATTGCTAGGGAAGGAGTCCAAGACTTCTACAAAGTTATACTGCTCAAATCCACACTGTGATTATCAAGAGTTTGTTGAGAGAAAGGAAGAACAAAATTGACAAAAGTAAAAGTAATTGGGGCAGGGCTTGCTGGGGCAGAATGTGCTTGGCAACTGGCTCAGGCTGGTGTTCAGGTCGACTTGTACGAAATGAAACCGCAAAAGTTTAGTCCAGCGCACCATAACCCAAATTTTGCAGAACTTGTTTGTTCAAATTCATTAAAAAATGATACATTAGAATTTGCTACAGGAGTGTTAAAAGCAGAGTTAAGACTATTAAATAGTTTTGTTCTTGATTGTGCTGACAAAACGAGTATCCCATCTGCCAATACTCTTACGGTTGATAGAGAGCGCTTTGCAGCACTCGTTACTGAACGTTTGGAAAGTAATAAGAATATAAATATTATTCGCGAAGAAGTAACAGAATTTGATTTAGATGAGCCTGTTATTGTTGCTGCTGGCCCTTTGTGTTCGACTGGGCTTGCGGAGTTTATTGAGAAAATTACAGGGGGGCGCTTGTATTTTTATGATGCGGTTGCCCCAATAGTTGCAGGCGATAGCATAGATTACGATTTCGCTTTTTATCAAGATAGGTGGGGCGAAGTTGGCAAAGGTGATTATTTAAATTGTCCGCTAAATAAGGAAGAATATATTAATTTTTGTCAAGAATTAAGTAAGGCGCAACGCGTGGAATTACATTCTTTTGAGCACGAAGTCAATTTTGAAGGGTGTTTGCCCGTTGAAATTATGGCTCGACGTGGTATTGATGTATTACGTTGTGGGCCGCTCAAACCTGACGGCATTTCAATAGACGGCAAACAGCCTTATGCTGTCGTTCAGTTGCGTAGGGAGAATACGGAAGGCAGTATGTTTAATCTTGTAGGCTTTCAAACGAATTTAACCTTCCCCGAGCAACGCAGAGTTTTTGGGCTTATTCCCGCATTGCATAATGCTGAATGGTTGAGATATGGAGTAATGCATCGCAATACTTACATTAATGCACCCAAATTTTTGAATCACTATTTCCAACTTAAAACTCATAGAAACATTATGTTTGCAGGACAAATTAGCGGTGTTGAAGGTTATACGGAAAGTATCGCTAGTGGTTTACTTTGTGCAATAAATATGATAAAATATCTAAACAATCTCCCGCTGGTCGAATTTGGAACGGAAACGTGTTTGGGTGCGCTTGCTAATTATTTGGAAGCGGGCAGTGAGCATAATTTCCAACCAATGCATATAAACTGGGGATTGTTAAAACCGATTGATGTTCCCAAAAAAGAGAAGAAACACGCTTTGGCTGAACGTGCTTTATCGAAAATCGCTGAAATAAAGGAGTGTATATAATATGGAATTCAAAGGTACAACTATAGTTGCTGTCAAACGAAACGGTAAAACTGTATTCGGTGCTGACAGTCAGGCTACAATGGATACTATGGTATTCAAAGACGGGGTAAAGAAACTCCACAAAATTTATAATGACAAAGTTTTAGTAGGTTTTGCAGGTGCAGTGGCTCAAGCATTTGCTGTACTGCGTTTGCTTGAAGAAAACTTAAACAAGTATTCTGGCAATCTTCAACGCGCTTTGGTTGAAATTTCAAGTAATTGGCAAAATCTCAATGCTATGCGCAACAATGTTGAAGTAATGATGATTGTTGCTAACAAAGATGATATGTATATATTTACAGGTGATGGAATGGTAACCAAGCCTAATGATGATTTTGCTTCAGTGGGTTCTGGTAGTCCGTATGCTTTGGGGGCGGCACGCGCATTGTATGAAAATACAAAATTAAGCGCGCGTGATATTGCTGAAAAAGCCTTACTCGTTGCCAGTGATTATTGTATCTATACTAACAAACACTTGTTTTTTGAGGAGGTGGAATAATTATGGAATTGATGACACCGAAAGAAATTGTAAACGAATTAGACAAATATATAATAGGTCAGGACAAGGCAAAGCGCGCGGTTGCTGTTGCGTTGCGTAACCGTTACAGACGCAGTCAGTTGCCTGAGCAAGAACGCGAAGAAGTAACTCCTAAAAATATCCTTATGAAAGGTCCTACTGGTGTAGGTAAGACCGAAATTGCAAGACGTCTTGCAAAACTTGTGCGTGCTCCTTTTGTAAAAGTTGAAGCAACAAAATATACCGAAGTTGGATACGTAGGTCGCGATGTTGAAAGTATGATTCGCGATTTGGTAGAAAATGCTATCCGTCTTGTTAAAGATGAAAAATTTGAAGAAGTAAAAGCAACTGCAACAAATAATGCAAACAAGAAAATCCGCGACATTATGATGCAGAAACGCAAGTTAGCAAAACCAACAACTACTACAAATAATGTGAATGAAAACACGGTGGAAATTGTGGTAGAAGACAAAGCCAAGGTTGACGCAGAAGCGTTACTCAAAGAGATTGAAGAAGGTAAACTTGATAACGAAATTATTGAAATAGAAGTAACAGAAGTGCCTAGGGCTATTGAAATTATACCAGGTAATCAAGATACGAATATTTCGGATATGTTGAGCAGTTTTATGCCAAGACGTAAGAAAACTCGTAAGATTACAGTTGCTCAAGCACGTAGAAATATTATTAATGAGGAAGCAAGTCGTTTAATAGACCTTGATGCTGTAAACGAGGAGGGTATTCGTAGAGCCGAGCAAGAAGGTATTATTTTTATTGATGAGATTGACAAAATCGCTATTTCAAGCAATAGTCGTAATGGCCCTGACGTTTCGCGTGAAGGTGTACAGCGCGACATTCTGCCTTTTGTAGAAGGCTGTACTGTAAGCACAAAGTATGGTATAATTCGTACCGATTATATTTTGTTTATAGCAGCAGGTGCGTTCCACATCGCTAAGGTAGAAGACTTAATTCCAGAACTTCAAGGTCGTTTCCCAATTAGAGTAGAACTTGAAAACTTGACAGCAAAGGACTTCTACAAGATTTTGACACAACCTAAAAATGCAATTACAAAGCAACAGGCAGAATTACTTAAAGTCGACAATATAGAACTCGAATTTGAAGAAGAAGCCTTAAAGGAAATTGCACACATTGCTGAGTTGGAAAACGAAAACAACGAAAATATTGGTGCTCGTAGGTTGCACACAATTATTGAAGCATTACTTGAAGATATTAGTTTTGAAGCGGGCGGAAATCACCCAATGAGTAAGGTGGTAATAACCAAAGAGTTTGTGCTTCGCGAACTTGAACAGACTGTGAAAAAGTACGATATTAGTCGTTATATAATGTAGAGTGAGGATAAAATGAACTATCAAAAACCTAAAGGTACACGTGATATTTTGCCCGTAGAAACAACTGTTTGGCAATTTATGGAACAGACAGGACGAAAAATTGCAGGTTTGTATAATTATCGTGAAATAAGAACCCCAACTTTTGAAGATGTAAGTCTTTATAAACGCAGTGTAGGTGATACAAGCGATATAGTTTCAAAAGAAATGTACGAGTTTAAGGACAAGGGCGACCGTAGCCTTGCTTTGCGTCCTGAGGGTACTGCGGGTGTCGTACGAGCGGTAGTTGAAAATGGTTTGCTAAATTCTGCATTGCCGCAAAAGTTTTATTATTTTTCAAATTGTTTTAGATATGAAAATACCCAAAAAGGTCGTTACCGCGAGTTTAATCAATTTGGGCTAGAATGTTTTGGTGCTGAAGCACCGCAGGCAGATGCTGAGTTGATAATTTTAATTGACAAGTATTTACGTGCGCTAGGGATAAATGACTGTACTCTTTTACTTAATTCGATAGGTTGTCCAGAGTGTCGTGCAGAATACAACAAGGCATTGCGCGCTTTTGCGGAACAGCATTTAGATGACTTATGCTTTGATTGTAAGCGTAGGGCTGTAGAAAATCCTTTGCGTATGCTAGATTGCAAGGTTGAAAAATGTCAAGAAGTGCTAAAATCTGCTCCTAGTATACTTGACTATCTATGTCCTGAGTGTTTGGCACACTTTACAGAATTGCAGAAATTACTCAACAATGCAGGTGTTAAGTTTTCTGTAAATGATAGACTTGTCCGTGGACTTGATTATTATACAAAGACTGTATTTGAGTTTGAACACAGTGGCTTTGATGGTAAAAAATTGACTGTTGCTGCTGGCGGTAGATATGATAATCTTGTTGGTGAAATAGGCGGTAAACCTTGTGCTGCGTTAGGTGTAGGAATAGGGCTGGATAGAGTTGTCCATTTGGTTAATACTGCTTTAGTAGAACCAGAGGAGTTATATTACATTGCTAATACAGACAATATTAACATAGAGAAAATTATCCCATTTGCTGAAAAAATGCGTAGTCAAGGCAAAAATGTAGAAATAAATCTTGCAAATCGTAGTTTTAAAGCGCAAATGAAATATGCAAATGCTATTAATGCTCGCTACTTAATTGTTGTCGGTCAAAAAGAACTTGATGACCCGCAGTCTATTGAAATCAAAGATTTATTGACAGGTGAAACTTCACTAAAATTTTGATAATTTTTAAAAATCATTATTAATTAATTGTAAATTTTAGAATATTAGGGTATAATATTATTTATAATTTGGAGGATAAAATAAATGGCAATTATTCACATTAACAAAGACAATTTTAAAGAGATAGTTGTTGACGGTGACAAACCTGTATTAGCAGATTTTTTTGCTACTTGGTGCGGTCCTTGTAAAATGCTTGCACCAATACTAGAACAAGTAGAAGCAGAAATGAGCGACAAATTAGTTGTTGCAAAAATTGATATAGATGAATGTATGGAACTTGCTCAGGAATACGGCATTATGAGTGTTCCTACTATGATTTTGTTCCAAAACGGTGCCGAAATCGCTCGTGTTGTTGGTTTTAGACAGAAATCACAAATTGAAAATATGATTTCAGAAAAATTAGATTAAATTTAAAAGAATTATCCGCTCGGGTAATTCTTTTTACATATAGTATTTGAGTATTGACATATATGGTTTTAAGTGGTATAATAAAATTATTAAGAGATAAACTTGCACAAAAATAAAAAAGGAGTACGAAAGTATGAACAAAATTTATCTTGACAACGCTTCCACAACACCGTTGTCTGGTGAAGTTCTAAACGAGATGATGCCGTATTTTACAAGCGATTTCGGCAATCCTAACAGTCTGCACAGCTTTGGCAGAACAGCGAAAGCTGCTGTTGATTTGGCGCGTGAACGTATTGCAAAATCTATCGGTTGTGAACCTAATGAAATATATTTTACTAGTGGCGCAACAGAATCAAATAACTGGGCATTAAATGGTATTGCAAAAGCTAATAGACATAAGGGCAATCACATTATAACTAGCAAAATAGAACACCCAAGTATTTTGGAAACTTGTAAAAAATTGGAGCGCGAAGGATTCCGCGTTACTTATCTTGATGTAGATGAAATGGGACTCGTACGCATTGACCAATTACTTCACTATATTAGTGCAGACACGATTTTAATTTCAATAATGGCTGCAAACAATGAAGTCGGCACTATTCAAAATATTCAGGCAATCTCAAATATTGCAAAGGAAAAAAATGTTATTTTCCATACTGACGCAACACAAGCGGTAGGCTCAATAAATATAAATGTCCACGAAATGGGTATTGATGCTATGAGTTTTAGCGGGCACAAATTAAACGGGCCTAAGGGTGTTGGGGCACTCTATGTTCACGACGGCGTGGTTATTACACCTTTTATGAATGGTGGTGAGCAGGAATTTGGTTTGCGTGCAGGTACAAGTAATGTGCCGGCTATTGTTGGACTTGGTAAAGCGGTAGAAATTGCAACTCGCGATATTATAGCAAACAGTAAAAAAATGCGCACACTTCGCGACTATTTTATTCAGAAAGTAATGACAAATATTGAAATGACTCAACTTAACGGACATCCTGTGCAGAGATTACCAAACAATGTAAATCTTTCATTTGGTATGGTTGAAGGGGAAAGCCTTATGTATTTGCTTGACCTTAATGGTATAGCTGTAAGTACAGGTTCCGCTTGCTCTTCTGGTTCTGTGGAAAATAGCCACGTGCTGACAGCAATGGGAATTGCTCCAGACCTTGCACAAGGTGCTGTAAGATTTAGTCTTGGTAAGAATACAACAAAGGAAGAAATTGACTTCGTGGTAGAAAAATTAATTGAAAGCATAGAAAAATTGCGTAAAATATCAGCATTAACTAAATCACAAGTAGGAAAGGAGGACGAGTAATATGTATAATTCAAAGATTATGGAAATATTGCAAAATCCTCAAAATGCAGGAATGTTGCGTGGCGCAAATGCAATAGGTAGAGCAGATAGTGATATTTGCAGTGATATTGTTAAGTTTTATTTACAAATCGAAGACGGCAAGGTTATAGATGCTAGATTTAAAACGTTTGGTGGTGCAACGTTAATAGCCGTATGTTCTGTTGCGGCTCAAATGATTATAGGTTTGAGTGTCGATGAAGTTCTTAATTTTAACATTAATGATGTTTTAGAAGAACTTGGAGAAATTGCTCCACAGAAAGATTATTGCTTAAATCTTGCTAGTCAAGCACTTACTAACGCGGTTGAAGATTATTACAAAAGACTTGAAAAAGAAGCAAAAGCAAGCAACGAATAAAGTTTCATAATTACCAAATTTTACCTTCTCTATTTTATAAAAAAGTACACACAATATTTATAGAAAATAAAGGAGGCAAATATTATGTGTGATGGCATTTTGGTTGGAATGATTCTCGGCGCAGCTGTCGGGGCAATTCTTGTTCAAACTTGTAAACCTGTAAAAGATGCTATTGAAAAGGGTAAACAGAAAATAAAAGAACAAGTTGCAAAAATGTAGTAAAATTACAAGTCTTAGGACTTGTTTTTTGTTTTTAAAGGGAAATACTAAAATGAATGATAAATATGAATTAGTTAAAGAAATGTCCATAAAGGATACTGATGGTACTAGGCTTTATAGAATTAGAGCTCTGCGAGATATTTATACAAATCACGGCATCGGTGAAATTGTTCATAAGGGAGATTTGGGCGGTTTTGTACAAAATGAAAATAATCTATCAATTTATTCGGAAGCATGGGCTTTTGATGATAGTATTATTAGAGATAACGCGATTTTAAGAGGAAGAGCAACAATTCATAGGGGAAGTATGTTATGTGGTAATGCTTTAGTTGGCAATGAAGCAACTATAAAAGGCTCTTATATTTGTGGCAATGCTACTGTTGTAGGGCACAGTGTTTTGATAGATAGTATGGTAAGTGAAAATGCGGTCGTTGGTGGCTTTACTGAGTTATTTAAAGCAAAAGTTCTTGGAAATGCTAGTGTTTTTAATACACAACAGTTGGTATCTGTATCTATAGATGATTGTATTGGTAGAATGTATAAAGTAAATGAAGAACGCGATGTATCTAAATATTTAATGATTCCTGAATGTAATATGTTTAGGATTATGGCATTGCGTGATATAGACAATTTTTATAGACCGATTAAAAAAGGTGAATATGGAGGATTAATCAGTAGTTCTGCTAATTTATCACAAAGTGGTGAATGTTGGATATTTGATAATTCTATAGTTTCTCAAAATGCAACAGTTCAGGATAATGCTGCGGTTGCAGGGAATAGTGAAGTATTAGGAAATTCAGTGATATGTGAGCATGCTTTTGTAAAAGATTCTATTATATATAATAGAGCATTTATTGGTGGCGGTAGCAAGGTAGAAAATTGTAAAATTGGTAGATTTGTACGTATTTTAGGTGATACTACTTTAAAAGGTCGAGCAGAAAATGCTCTTGAAATATTTAGTAAGACTAAGAATGTCCTAACAATGTTGAATAATGGAGATATTTATTACTTAAAACAAGATGATAGAGCATTTGTAAAAAATTTTTAAAAAACTTGTAGTTTTAAGCAAGTTTTTTTATTTTTGAAATATTAAAATATTATACACTTTTCAAAAAAATGTATATTTATACAAAAAGAGCCAAAATTATTTGTATTTTATTTAAAAAAGGATTAAAATAATAATAAAAACAAAAAGGGAGATGTCAGTTTTCGACATAAAGTTTTATGAAACACAATTTTCATATTATGCTAAATAAAAATCGCACGGGGAGAGAGTGTCTTAATAGCGATTTAAAAACTTGTATTAAAGAAAATAAAGTTTTTAAAAATATTTTAATAATCATATTAGCATTATTAGTTGCAATATCACTAATAATAACTGGGGTTGTAACATTTTCTCCGTTACAAAGTTCCTTAAATGAGCCTTCAGGTGCATTAAGCTCAAGTACTGCTTATTATAAAAACGGTAGCAATTTCTATACATATGAAGATATGATTACGCATTATAAATGTATAAATGATAAACATACAGGTGATAATGACTTTACTTTATTATCTCAGGAGTCTGAAACTTGTTATAAATACTGCTCAACTTGTGGTGGTGACGGCGTTGTGTTAGGAGAACATTATTTTGTAACAAATTCAACAGGCATTAATTGTAGATATTGTGGAGCGTATTTTAATGATACAGGGAAATGCCCAAGAAATCCTAAGACTTGTACCACATGTGGTGGCTCTGGAGTTGGCAATATTGCTGTTTCTTGCTCAACTTGTGGTGGTGACGGCGTTGTGTTAGGAGAACATTATTTTGTAACAAATTCAACAGGTATTAATTGTAGATATTGTGGAGCGTATTTTAATGATACAGGGAAATGCCCAAGAAATCCTAAGACTTGTACCACATGTGGTGGCTCTGGAGTTAGCAATATTGCTGTTTCTCACAATTTCGTTGTTGAATATTATGAGTATATTTATCATAATATTGATACAGGTGAAACGTCTACTTCCCAAAGTGCCTATACCCGTGCCACAGGTTATACTGTAAACTTCAATGCAAACGGTGGTAGCGGTAGTATGGGGAGTCAATATTTCTTGGTAGGGCATAGCCAAGCAATAGCAGCGAATACCTTTACACGTACAGGTTATGAATTTGCAGGCTGGAGTACGAGCAGTACAGCCACCAGCCCCACATATACTAACGGACAGAAAGTAACCCAAATAGTTTCAAGTGGAAGTACAACTTTATATGCTGTATGGAAGGCATTGAGTTATACAGTAATATTTGAGTATTCAGGATATCCCAACAAAATCACAGGTTTAGCAGCAGGCTTTGAAAATACAGGTTGGAGCGGTACATACGATACAGCCCACGTGCGTAGCGGAAATTATGCATTAAAAATCACAGGTAATGCGGGTTCACCCGAAACAACTATACCTACAACAAATACAATTACAATAAATGACTCCAACAAAAATCATATTTTTTATGTACAGTATTGGGGATACCAAGAAACACAGACACCAAATGCAAGCACTCAAGTATATTGGCCTATTGTTGAATCACCAATGGCCGTGGAAGTGGGGAGCAGTACATCTCGAAATATTGCACTAGGACCAGCAGGACAGTGGAATATGTATAGTTTCTATGATGATAGACTTTCAGTACAATCATATACTGCTTCAAATCAATTCCGTATAGATTTTGATAACAACAATACTGCTGGTGTGTTGTGGGTGGATGATGTAGTTTTGTTAGACCTAACCGAAATCTTTGGAGCAGGGCACGAACCAAGCAAAGAATGGTGTGATTTAAACATAGTAAGTGGAACAACAAGCCAAACTGTAGCATATGACGCAAATGCAACCCTAAACTTAAAGGATACCAGCAAAATAGCAGCAGGATACACATTTAAAGGTTGGAGTACAGTAGCCAAGACATCAAGTACACAACAGACAGTAAACTATGCAGACGGAGCAACTATAAATAACATAACAAATGCAGGTGGCTCAATCACCTTGTACGGTGTATGGGAACAGAACCAAGTACCAATAACAGTTACCGCAGGGGCGAATGGAACAATAACCCCAGGCAGTACAACGGTAGGTTGGGGAGACAGCGCAAGTTTTGTGGTTAAAGCAAACGATAAATACAAGATAGATACACTAACAGTAGACGGAAGCCCAGTAAACTTTAACCCAAACAACGCAAGTTATGTAACCGAATACACACTAACACTAAACGATGTACGCAGCGCACATCTAATTGAAGCAACATTTGTTGAAATAGTTAGTCTAACAATAGACGTACAAAATGAGTTATATCGCAATTCAGCATACATTTATCATACGGACTATGATAGTACAAACACCACAACAGAAGAAGTATTTTTCTACGTAAAGCCATTACCAGGACTAATATTTAAAGGCTGGGCGAATAGGAATGGAGAGATAGTATCAACAAATCCATTTGAGACATTTGAGTTTGTGAAGGACAACGCATATTACTTCTATGCAGTATTAGAAGTAGCCCCTGA
>CALWPB010000011.1 GCA_944383315.1 uncultured Clostridia bacterium | reverse complement strand
TACAGCAATGACCGGCTATGAAGTTATAAACATCACGCGTTCTGGACAAGACATAACCAGTGAAGTACGTGGCACAAACTCAAAAATTTACTCATTCTATGTTGATGCAGACAACTTTGGTATTGGTAGATATTCTGTAACAGTACGCTATGCAGGTAGCGGTTATAATCCAAGTCAAGATTATACATTTGAATTTTGGATAAATAATGAAGAACCTATAATTACGACATCACGTGATTGGGGTACTTCAAGCACTGCAGGCTTTACTATCACTGTAAACACAGCAAGCATTTACGAACGTGTTGGAGATTGTGCGCTTGTGGTAAACGGTATAGTTGTACTTGAAATAAATGCTGAAAATGGAACTAACATCGAACCTCAAAGTTTCACATACACTGACCCGAACGTATATGTAGTACAAATTCAGTCTGCAAGTGGCAATACCCTACTTAGCCACAGAATTACTATAAATGTACCACTCAACACGGTTGCAATCATCTTAATTGTCGTTGCCTGCCTGTTTGTTGTGGGAATCATTGTAACATTCATTGTAATAAGACACAGAATGAAAGTACGTTAAAAACAGCATATAATCATAAAAATACAAGGAGCACTCCTTGTGTTTTTTTGTTAGGCAGATGAGAGTTTTCAGTGTGGATAGCACACGGTTTATCTAACATTATTTAAAAATGAAATAGATTTTTTGCCTAAATCTACGCAAGCAAAACACCAAATATACGACATTTCGAAAATTGTAGTAAAAGTTTTATTTATGTATTAATTTGTTTGTGTAATAAATTATTTATTTTGTCAAGTGTTTTAAATAACATTTATTTGCGATTGTTGGTGATTTTTGTAATTTTTTGTAATAAAATTGCATTAATTCAAAAAATAATTTACTTTTACTCATTTTTATGCTAAACTTTGTTAGAAAATAAATAAAGGTGAGGTGCATAGATGACTAATAACAAATACAATGTTGATATTGATAAACTTACGACACTAAACCTTTTTCAATTACGCGAAGTAGGTTCAAAAGTCGGTGTACGTAACCCGACAGCGCTCAAGGCAGACGAGTTGCGTGAGGCTATTATAAAAGTTGTTACCGGACAAGTTGAGCCTTATCTAAAAGTAAAAAGCGGCCGCCCACACCGTAAACAAATAATTGCCGATGAGGACTGGAATAAATTGGTTGGCTTTGATAACGACTTAAATCAAACCTTTGGCATCAATCAAAATATTACTGGAGCATTATACTCTGTTGAAGGTAGTATTTTGGAGCAAAGCGCTAATGAAGTGTATCGAGGTTATGTAAAATTCTTGGGCAATTCCGCTTACTTCTTTACTGACATTTTTCAAAATTATGACCTTAACAAATATGCTGTTGTGAGCAACAATATAAATTATTTTAATTTTCTACGCAGTGGTGATGAAATTAGTTGTAATATTGATTTTACCGCTTCTGTTCCAAAAGTCATCAAAATAATAACAATAAACGGCTTTGAGCCTATGGAATTAAACAGATCAAACTTTGACAGCATTGAACCCGAAGCGATGCTAAAACCTATTAATTTCACGTTACCACAACTTAAATTTATTAATACCGTCTGCCCTATAAAACTTGGACAACGAATGATAATCAAAGGCCCTAGCGGTAGTGGGCAAACTTATTTAGCGAATAGTATTGCAAAAGACCTAGAAGAAAAATATTCTGTAGTTTATTTTGCTGTTTGCAAACGTCCAGAGGACAAAGTAAATCTTAAAGCCTGCGAGTATTTTTTCACCACATTCGATACTATCCCCCGTGATATTATATTCTTCTTTGAATTTATACTAGACAGAATAAAGCGTCTTTGCGAATTTGGTCAAAATGTAGTATTTATCATTGATGACATAATAAGTCTTATGTTAAACCTGCGGAATTTAGTTGCAGAGCGTCATAAAAATGTTGAGACATACTATGGAGAAATTTTACAACAAATTAAAAAGTTATTCGCACTCAGCAAATATTCTAGCAAAGGTAGTTTGACTATTATTTGCACAAGTTTTACGGATAGCATTGTGTCGCAATTTAATGAGTTTGTCGTTGACCTTGACAAACTGTGTAACTGTCATATAGGATTAAATAGACAAGCATTCAATCAAGGTAATCTTGAATTTTATGATAAAAACGAGACTTATGCTGAAACAATTAGACAAATTTAATAATTAAAAAAGGACTACATCAATCAAGATATAGTCCTTTTTTTAATACCTAATTTACCCTATCGGCTAATACACTATATTTCGTACTCGAAAATTGCTTCGTTTGTAAGTGTCATACCACTGCGTTCTTGCTTGTCAGTTGGAGTAACATTGTTAAGATATAATGTAAACAAATTCTGTCCACTGACACTGACATTTCTAGTCCAAACAGAAGTTATCCATTCGCTATAACATCCATTACCTATTGCTGTTGAACGCAATGTATTTACAGGTACTACGTTTGATAAATCGCTTGGAAGGCTGTCTAATCTTTCGCCGCCGTCTGTACCTCTCCAAACGGAAACAATACTTGTTGCATCAAATGCACCTTCGATCGTATTACCTGTCATTCCCAAATTCACGTAATTTCCGTGTCCTAAAATACCTGTATCGTTTGCTCCCGGAGTAAACACAAAAGCATAAGTTCTATATGTATTAAGTCTTACTGCATTACCAATAAGTGCGCCAACTTGCGAACCTGTGTGTGCCACTTGAATACGGCTACCATATACATAGCAATTTTCTATGCTGTGTCCGTTCTCAATTTCGGCATTGCTAAGCCCTACAAGTCCACCAACAGAAGTGTCAGTATAGCGGTTGTTGCTTGTGTCCTGAGTAACAATCAAATTACCTTGTGAGAAACAATTCAAAATACTTGCCGTACTGCGTGAGCCTGCGCTTTGGCTAGTGCCAAGCAATCCCACAAGTCCGCCGATATAACCGTCTTCCGCAATTATATCAATATTTGACCAACTGTTTTGAATTGAGCCCGCGTTCATACCAACAAGCCCGCCGATACGTGAATTTGGCAATGAACTAAACTCAACACTACCCAATCCCTCGACAGCACAATTTGAAATTGTACCACGATTTTCAGTAGCCAAGCCACCAAAATAGATTTGAGTATCAATACCTGTAACTTTACTAGGATTTATCACAACTCCCAGCCCTGATACTGTTGTATTTGCTGAAATTGTGCCAAACAAGCCTACACGAAGTGTTCCGCTGCTTGAAGTCGGTGCTGGCAAACTGTTGATTAGCACGATTTGCCCATTGCCACGCAATGTTGATGCTCTAACCGTACCGCTTGCGGTGGTTTGCAAGGTTTGATTATTTATCATCAAATTGTTGACAATAGCATAATGTCTACCTGATGCCGTACTTTGTGTAACCTTGATTAACTCTGCTCCTTCCCTAATTTCAAACGGTGTTTCTGCTGTACCGTCTCCTGTAAAGAAGTCAAGATTATAGAGAATACCAATATACGGATAACCGTAGTTTTCAGTAGAGTTTCCATAACTCCAAATAGACGTATTAAATCTATTTTCTGCGGCTCTAAATAAACTGTTAATTGTTGAAGAATTTAGCATTTCTTCAGTTGTATAAGCGGTGTTGTAATAAGTATTTGTGTCCGAAAGATTTAAATTGCCGCTTATGTTACTATTTACTACAATACCTGTACTATAACCACTAAATGTACCAAAGGCAAGACCTATATTGCTATTAACTCCACTAAATACACTCAAATTACCGTTTGCAATATTTGCGTATACAAGGCTGCTATTTACTGAACCTGCGATTCCGCCCGCAGTAACTTGTGAGCCGTTCTTTATCATAATTCTGCCTTGCGATAATGAGTTGTTTAGGCTTGCGTTGGTCATACTTCCAGCAAGACCGCCAAGGTTAATATTGCCGCCATTTGCATAGATGTCAATGTTAGAGAATACTGCTGTAATATTTCCTGCATTTACACCTATTAAGCTACCAATATTTGAAGGGTTTGTGCCTGTAAGGTTAAAGTTGAATTGCGAGTTGTTGTTGGTTGTGATTCCGTCAAAATTATCGCTATAAGTGCTAGTTAAATCAACAAAATCACTTGCATAAGTAATATGTCCGCTGTAATCAAGTAATTTGCCAACTGAACAGTTGTAAACTGCACCATTATTCACACCAGCAAGTCCACCGAAGTTTATTTCGCTGCTTGTATTGATTATTGTTTTACCATAATCTAGCGTAAAGCCTGATACTACTACGTTTTGAGGAATTTCACTAAACAGACCGATATTACCCGAAATATCATTAAGTCGCATATCGCTAAACGTAATAGTTATGCCATTACCTACAATTTTACGGGCATTTGTTATTTCAATATTTTGCATATTAGACATATTGATTACGCCTGTATTGAAGATAATTGTTTTGTCTGGGTTTGTGTTATCCCCTAACTGACCTATAAGCATATTCATATCGCTTACGAATACGGGCATTAATGTGCCACTACTTGTTGTGTCAATCATTTCAGCCAAGGTCGTTGGATACATAAATGTAGTTTGTTTAGTTTCGCCTGTTGTATCTTGACTAGTGCTATAAGTCCAATTTGTAAGAATGTTGGTATTGTTCTGTGTAAAACTGTTTGCATCAAGCATTTGCATTGCGGTAAGGTTTGTACCAAAACTATCTACAAGTCCACAAAGTTCGCCAGAGTAATATGAGTAGATAACTCGAGCGATATCGTTTGCAAGTGTACCTACGATTGCGCCTGTGCTGATACTATCCGAATTTGCTGCCATACGTGTTTGTACACTTGATAGTGAAATTGAGTATGCTATATCAGTTTCACTGATACCAACAATACCACCTGCGTAAACAGAAATTGCATTATTTGCATCAAATGACACAATACCATTTGATAATGTATCATAAATAGAAATTTGAGTATAGCCCGCGATACCGCCAAGATAGTTATAACTATTTGCAGAAAGTCCATTATTTACAAGCAACTGCCCTGTAAATGCACTCTCTGTTACTCGCAAGATACCGTTTGGCCTCTCAAGTTCGGTGTAGTTGCCGTCTCTATATCTTCCTTGCCTAATTTCACCGAACAAGCCACCTGCGTAAATGTTGGTAGCGGAAGTATTTATATTGATATTTCCACTATTTAACACTGTATCAAATATAAGTCGTGGCTGTCCTGTAGGCACAACATTTGCGTTGTCCATTATGAGATTATTTTGGGCAAATCCAACTATTCCACCTGCGTATATCATACTATTTGCTGTTGCAGTGTGTGTAATCGTACCACTAAACGCAGAGTTGCTTGTTGTATATCCGCTAAATGTCATTGATGAATTGGTGCCTGTAAACTCTTGATTATTTGTCATACTGCCGACCAGTCCACCAAGGTATACCCTGCCGCTCTCAATAGCGGAATTAATACTCATACTGCTGTAAACATTACTTAATGTTGCATTTGTTGCCTTACCGATAATACCTGCAACGTAACTATTTGAGTTTGTATTGCCGTTTGTTCTGTTTATGCTCAAAGTACCACTGCTGTGAACATTTAGCACTTGTGCAGAACCTGCAACTTGACCAAACAAACCACCAAGATTGATATCTGCATCATTATTGTTGGCTGTAATAGTCGCATTAAACTCAATGTTTGGCTGTTCACGCAACAATACTGCACGGGCATTCAAAATTCCGTTTGAAATACCGCCTAAACTACCGATATTGAGTGTATAGTTGTTGTTTGACTGATAATTTACATTGAATGTGCCAAATTGTGTACCATTTATTGAGTTTGTAACTAGACCTGTACCAAACAATGCACCGATATTTACCGAACTGCCACTATTTGACGTAAAGCCGCCGTTTTGACTGGTGTCAGGAGTTGTAATCGTACCGTTGACGTTTACATTTACAAAATTACAGTTCTGTGCAGTACCTGTAACGAGCGAAATATTGTCAAGTTTATCTGCAATTACACTGTTACCTTCACTAATTGTGATATTTAGGTTTTCGAAGTCCGAACCCCTACTTTCTTGCGCAAGCAATCCAAAGTTTGCTATGATAGCCCCTGCATCTTTGTTAAGTTCGGGACTGAAATTAAATACAAAGTTGATATTTAGCACTCTAAATCCGTCTGTATAACCAAAGAATGATTGGAAAATACGTGCTTGTTGATTTGAGAAATTCTGGAACGTGATATTTGCAGCCCTTGTAGTTTCCTGACCTGAAACTGTTGTAGGCACAGCGCCTTCTAGCCTACCGCTAATTGCAGTACTCCAACTATTAGCAATAGTAGTTTTGCCTTGTGCGCCTACGCGGTTTGACCAGTCAGAACCGTTGATAACTATGTCGGTTACAATTCTACCGTAACTGTTTTGATTTGCGTTTTCAAGGAAATCAAAGAGTTCGTCCATACTTGATATTTCCGAAACTGTTGCTGAATAGTTTGCGTTAAGTATTGGGAATCTGTGCGCGGTCTTTGTAGTGTCCAAATTCCAAATTGCATCATTAAAGCCATTAAATGACCTATCGTCTACTGATGTTGCGCTTGTTATAAATGATGTTGTTGTTACTGAAATGTTGGCAATTTCATTATTTGCACTACCTACATTTCCTATTGCGTGAAGCGTAACATTGCCAATGCTACCGACTGCTTTCACGTTTGTAGCAGCAGTACCAAGACTGTTATCGCCTGTGATTTCAACAGCGCTTACAAATGGAATAACTCCTGCATTATTAGATGTACCTACGCTAAACCCAAGATAACCTATAACGCTACCTACCATAAAACTAGGGTTATCAGGTTTGCTTGTGAGGGTTTGGTCGGTTGAGTCGTAGTTGTTTATTGCTGCAATCAGGGCCTCGGTTGAATTGGTCGAAACAGGTGCGCCAATCATTGCACCCACTGCACCACCTAATACCGTACCACCATTTAATGCGCCCGTTGTGTATACTTGGTTAAGAATTCCGCTAAAACGGAGTTCGCCCGCCAAACTAATTCGTCCATCTTCGCTAAGTGAGTAATTTGCAAAGTTCCCTGTTTCAAATACTTGCTCACTACCTTGTGATAGGTTGCGCAAATAAGACAATGTTACACCAGTTAAGTTGTCATAGTCCGCATTACCTGATGCATTTTCTGTTGGCGGAATGATTGCCATACCAACTAACCCACCTGCAACAGTACTATTTTGAGCAATAACTGCAACACGCGAGTAAGAATTATTAATTAGTCCGCCTATGTTCAGTCCTACAAGTCCGCCGACTGCGGTTGATGTTTCGTTGTTATTGAATAACTCTGTGTATCCTATATAATTTGCAGGATTATCTGCGGAATTAATCGCAGTATCCAGAGCGATTTGCTCATCGTCTGCAAGGGCAATGTATGAATTCAGCAACTGTCCGCGGTTTTCGCCTACAAGTCCACCAGTAAAGTTTGAACCCCTAATACGTGGCGCGTTGTTGTTGGTGGTATCAAGTACGAAACGCAAAGCCTTTGCTTCACTATTTTCGGCAATAAGTCCAACCACACCACCTGCAATTTCTCCGTAAATATCAACGTTGCCTGTTACACGCAAGTTTTGCACACGTGGGTTATTTTCGGCATTCTCTTCTGCATTAAGGTCAATAACACCTACTACACCACCAGCATACGAGTAATCTCTGTAAACTTGACTTGGAGTATAGTAGTTATAAAGTGCTGTTGAACTTGTAGCACTAATTGAGTTTACAGCAATTTCACTTGTAATATTACGAATCTCGCTATCGCCAGTAACAAAGCCTGCGAGCGCTCCCGTCATATTAAGTCCTGTTACTGATGAATTGATATTTGAAGCCATAATATTTACATTTTCGACAAAGGAATCTATAACCGAACCAGCAAGCACACCTACGTGACGAGCACGAGTCGTGATTTCTGTTTCTACTTCGAGATTGAGATTTGTAATTACTGCATCTTCTAACGAATTGAACAAACCAAAGTCATTAGTTGAAACTGTTTGGGTGCTGGACTGTCTATAATTTAAGCCTGATAAAATATATCCATTACCGAGCATTTTCCCTTTGAAAATTGTCCTATATGCTGTTTCATCTAATGATGAACCGAAATTAATATCAGCAAGTATAGTTACATAGTAATCTCCAAAGATATAGCGAGCCACACGGCTTGATGACGACGTATACTCAGGGTTTTGCTCCATAAAGGCAGAGCGAATTGTCCCTAGTTCGTCTTCATAACTAAACACGTTGTTCCAGTCTTCAAGGCTAGTAATTAGTGCTGGGTTATCCTGTGTACCGTTCTCAAAGCCTGCATCATACGTATAATCATCTGACCTGTGCGAGTAGAACACTTTGTCTGCAAAACGAAGTTGTGGGCCTAAATATGTGCGATTAGGATTTATATACCACGTACTCATATCGTTATCTGCTATAACAAAACCATCAAAAGCGAGCCCTTGAGAGTCGCTCCATTCGTTTGCAGAAATTGCCTGAGCGGGCTCTTGCGCATCTGCATAGATATTGTCAACACTGTAGTAGTAACTATATTCTACTGTTGCATCTTCACTGTTTTGAATATTACCCTCGGCATCGGCACCTATAAACACACCATTTATAAGTCCAGTGTCGTTTATCTTACTCATTGAGTAGCAATATCTAATAGTTGCGGTGCCTATGTTTTCATACACAAATCCACCCATAGCATTTGAACTCGACAATGCAACATTGCTATAACTGTTAATTATAGAGCCTGCATTTGAATGTACAAGTCCGCCTATCGTTCCGTATGAAATAATGCCGCCTAGACTTGACCTAGCAGTATCATCCAACTGACCGACTGCGTAACTTGATTCGATTCTTCCCGCGTTCGTTTGGTCAGCCACCAAACCGCCCGTTTTTGAGCCATACGTGTTGCTAGCACTATAAATCGACATACTGTAGTTTACAATAGTACCGTTTGCGAAATAACTATTTGAGATTACTCCCCTATTTTGTCCCACAAGTCCGCCGACATTACCTGATGCAAACAAGTTGAGCCCTTGTAGAGCATATTTTCTATTTACTCTATCGTACCCCAATGGGTTTTCATTATCTACTCTACCTATACGGCTATTTGTAATATAACCATTATTTTGCCCAACAAGTCCACCAATATTTGTTATTACTCTCCTACCCGAAGTACTTATATCGGTAAGTATAAATGTTGATGCAAGAGACTTATAATTTGCATAATTTCCGCGCTCTTCTGCCATTTGATTGAATACAGAACTTGCAAAAGCAAAGTCGGTATTGTTGCTAACTGTGTGTGAAGTATTGTTATAAATTGTGCGCCAGTCTTCCTTGCTTTGAGTTACAACAACATCACAGTTATAAATCACACCGCCGTCATTAACACCTGCAATAAAACCAAAGTTTACAGTGCTTGCTCCCTGCAAGTCTACCCAAATGTTATAAGAAACATCTACAATCAAGTTTTTCAATACAGTACCAGACTGTAATGTACTAAACAAACCATAATTTACCGAATCAGCACCGTTTGTGCCAGCAAAACTACGCAAATAAATTACGTGTCCGTTACCGTCTAACGATTCAATAGCAACATCAAGCGGTGTCCAATTAGTAAGCACTAAATCGGTAGTCAACATATAACTCATTCCTGCTTGCATACTGCGCAATTTCTCGACTGAGTCTACAAGGTCAGGAGTATCTTCTGTTGTATTGTTAATTACATTTACAATAAAGTCTTGTTCGAGAAGTTTTAGATAGTTTGCTAGAATATTTTCCTGAGCAACTCCCTCTAATTCGCTCTCTAATGTAAGTACATAGCACCCTAAACTTTCGTCATAGACATAATATGAACCTACACTCAATCTAAATGGCAAGTTGCTAGCGAGCGTTTTACCACGAATTAAGTAATAAGAATTGCCGTCATTCATTGTGGTGTAACTTATGATAAAGTCGGGATAAGACAATGCTGGTTGTACGGCTACATAACCGTTTCCGTCATTGTAGTACCACGCACCACCCTGTCCAGCGCCTAACTCGTTGATTATCTGTAACTTTGCACTTGCTTTACTCCTAATCAGTGCAAGGGAGTCAGCAAACATTGTTTCATCGCCTGCAATAAACTTACGGTAGTCGTCAAGACTCGGCTCTACAATTTCCCAAACTGCTTGCATAGTGGTGTATGTACGAATAGTTGCATTTAATGCACCACCGTTTTCAGTACCGTTTGCGTAAATATTTGAAACTTCATAATCTACAACATAAATAGTATATTGAAGCACTAACGGATTAAGCAAGCCGCCTGTTGCTGTTGTTGAGTCAATACGAACAGTAATAGTAATAGCACCGTTTGTTGGACGCGCATCAATACCCACATAGAACGGAATAATAGTGTCTACTGTTTCTCTTGCGCCGTCCCCGAAGTATGTACGAATATTCGGGTCAAAAGCACAAAGTTGAGTGTCAGTATATGTACCATTTCCAGCCGTGCCATAACTTGCGCTCAAACTAATTTGGCTATTCATCAACTCGCCACTAAGTCGCAAGTTTGCAACAGTACCTTTCCCTATTGCATCTCCGTTGTCCGAATCAAGTGTAATGGTTGCGTGTGGTGCAAATGTAGTTACGAGATTGATATACTGCGGACTAAATACGTAATTTGGCTCATTGTTACGCATCGCAGTTACACTTATTGTAAAACCATAACCTTCTGTAAAGAAGTTAGTAATCAATGTGCTTACGTAAATTACACCATTGTAGTACGCGTTGCCGCTTGCGTCATAGCCCGTAATTTTATTAACAATCAAAGCACCGTTTGCATCGTAAGATGTAGGGATTGTTGTAAGTTGACCATTACGGTAAACCATTTGTTGTAATTGCACGCGCTGACCTGTGGTTGCATCGCGTGTACTTGATAAGAGCAAATAATCATAATATGCATACTCAGGGGTTACATCAACGCGCAAAACTCCACGCGTTCCCGGAGAAATTAAGTTACTATCTGCCTCGCCTTGTTCCATAGATGCTGCACCATAAGTGAAATGCTTGATGTCAATGTGTGAAATGCTAGAAGGTGTGAATGTAACCGTAAAATTGTATGACCCAAACAGTCCGCTTTCATCGCTTACGGTTAATGAAATATTGTATGTAACATCTTGAGTGATTGCTTTGTCGCTATCTTGGAGTTGGAATAGATACTTTTGCGTATAGCGCACATTTGTATCTATTTCAGGCTCTAATACAGTTAAGATTTTGCTACTGTCTACACTTTCCCCATTTTGAGTTACAACAGGAGCAGAAATATTTACAGCGGTTGTGTTGTCCGAATAAACATCAAACTGAATAGTTGAAGTGCCACTACTTTCGACAACAGCATCTGATGCTTCGGCATTAAAGCCTGCTTGCGTAATACCGTTGTAAACTATACAATAGAAATTTTTAGCAATATCTTCAAAACTGTAATTGTATACGACACCGCCAAATGTTACTTCGACATACGGGCAAAGCATAATTTCAATGCCACCTGTCGGGGTTGCTTCAATACCGCCCAGTAAATTTGGCTGACCGTAAGGAACGTATGCTATTCCACCATTAAATGGATAATTACTAAATTCAAAGTATCCTGTGTCGCGTGTCGAATATCTAATACCTATTGTGTCGTAATATTCACCATCACTATTACGTGTAAATGACGGAATTAATAGTGAGCCATTATTTTTCTTGATGCTAATTATATTTTGCCCTATTTGTGTAATAGAGTTGTCGTTGTCGTCAAGTACGTCATAATCATTAAAGCCACTAACTACATTGATTTCAACTACAAAATTTGCGCTGATATCAAGTAATGACTGGAATGTCAAAGTAAATGTGCCTGTACGTTTAAAAATTATATACGCACCGAGTACCGTTAGGCTATCTTGAACGACTTCGCCAACTTGTGTATTTGAAGAAGTAACTGACAAACTCCATTTTGTAGGGTCAATCTGCGGTAGCACTTCGATATTAAACAGTCCGTTTGGTGTAGTATCGCTTGTGTTGTAGATATTCAGCACTCGTTCGCCGTCTGCATTTTCTCGAATATTATCAAGCATTACAATACTGCCCAAGCCATTGTAATTTATAAATGTTGGCAACAAGTCGCCGTCCGCTTTAAAGTTAAGCGGGGTTACATTTATATGATTGATTGCTTGATTGTATAGCCAGCCTCTATCCATATCAAAAAGCAATGGTAACTCGCCATTAACACCTTGCATATATGTTGGGTCATATTGTACCCACGCTTGTCCCGAGTTTGCATCACCAAAGCCCCAGCCTATATACACAATATTTGTATTGAAGTCATTACTTCCTGATTGCACTATCATATCATCGTGTGCAATACCGTTACCCGAAGTGGTATCCGCAAGATAATATGTATTTATTACATTTCCGCCACTTGTGTTTGTACCAAATAAATTGCGGTAAATAACGTCATTTGGAATATTTTTGATAACAACGTGAGCATAGCAAGTATCTACATAATTAGTTGCGCCGCCTGCTGTGTACACACCGATTAACTCACCCGCTTGGGTATTGTTAGAATTATTTGAAATAATGTTACCGTTTGCGTAAGCATTAAGCACAATGCTTTGTGTAAGTGGTGTATTTGTATCAATTTCCATTTGCCCAATAAGTCCACCACCTATGCCGCTAGAAATCAACACATTGTTACTTGCAAAACAACTGGTAATATATGTGTTATGTGCATAACCTATCATACCACCGACAAAGTTTGCCCCAATTACGTCGCCATTAAAATTGCCAAGCCCTGTATTTACAAAGTCTTGATTTACATAACTCATTGCATACGAATAAGTAACTCTGCCGCCTTCCGCATAACCTATAAGTCCGCCAACGTAATTATTACCGCTAGCCATTGCTTGTGCGCTGCCAACAAGGCTTATATTCTCATAATTTTCAGCACGACTATAATTTACAGTACCTGTATTGTACCCCACCATACCGCCGACATAGTCGCGACCTTGCGTCTTGACACCTGCCAAATTGCGATATTCAACATTGTCAATAAATGCACCGAATGTACCAGCATTTTTACCAGCAAAACCGCCGACATTATTATATTGACTAGCGATTACTGTACCTATTACGTTTTGATTGTAAATATTGCCTTGTGTAATTTCGCCAACAAGTCCACCTATTGCGCTGTCGCTGTCTTCAAAATATGTTGCGCGTGAAAGTGTAAGGTTTACGCGGCTCAAAGTCGCTTCACCTGACTGACCCAACACTGTACCATTAAATACACCAACTAGGCCACCTATATATATTTTTGTAGCGTCTAAATCAGTACGCAAAGATATATTTGTGTAAACTCCGCTTGCTGCACCATTTAGTCTACCCGAGAGAGCGCCAAAAGTAAGAGTATATTCAGCGCTATAAACACCAGTTATAGACATCGTGCGAGTAGCATAGTTTGAAAGCCTAATCGCAACATTATTTACATTCCCGTCTACAACTCCTGCGAGCAAGCCTAGATTAATTTCATAGATACCTGAAGCGCGCGCTGTAATCTCTGTAAGGTCGAGCCTTACATCTGTAAAACCGAAATCAATATTGCTTATAGTCCCGCTAATGTTTCCAAAAAGTCCGCCAAGTATTGAACTTTCAGTAACAGCAAAGTTGCTTGGAAGCATTATGCCAATAACTGATTGTTTGTGTCCGTCATATTCATATCTATATGAATTAAGTGTACCGCTAAAATTACCGCCGAACTCACGTCCCAAAGGCAAGTAACTAGAATAATTTGTAAGGTCGATAGTTTGCATTAAGTTGTAGTTTTTAGTCAAGGCTTCGGCACTATTACCTATTGCTATGAAATCTTCGGCAGTGTAAATTGAATATGGAGTTATTTCACCATCTTCGACCACTACCCAAATATCAACGTGATAAATTGAATCAAAGTCAACATTATCCGAGTTTACTCTATCAAGCGGATATATGCGAATTACTGCATAACCTGCATTTTGTGCAATAATACGATTTGGAATGCTTGGGTCAAATCTAACTATAGCATCGGCTTCCGCCCCCGTGTATTCAGTGGTAGCCTCAGGAATACCGCTTGCATTCAAACTTGCATTGTAGAGTTTGTAGCCCACATTTCCATTAAAGGCATTTCGTGGAGAAATACGGGTATTTATTTCAAAACTTGTGCGCGACTCTGTACCCAAATCATTTAATCTAACACCTTCCGTATCGTCGTAATTAGTTACTTCGATACCTTCGACCATTACAGGTCTAATAATCGGTATTGTACACGAAATGGTGTGAATCGTACCAAATTCGTTTATTGAAGCATACAAAACAGTTTCGTATCTACTTAAAGTATCCTGCGGGCTTAAATTTGCAGTAATTGTTACTGATGTGCCATTTGGTGAAATGGTTACAAGGTCAGGGTCTGCAACACTCCATTCAATACTGCCACCATTAACTAATACTGTAGCATCACTGTTTAAGAAAATATTGAGAGTAGTTGATGCAAGCCCTTGCTGGTCAACATTAAGGCTATTTATATCATAAAGAGGATTGATTGTAATGTTTTTAAGTTCCTGAGTTCCGTTCCAATAGAACATATTAAGGGGTTTATATACCGACACTTGCAATATGCGTTCACCTGTTACCTGCTCCCACCCCGTTTCGGTCTGTCTATTAAATGTAAAGGTTACAAAAATATTTACAGGATTTGTGGTTGCGCTTATTGCATAGAAACTAAATGTGTTGTCCGATTGTAAATCTGATAACCTTATATATTCATTATTTGCATCATCAGAAGCAATAAGAATACTTAATGAATCTGCGTTACTGCTAACAGGATTACTTATACAACTTACATCTATTGTAGCCCCTTGTTTTACAGTAAGGCTTATTACACCTTTATCAAGCAACATATCATTTGGGTTGCGATAATCTTCGGCATTCCAAGTATCTTGGGCAATGTTGCTATTTTCGTAACTACGGTCAGTTGAAAGGTAAAACTCATCAGGCACTACATATACGTAAATTGGTATTGTGATAGTAACACCGCTTTCCGCTGTAATTGTAAGAGTAGTTTCCCCCTCTTTGAGACCGTTCAAAATGTATGAATATTCTATTCCACTGCTTTCAATAGAAGCAACACTCGTATCTCCAATAGCAAAAGTGAATGTTGGGTTACCAATAGCCGTACCCATACTTGTTTCATAGTTTATATTAAAGTTTGTTGCGCCACCGACTGATACTTGAAGCTGAGCAACGGACGGAATAATAGCGGTTACTCCCGCTTTTACCTCAAAAGTAATTGTATTTGTTACCACAGGTAAAGTATCATCAAATGTGTTTGCAAGAATTTCAAGAGTAAATGAGTGTTCTATGGTGGTATTTTCAGCAAGCGCTACATAAAAATACGTATCATTGCGGAGTAACTCACCAAAAATATAATTTTGATAACCTATATAATCTTGAATATTTGCGTAACTACGCCCGCTGACATAAATATAAAGTCCGCTTAATTTATTTTCAAAAACATCACTCCCTGGTATTTCGCCATCAATTTCGGTAACTCGTATTTCAAAATTGCGGTTTATGGCTTCTTCGGGGCCGATTTTGATATTAACTTCGGCGCCACGGATATTCTCATAATGGTCCTGAACGTCCATATTTACAGGTTCGGTAGTTGGAGCAATTCCGTTACCCGACACTATGACTTGGTCTGCGATTCGCAAAATTCTTACATCGTAACTACGTGTAAAAGTAACATAAGTTCTATTTGTTATTGGGTCAATGATATCAATATTTATATTTAATGTTGTTGTTCCGCTGTCCATTGCGTTGAGTGTGAAATTCCCATCAGCATCTATAGGGCTTGTATACGCGCTATCATCGCTCACTGTAAGTCTAATATTATAGTTTTGCACATACTCGTCAACTGCCACATTTAGATTTGCTGTATTCATTTCGCTAGAATTGATAGTAAGAGTAAGATTTTCTACTTCCGTCCCGCCTTGCGTAAGATGAATTGCACTCTCGTCTATACTATTGTAAATCATTACATAAACAGCGCAACTGATACCATTAGGCATACTTGCAACAATTTGTACTATTCCTGTATTTGCATCAGCGCTGGCTGAAAGTACATTATCAACAATAGTTACCCCATTAGGAGCAATAGTTCCATAAGCACTATTCCACAAAGGATTGTCGGGAGTCATTATTTCAAATTGAGCCGTGCTTGGATATACACGACTTGGTGTAAACCCGATTAAACTCCCCGTTTCAAGCGCCATACTGTGTCCTGCTTGAAGCGCTATATTTTGGTCAAGAAACTGCATATTAGTAGCATTTTTGTATACTGTAACAATTATATCTTCGCTATAAACAGTACTTAACTCACGAGAAACCACACGCATAGTGGTCGTGCCTGCATTTTTAGCAGTTATACGAATAGTTGAAACATTGTCTTGAATAGAAAGCACTTCGGCACTTGCTACCGTGCTATCTTTAAACCAGAAATCAACGTCTTTAAGCATTTCGGCACTTGCGCCTTCGACAGTTGCTGTAATAATAGCGGTTGTATAGTCCGTAGGTTCTCCTGTGGTATCGCCATCAGTATCTGTCGGCGGAATACTAGGAGCATCAAGATACAGTTCAACATTATTTACCGAAACTGTAACGCGTAAGTTCGCATATATATCGCCACAACCCGCCACTCCTAAACAAAAAGTCGCTATACACGCAAAAATCAACAATAAAACAAAATATTTGCTTTTAACCGTAAAACTCTTACTATTCATATCATTTTCCCTATTTTTAGTTTGTCAAATTTGTCTGCATTTATTTACAAATTTAACGAAAATTCTACATTTTTAATTGTATTAAAAAAGACACATAAAAGTCAAATAAAATAGAGCATAAATCAAAAAATATAAAAGTTTTAAAAATATGCAAAATTTGCCATTTTGCCCCCGTTTTTAGTTGATTAAAATTAAATTAAAAGATATAATTTTATTAAAAAATAAAAATGGAGAAAATTATGGTAAATGATAAAATTTTGTATGATTTAGACGACAATTTCGGCAACTGGTGGGAGCAAGGTTTTGCCGCCCCTGAAATGACAAACAAACTTTATCCATATACAAAACTATTTAGCCCAATAACGATTAACCACTTAAAAGTTAAAAACCGTATTGTTATGGGGCCTATGGGCAATATTGATATGGCTGAAGAAACTGGCAGACCAAACCAAAAAATGATTAGTTACTTTGAAGAGCGCGCAAAAGGCGGTGTAGGTCTCATCACAACAGGACTTATTCCTGTAAGTTACGGCATCGATCCGACAGTAAAGGAGTTAGGCGACCTAAGTTATTTCCCCCGTATAGACCGCAGTCGTACGGTATTTTCTGGTTGGCGCGAAGTGGCTGCTGGTGTACATTCGCACGGCGCAAATATTTTTATACAACTGACAGCGGGACTTGGGCGCGTTGGTAACCCACAGTGTTTGCTTACACAGTTTAAACTGCCTGTAAGTGCGTCTTGGAACCCTAATTTCTACATTCCGCAAATACCTTGTATGCGTATAAGTAGTCGAAAATTAAATAAGTTGGTTAAAAACTTTGGGCAGGCTGCTGCTGATGCTAAGGCTATGAACCTTGACGGTGTTTACCTTCACGGACACGAAGGTTATTTCCTTGAACAATTAACAAATCCTGCATTTAACCGCCGTTCTATGGGGAAATATAGCGACTGGCAACGTTTCGGTATTGATGTAGTAAAGCAAATTCGCGCTCGTTGTGGCGACCGCTTCCCAATTATGTACCGTATTGACTTATCTCTTATGCTTAATGCAACTTATAAAGAGAAAATGGACAGTGTTAAGAGTCTAAAAAAATTTAGAAACGAACGCACAGTACAACAAACTCTTGACTATATGACAAATCTCGTCAAGGCTGGTGTTGATATATTTGATGTTGACCTTGGTTGCTATGACAACTGGTGGTTACCGCACCCGCCAGCAAGTATGCCGAGTGGTTGTTTCCTTGAAATTGCAGAGATTGTAAAAGAATATTTCAAAGTAAACAAAATTAAATCAAATGCGGGAGTTGAAGTACCTGTTGTTGCCGTTGGGAAACTTGGCTACCCTGACCTTGCTGAACAGGCTTTGCGCGACAACAAGTGTGATATGGTAATGCTTGCACGTCCGCTACTTGCCGACCCTGAGTGGCCAAACAAGGCATATGCTGGTGAATGTGATAAGATTCGCCCTTGTATTGGTTGCCACGAGGCTTGTATCAAGGAATTTGTAGATGGTGGACATCCGCAATGTGCTGTAAACCCACGCACCGCATTTGAAGAAATTTTCTCAAAAGACATTCCGCTTGCGCCCCTTTCAAAAAGAGTGGCTGTAATTGGGGCTGGTCCTGCTGGTGTAGTTGCCGCTAAGACACTGATTGCACGCGGACACGATGTAACACTATTTGAGAGTGAAAACGAAGTCGGCGGTACTTTGCGTGCTGGTGGTGCTCCAAAGATTAAGTACGAGATTCACAACTATATGAGGTACTTACAAAACGAAGTGCGCGAACTTCAAAAAAATCCGCGTTTTACCCTTAACCTAGGGACAGAAGCAACTGCTGAAAGTCTAAAAGGACGTTTTGATGTAATTGTTGTTGCGACTGGTAGTCATATCGAAAAGCCAAAAATTGAAGGTGTTGACAACAAAAACGTTGTTACAGTTACCGAAGCATTACTCAACCCCGAACTTGTAAAGAAAGCTAAAGATATCGTAATCGTTGGTGGCGGAGATTCGGGCTGTGAGACTGCATACTGGGCAAAACTTGAATTAAATAAAAACGTGCAAATTGTCGAAATGACCGAAAATTTGATGGCTTCGAGTTGTACTGCAAACCGCGGGCATATTCTCCACTATCTCGACAAATCTGGTGTAGTTGCGCACAATATGAGTACAGTTACACGCATTGAAAAAGATGCTGTATATATAAAGAAGAATGTACATTCATCTGTACCGAACCCATACAATACTTGGCAGCCAATTTTACCTGAAAACATACACAACCCACTTGCGCCTAAAATTTCGGAACGCTATGAAAACAAACTACTCCCTGCCGACCTTGTAATTTTGGCTATTGGAACTCGTCCTACTGACAAAATTTACTATGATTTGGTTAGCAGCAATGCGGCGCCGCAAATTGTACGCATTGGTGATGCTATTCGCCCTGGTAAAGTATTTGCAGCCACAAAGAGTGCATATAGAACTGCAAGGGATATTTAATATTTCAATAGTTTAAATTTAAAGCAATAACAGCAGTATTTCATTATATTTTGACAACAAATTACAACAATTTAATAAAAATATAAATAATAGGAGTGTTTATTATGAAACTAACCAAAGAAGAACAGGATATTTTTGACGGCAAGCGCGGCGAAGTTATGGCTAAAATGATGCGTACGATGGTGGAAATCGGCGATATTTTCGGCGCTGAACGTTTTGTTGATGTTACGCACGATGGGCATATCGTAACGAGTATGGGAATTCCCCTATTAAAGCCCCTTTATCGTACGATGCAAGAAATAATTGATGCTGGGATACAAGCAAAGTGGAAGTTTACTGCTGACCCCCGCCCTATTGACTATGAAAACGTGAAATGCAATTTGTTAGACAAAATTATTTTTAGCAAAGTTATGTACGGCAAACAAAAGGACTATGAAGAACAGTTAAACAAAGTAGGACTTCGCGATAAAGATGCATTTAGTTGTGCATGCTACCACAAGGAAATGGGAAATATTCCAAAGAAAGGCGATATTTTGTCGTGGGCTGAAAGTAGCGCTGTTGTTTATGCAAACTCCGTACTTGGTGCGCGCTGCAACCGCAACAGCGGTATGATTGACCTTTTTGGGTGTATTTTGGGCAAAGTGCCAGAATTTGGACTCCTTCTTGATGAAAACCGCAAGGCAAACTGGGTAATTGAAGTAAAGACCACATCGGTTCCCGAAGCGCAAATTTTGGGTAGTGCGATTGGTATTGCTGTTGGTGATGGTGTGCCATACATAAAGGGTTTGGACAAATGGATAGGTACAACCCTTGACGACAAGACCTGCTCTTATTTAAAAGATATGGGTGCAGCAAGTGCAAGTAATGGTGCTGTTGGGCTTTATCACGTGGAAAACTTAACCCCCGAAGCAGTTGAACAAGGCGAAAAACTTATTCGCAAAGATGCCAAAACTTTGGTTATAGACGACCTTTATTTGCAGAGAACTTATGAAAACTACCCTATTTTATGGAAGAACAAAGATGCACGCCCTAGCCTTTGTTTTATCGGGTGTCCGCATCTTTCTATGGAACAACTTAATGAATGGACGGATAAAATTTTTAATTCATTGATTAAAAATGGCAAGACAAAAGTAACTTGCAGAACAATTCTTTGTACGTCCCCTGCTATTGCAAAAGAATTTAGAGAAACGACTCAGTACTTAAAACTTGAAGCGGCGGGTGCGAGCCTTACTAGCATTTGTCCGCTTATGTACCTAAACAATCCACTCACCCACTCGCGACCGATTATAACGTGTTCAAACAAGTTGCGCACTTACACAGCGGCTAGATTCTACACAGAACAAGAAATTCTTGATATTATCACAGGAAAGGAGAAATAAACTATGGAAAAAACATTTAAAGGACGTGTAATCAATGCCGGTGAATTAACTGGTGAAGCACTTGTTTCTCACGCAGGACTTAACACCCTTGCGACCTTCCAAAAAAGTGCGCTAATGAACGCAAAACAAATTGTTGGTAGCGACCAAAACAACCCTGACCTTTATGGCAAAGTAATTACTGGTAAAGTGTTATGCTTGCCGCAAACGATTGGTTCGACTACTGGCGGAATGGTGTTGCAGACAATTTGCTCAATGGGAATAAACCCGAGCGCAATGCTCTTTTCTGAAGAAATAGATTCACTTGCCGCTAGCGGTGTAGTACTCGCAAAAATTTGGGAGAACAGTCCTATGATTGCGATAGACAAACTTGGCAAAGAATTTTTAGATTTTGTACAAAACGGCGACCAAATTACAATCTCACAAGATGGAACAGTAACGATAACTCGATAATGTAAAATAGTGGAATAAAATGCAGTATAGGTGATTAATTTTACCACTTACCCACCATTTTTTTGCTACTACCCCATATTAAAAAGGACAATATATGAAAAATAAATATGCAGATATAATTACCAATTTTTACGAAAATTACGATGAAGATGCTCGCATTAACAAAAACAAAGCAACGCAACTTGAATACATAACGACAATGCATTACATTCACAAGTTCGCGAAAAAACGAGCACGAATCTTAGAACTGGGAGCATCAACGGGTGCATACTCTATCCCCCTAGCAAAAGAAGGTTATCGCGTTACTGCTTTTGAACTTGTACAGAAAAATTTAGATGTTCTTATTAAAAAAGCGGGAGATTTACCTAATCTTACTACAAAACAAGGCGATGCACTCGACCTTGATGCATTTGCGGACGATTCGTTTGACGTTGTGTTAAGTCTAGGGCCTATGTATCATCTTTTTGACAAAAAAGACCAAGTGCAAGCCATTCGAGAAGCAATACGCGTGTGTAAACCTAATGGCATACTTATTTTTGCATATATTACCTGCTCAAATATTGTGTTATACAATGGTGTAGAGCAAAATAAAATGTCTGCTATTTTAAAAAGATTGGACAAAAATGGGCGATTGCCAGCCGTACCAAACGATGTATTTGTAGGTTATATGCCAGAAGATTTTGAAAAACAATTTGATAAAACCAACACTTCCAAATTGTTAAGTGTTGCCGCTGATGGAATTGCTGAACGTATTGAAGATAAGTTAGCAAAATTGAGCCCTGCTGATTTTGAAGCCTTTGTAAAATGGCATCTTATCACCTGCGAACGCCCCGACCATCAAGGATTAAGCGCGCATATGCTCTATATTTGTAAGAAAAAATAAATTATTGCCTTTTTTAATAAAACGTAAACAATAATTTTTGCATAAATTTATATTTGCAAAATACCTTTACATTTGTGTTATTTTATGTTAAAATTTATTTATAAATTAAAACTAATGAGGTAAAGATATGTCAAAATCTTACGCATCGCAAAAATATGGCGAAGACTGTGTGGAATTGTGGCACGACCGCAAACGTTGGTGTGGACTCCCCCTTTCGTTTACTCGTTACAGTATAATTAAAAAACCTGGGAAATGGGTCAAACTCATCGCTGATATCGGTTTACTTACCACTCACGTGGAAGAAGTAAACGTGTTCCGTATTGATGATACAACCATTTTTGAATCATTCACTAACAAATTTTGGGGTACAGGTACGTTAAAAGTTTACTGTAAAGACGCATCAGACGACCATATGGATTTAATTCGAATTAAAAATCCTTCAAAGGTTCGCAATCTTATAAACGAACTTATTGAAGAAGACCGCAAATCACGTAATGTACAATACGGCGAAATGCAGCATTAAAAAAACGCAATATAAAAAGGAACTATACTTTATATGCATAGTTCCTTTTTCTTTTTTATTCTGCTAACTTTAAGTTAATTTTACATTGTAAGACTTTTTTGTTATGTAATTAAGCATTAAAATAATTACTGAAAAAGTTTGTCAATTCTTTACACACATCGCGCAAGTCGTCTGTAAGCGAAGCAGCATTTACAACAACCCCGCCAAGCAAATCACCACCTGAAATAATTGGGCTAATCAAAGTACTGCCCTTTAATGACACACCATCAGCAAGAGCAAAATTAGTTGTTTCAGTAATTTCTTTTAAATTTCTATTTTGTAATATATCAATAACTTCATTATTTAATTTTGATTGTGGAATATTTTTTTCACCATTTTTGCAAACTATCTGTTCCATATCAATTACAAAAATATCACAATTACGTCCAAGACGAACAACCCTTATAAGAGAATCTGCAAGTCCTGAAATTTCTCGAATAAGATGATATTTGCGAATAACAACCTGCTGATTAGAACAAGCACAAAACTCCATCAAATCACCATAATTTATATGTAATGCCTTGCGAACTTCTCTTGGAATAACCACCCTACCTAATACATCAACGTGTCTCAACATTCCCTTTTTGTCATCAGCCATACAAAACAAACTCCTTACAAATTTTGTTATTAGTATTTATCAAATTGTTTAAAGTATACATAATTTAAATTGTATTTTTTATAATTTTATATTTATACAATGATTTTACTTGATTTTATAGGTATTATGCATAGTATTATGCATTGCATAATACTTAAAAACACTTAATAATATATGCTTTTTTATATAAATAAGGCAAATAACTATTAGCATAAATTACGCCTTATCCGTTAAATATTTTACGTCAATAAATATCAAATTACAATAAGTAAACCAGTATTTCCACTATTTTACAAATATACAAAAACGAAATAATTAGTTATGATTTAGGTATTAAATTTCCTAATAAAATTTAGTAAATAAAAAAATAAAAAGTGCTTTCACTTGCACTTTTTATTTTATCGAATTTAAAGATTTTTATCTAAAAATTTACAATACTCTACTTAATTTAATATTTGTCCTTTGTTTTACCCATACTTAATATTTAATTTATTGATGCTAATTAACCGTATAAATTTATGATATAAGGTTTATTAAGCGAGGAAGAACTTTTTTATTTGCTTCGGCGACATCGTGATTAAATTTTACAAAATTTTCATTTTGCGAAATAGGTTTCTTGGCTACAGTAAGTAATTCAAGTTTTATTTCGTCCACAAGCAGCAGACTATAATTTTGAGCAACAAAATCTGAAATATCTTCATCATTCAATTTATTTTTTACTATAATACTTTCAAGTTTATTGCTATCAAGTACATATTCAAATACGGGTTCATAGAAGAGTCTAAGTCTTTCTATAGATAATTTACTACCATTTGCAACCGCCAAAATTCCCCATTCGTGAGCACGTGTTAAATTATTTTTCATAAGCCCGTCCACCCCGCGCTTATATAAGTAACATAGAAAGTCTTGTGATGGAACGTTACCACCTGCAGCCATTACTATGATATCCATAATTTTCTGTGCATACTCTTGGGCAAAAATATTTGTAGGCAAATCATCTTCTTTTTGATTTAGTTCGGTAAACTCTTCTTTGATGACATTGAAAAACACTTTTTGATTATCATAACTTACTGTACTAATATCAGGAAGATTAAAATCACTTGCCTTGAAATCAACTAAATTTTTTGTATCCATAAATTACTCCTATATACCAAAATTTTTCTTTAAGGAACGTACTGAGCGTTTGAATCTAAACATAAACATCAATATTATTTCACTGACACTGAACAAAAATGTAACAAGAGTTGGCCATACTGTCGGGCAATCAAAACACAGCAGCAAAATGAGCGCTATGCACGATAAAAACGCAATCATTATCATAGGCTTGAACATATCAAAGTCGACGTATCCACGAGCAAGAGTCATTATCCCCGCCAATACGGAGAAACCTAGTAGCATAAAGGGTATTGCATACATTACTCCCCAGCCCCAAGTGTGCGTATACAATTCGAGAAATATTAGGAAAGCGGTCAAGTAGAATGATAATAATGTAAGAATTTGAGCAAAACTAAACTGTTTTTTTATAGGTCGCAAAACGAGTACCCAATCTAAAAACAGACCTACAAACACATACAATGACCAAGTAATTGACCGAGTACAGAACAGGTCGACTGCAAAGGATAATAACAACGCAAGCAATGACAGTTTTTCAAGAATTTTGATAACAGGTTCTCTTTTGTCCGTGAGTATTGGATAATTAGGGAAAATGCTATTCTTATTTTCGGCATCAGAGTTAATACATTTTCCGCAAAGTGCACAATTCATCTTACTGTCTTCTATCTCTACTCCACAGAAATCACAATGTTTCATACTGCCCCTCCTACTAAATATTTGAATAAATTTCGACCTTTAATCCTATATCAGTGAGAGTCTTAAAAAACTCACGGATGACCCGTCTCTCTACAAGACGTGAACTAAATGTAATACTACATTTCCCATTAAACGTAACTGCTGTAAGATTGATTCTATTTAATTTGGTAGCACCTAGTATAAAATGAAAATTTGATATTTTTTCGTTTAATTCTTCTGGCAATTCACATACACCCAAATTACTCAACGTACTTGTAAATAATCTTTCACCAACTCTGTTATAAAAGACTTTTAGTACTGGGTCTTTAATCGCAAGCGGCATTATTCGCACAAAGAAATTACGCTCGCTGCGAATATTAGTATTAATCATTTGCTGAAAATGCTCTGCATTTATATTTTTGGACTGTTCTTTTACAATACTTAAAAGCATTGCAAAGTTTCCGTCTTCCTTGTTGACTGGAACTTCATAATTAAGATATTGCGAAAAATTGCGCATCGTCTTAGTTGGATAATATTTTCTTAAATTCACAGGTACACTTAATTTTACAGGACGCTTTTGCTGTTTGTTATCGTGTCGCTTTTCATTTATCATTACTTTAAGATAAACAGTACTCAAAAACTCATTTATAGTTGCACTATACTGGTGAGCAAGTTTTTTTAGTTCATCTATATCAACGACTCCCACAACTACGTTTAAAATATTTTGATTTTCAAGTGGTCCTTTTATGGCATAAGCCACGTCTTCGTTACGTGGCTTATAATTACCTTTTTCAGCAAATCTTCGAAAAGCATCTTCACTTTCTTCGATTGACGGCAAATCTTTTACATTCAAATTGTATTTTGATAAATTTTTATATTTTACTCCACATAATTCAAAATATCTAACAAGTAACGTATTGAAAAAGCGCACAGCACCGCCGCCATCAGTAAGGGAATGGAAAGTTTCAAAAGATATTTTGTTGTCAAGATAAAGGACTCTAAATATTTGATTTTTACGATTAAATACAAATGGTCTACAAGGATAATTTCGTTCAACTTCTATTTGAGGTGGTTTATCCAAGACTTGAAAGTAATGCCAAAAAAGCCCATCACATAACGAAACATTAAAGAACGGAAAACGTTTGAGGGTATCATCAAGAGCCTGCCCGAGATACACGGGATTTACACTCTCTGTAATAACAGCGGAAACGCGAAAAACTGAATTCCATTCTGTCGAGCCAATAGCAGGATAAATCAGTGCTGCATTATCGAGATTAAACCAGTTTTCGCGGATATTTCGCGCTTCTGTACGTTTAATCAATTCAGCCTGTTTTGCCCGCTCCTTTGCTTCTTTTTTTAATGTTTTGGACTTTGTTTTGGCTATTTTCTGTTCATTCTTTTTAGTATCCTTTATACTATTCAATGTTAATGCTCCTTAACTGGTGGCTGTAACTATTTGACCTTTTTCTACTATTATATTAATTGTATATACTGAACTTACATTTTTAGTTTGTTGGAAATATGAATCTAGCAAATCAAATTGTCCTAGTGAATCAGGGTTTGCCCACAAATCGTCCGTCCAACGCACATCAAACACAAAGTTTATACTGCGATTTGCCGTAAGTGTATAAGTACTATCTTCTTCTGCCGCTTGAATACGGAATGCTTCGGTATCAAGTGATATTGTCCAGTAATTTCCCGAAGTCGTTTCTTCTTCTTCAGTTGGTAAGCGGTTTGCCATATCAAATTCGAAATAGTCTTTTGAATTGTTTGGACTTTCAAAACAGTTTGAATAATTTCCATTATAAGTATTAATTATATCCGAGTTTATACGCTTAAAACTACTATCAGAGACCACGTCAGTTGCAGGGTCGTATACATCGTCAGTATAACTTACACTCATAGGGTCATAGCAAAGAGCCAACAAAAAGTTTGCTTGCTGGAAATAGAGAGAATTTTCTTCTTGTGTGATTACTATATCACCAGCATCATTAGTGTTGCCGTATACTAAATCATAATCAAAGAAGTGGACACTCGGGAAATTATATTCAATACGAACAAAATCAGGTTCTGCGGTACTATCGGTATCGTCTACCGAATAAACCATAAACAAGCAATAATTTGCTGGCAATTCATCAAGGAACTGAATGGTCGATGTGCTAACTGTTCCAGAACCACCTAGATTTACATTTTCTACCTTAGCATATTTGTTTGCTTCTGTACTTTGCATTAATGAATTAAGAATTTCCCATTTTTTAGCATAGATTTCTGCATATTCTGGAATAGCAGTATCAAGTTGCAAATTAATTATATCACGAATATCAAGATTCTGGAACTGCGGGTCTGTGTCGCTCAAATTATATTTTTCTGTATAATCAAAGGCATAGAAATTAATTATTGGTCCATCAATACCAATACTTGGTCTAAACCCTGCTGTTGCCCATTCTTCACTAGCAAGATACTCTACTCCTGGTAACACAATTGCCGAACTATCAGACTGTGTCCAATACAAGCGCAAATAATTTTTATTATTATATACATTTGTGGTATCCGAAATATTAAGGAAAAGTTCCCAATATTTGGTATTATTATAAATACCAACTGAATCTAAAATCTGCGAGTTACTTGTATCAATATTGATATCTGCGACGTGAATGTTTTCGGCTGAAATATGGATTTGTTTTGATAACGAACTACCTATTTGATTGTCTGGTTCTAGGAAAATTGACACTATCCCTTGCACTTCAAAAGCATTTGTTGTGTATACACTAAACGTAAAGTATCTTTGATATGAACCATCTTCTCCTGTTGTTTCCTTGAAAGAAACATTACTATCGCTTATATCACCTGGAACAATCAGCGCCCCCGAACCAGATTCGCCTTGATAATTTGTCCTAAATACTATGTTACCAAATTTAGTAGCCCACTGTGTATATTCACGTTTATCCTTAGGCAAAGCCAATGGCGAATTAGGTTTAGCATACAAAACTTTCTCATTCAGCATCAAAGTACCTATACGTAATGGGTTTACTGAAGAATTATTATCGTCAGTCAATTCTTGTGTCATTTCTTCATCTGTATAAACTGTAAGGCTAATCAGTAATTCTTCAACATTTATTGTAATTGGTGCATATTCATTATCAGTATATGCTACATAATAACCTGCATCTGTAATAGGTTCGGTAGAACCTTTTGTAATAGTCCTAATACCGAGTGCAGCCCCTTCTGCGATTGGGTTATAATTGCAATCAACGGGAACTCCATCTTTATTTGTTCGTACTACATACGGAGTAATTTGAATAGTACCTGCACCTAATGCTCTTACAAAATCAAGTCCATTAGTTTTAAGTATTTCACCCACGTCATTTACATCAATTATTAGGCTACCTGTTTCATTATATTTATTATCATTGTTTACAAAATATACAACTTTGGTGAACGTTGGTGTAGTGGTGTTTGAGTATTGATATTTCAACTGATAGTTAGGTGTTGCCTCAGCCCACGGGATAACTTCGTCCCCTTCCTTTGCTATTTGCAAAGTAATTTCGTTTACAACTGCCCCGTTTTCGTCAAGAAATTGTAAATTTTCAGGTGTGGTATAATCTATTTCTACAACTCGTTCTATACTCTTAATCAAGGTAGTACTATTAGGGTCATTTCTAAAACCTATCTCAATGCTAACCTCTTCATTTGGTTCTAGAGTACGAAGAGGAGTAACTGTCCATACAGGCACACCATTTACAAGTACACTATTTATATCTAAGGCATTTTCAGGGAAATCTGTAAGCGATGACTTTGCAATCATATTTAAATTGGATAACAAATAACTTAACGGGTTTGAATTGTTGTCAGCATTATATCTAACAGGTTCAAGGAAAATATCAAGATTAATTATGCTAGAATCACCTGTATCAGTTGCCGAAAAACGTACTGGTGTTTGATTATCAAAAATAAGGTCAAGATTTATTGAGTCTGCAGAGTCAGAAAAGTCTGGATTTTGAATAATAATTTCGTGAAGTTGTAGAGGGAAAAGGCGCAACTGACATTCTGCTATTATATCATTTGCTTGTGCTCCATAAGTACTCATCATTTGAGCAGTAATAGTAACAAGTTGGGGCTCCGTAATTTCCTCATCGCTTGTTATTACGTTTGAATCGCCACGATATTCAACTGTGAACAAGCCGCTATACAAGTCCCCCACAGGAGCAACTGACGAAGTAACTCCCGATGAAAATTCTATTTTTTTATTTTCAGCAACTGTTCCATTGGTATGAGGATTAAGGGCACGTTTAGGATAAACATTTGCTATAAACTGAATTTGGTCTCCCCAAATAAAATCGGCGGTTGCCAAATCTATTGGTTGATTATTTAAAGGATTTACGGCTGAAAGTTCAATTTCCTTTACAGGTACATCAACAAAAACAGGCACAGGAAGAGCGCGGTACAGTCCGTCTGCTGTTTCCGCATATATAAAACAATCGCCACCGACATTGCTATCAAAGCCATCAAGTTCATTAATAAGTGCTGTAATCTCAAAAGGGTCGCCAGTCATAACTGTACTTGGCACGGAGATAATAGAATTATCTATTGCTCCGTCATAAACGTTTCGAACAGTTAATCTTACTTCTGTAGGAGTCGCTGGGTCATCAATAACTAAATTTCCATCATCATCAGTGGAAATAACTGCATCACTACTAACTATACAAAGTGTAGCCTTCCCACCGTTTTCACTGATTACAATTTGTTCTGAAGTGGTAAATTTAAGCCCCACAACGGGTTGTTTCTGTGGATTAAAATATCCTGCTGCATATGCTATACTCAAATAAATAGCCACAAACACGAACAATCCAACGAACACATAACCTACTATCGTAAGTGCGTTTAAAACCTTTTCTCCCTTCGTCATTTAAGCCCCCTAAATTTTTCTATTTATAGTATAACTCATATTTAAAATTATATAAAAAATGACAGGCTTTTGTCAAAACATTTGGGTATCAATTTATCAAAATAGTGATAATTTGAGACTCTAAGCCTGCCTTGTTTTTTAATTTTAAGTAATAAGTCCCTTCAAGTTGTCCTTCAATATAAATATTATTAGACATTAAACTATAATTTATTCCATCAGGTTCGGCGATTTCGTTACCTTCATCATCAATAAAAACAACAAATACTGAATCGAGTGTATCATCTACACCAGTAAAATAAATTACATCAAAACTTCCCTTTTCAATCACAATCTCAGTTTTATCCACATTGATGGCAAAACCTAAATTCTTTAACCTAACAGAAAAATTGTATTCTTTCGATATATTGCAACTATCCAGAATAAAAAATGTAATTTTATAATTACCCACTTTTGTTGCTTTGATATGTGCCGTATTTCCTTCAATAGAATAAGATAAATCAGCGCTGGTCGTTATTGAGAATTCTGTTGATATATTGCCTGTATCTACTTTAATATCAAATTCAGCAATCCCATTATCAAGATAAACAGTATCATCATTATTAGCGATGCTAGATACTATATTAATTTCTGTAACTGGCTCTACAATATTTATTTTCAAAATGTTTGAAAGTAAAGTATTAAAATAATTCAGTCCAAAGTCATCGAGGCTAATTTGCAGGTATACAAGCCCGCTACGTACTGCGTAAAATGGTCGGTACCACGTTTTGCCGTCTGCACTCAAAATATTATATCTTTGCAGTTCTGCATTAAAATCGAATGATGATGTATCATTATTGCCGTCAAAATGAGTTTCGATTAGACTTTGATATTTATTGTTCATTGGAATATTGCTAGTAATTTTGAGAATATAAAAATCATCACTTACATTGTAATTATTTAATTGATAGTAGTCATACCCTTGTTCACTTGGTATGAGTTCAAGCGGGTTACGATTTGAGTCAAGCAGTTGAATATCAAACTGTGTTGCATTTTCTTCGACAATTACATTTGCGGTTGCTGTAATATATCCGTAATCATACCCCAAGCACTCATTCTTTGCTTTTACTCTAATTACGCCTTCACCCACGGAAACAGGAGTCAACACTCCATTAGCATCAACCGTAACTATATTAGGAGAAAGAGATTCAAACTCAAAGCCCATATTGTAACCAGTATTTGCAATAGGAATTATCACTTCAGTTTGTTTGTTGCCATTAAGTTTTAAGTAATATGTAGTAGAAACTTGCAATGAAGTACAATAAATTGCCTTTTCTACCACGACCTGAACACTTGCTATTTTATCATCTACCTTTGCAAGCAATGTAGTACTTCCCGCTTCAAGTGCAGTGATAACACCTGTATCCAAATCATAATTAATTATATCGCTGTTATAAGAGAGTTTTATTTCATCATCACTATTTGTGATTAATGGTGCTGATGCGCTTTCCGCATCAAGAGTGCCCATACGAATTGTAATTTGCGAATCACAGCCAAATAGTAATGTTGTGTCATCTGTTGTAGTTTTCTCACCACAACCGACAAGCACAATACCACACAACAACAAGACTAAAATAGAAAAACCAGTCAAAAGTTTAACTTTTGTCATCATCATATCTCCCTTTTTCAAGAAGATTATATAAAAATTTTTCTACAAAAGTCAACAAAATTATACATAGCAAAGAAAAAAGTGCTCTTTTTGCAAGAGCACTTTAAAAGCAATATTACTTTCCTCTGAGTCTACGAACAAAAGCAGGAATATCAGATTCATCAAAGTCAACTGTCATACGGCTTGACTTGTTTACATCATTTGGCTGAGCAGATGTGCGACCAAGCATAGCCTGTTCGTCTTCGTTTAAGTTGTTAGCGGACATTTTACCGCTTTCTATCTTATTTGCCAAAAATTCAGCATATTTTTGGGGCGAAACGTCGTCGTTCTCGTCTTTTTCGTCTTTGTCGAGTAAACTTGGTGAGCCTTGGAAGCCCGTAGCGATAACTGTAATTTCCACACTATCATCTAATGATTCGTCTATACTTGCACCAAAGATAATGTTACAGTTCGGGTCAACAATTTCACGCATCAAGTCTGCTGCTTCGTGAACTTGGTCAATAGGCAAACTTGTACCACCTTTAACATTAAAGATAATACCTGTTGCACCTTCGATTGTTGTTTCAAGAAGTGGACTAGACACTGCTTGTGAAAGCGCTTCAAAAATGCGGCGGTCGCCCTTTGCCCTACCTATACCCATATGAGCAAGTCCGCGGTTTTTCATAATTGTACGCACATCGGCAAAGTCAAGGTTGATAAGTGAGTTTTGAATAATAAGGTTTGAAATACCTTGTACACCTTGGCGCAACACGTCATCAGCGTAACGGAAAGTTTCTACAATACTTGTTCCCTTTGGTACGAGTTTAAACAACTTTTCATTTGGAATAATAACGAGTGAGTCAACCGTTTTACGTAATGCTTCTAGTCCTTTTTCCGCATTTTCCATAC
>CALWPB010000010.1 GCA_944383315.1 uncultured Clostridia bacterium | reverse complement strand
TATAGACTTCGATACTATAACGCAAATCGTTCATTTCTTGATTCATTTTGAACATCTGCTCATTTTGTTTACGAATTTTGGCATTGTACTCATTGCGCATTCTTTCCAAAAATTCGTCTACTTCGCGGGTAGCGTATCCGTCTTTTTCTCTCTTAAACTTTTCCACTAATAAGCACCTCTTTTGGCTTTCTCTTGTCTCTAATAGTCTTGATAATCAAGAACGTTGCAAGACACACACCGACAGCAATCAAAATTATACTCAAACCTTGGCTTACTCGCAAACTGCCCCACATCAGCGATTCGCCTCTAAATCCTTCGATAACTGCCCTTGCGATACCATACAGTATTAGATATCCAGAAAGCACAATACCGTTTATTTTAACTTTTTTGAGAATAATTACTAACACCGCACAAATTATCAAGTCTGCAAAACACTCCCAAAACATTGTAGCATAGTGCCAGTCCCCGTGTATAAATATTGAAAGTGGAAAAAAGTGTAAATTCGGGTCTGCTACTACTTCACCATAACAGCACCCTGAAAAGTAGCAACCAATTCTACCTATACCTTGTCCTAAAATTACGCAAGGAACGGCTATATCAGCGACTTTGAAAAAATTTTTCTTTCTAAAAATGCAATATAACACAGCCCCGACTGCTCCGCCTATTATTGCACCATATACAGCAATACCGCCATCCCATATTTTAAAGGCATCCCAGCCCCACGGTCCACCATTGAAAATAAGGAAATACAATCTTGCGCCTATAATTGCAGGAGGGAAAAGCCATAAAATCATTTCTAGCGGGTCTTCGCGCTTAAAATCGCGCATAGGAGCGATAAAGTATGCCAAAACTAGCGCCAATATCAAGCCGCACGCAATAATTATCCCGTACCAATATACGTCAAGCCCAAAAATAGTAAAAGCAATAGGGTCCATTAGCCGCTCCTTTTATTTTGATAAATTATACTACAATATTATTATATTGGCAAGCATAAAAAAGAGATAAACAAAATTTGCCTATCTCTTTTGATTTATTAAATTACATTGTATGCTCTTCTTCTGGCGGTCTGTGTTCTTCTTCGTGTTCGTGAGTTTCCTCAGGTTCGTGATAACGTTCTTTAAGATAAGGAACTGCTTTGTCACTAAATTCTTGACTGTGCTTTTCCCAATCTGCTTTATCTTTCAAAACAATGGTTTGCCCTGTGCTACCTGAAACTTTTATAATAACAGGGAAAACAGTGTCGTTGTCCAATCCCTCGTTGATACTCAAACAAGTACCAAGCAAGTCTACGTCCGAGTTACAGTTATATTCTGCAACAGTTTCAAATATTGGTTTACCGTCAGCATTATACTCTACATTACCATCTTTATCAAACTTGTGCATTCTCAATTCAACTTTACTTTTAATGCTGTCGTCTACATCAAAGTTTGCTAAATCTTTGGTTACAAAGTCATTTCGTCTTGTATCAATATCTGACAAAACATATTCTCTATTTGCTTTTGCCATTGCTGAAAAGGCTTCTCTACCCGCTCTTGAAGGGCGACCTCTTCTTGCAGCATCAGCAACATCGCCGTCCAAAGCAGAGTACTTTTCAGCAACGCGCTTTGATATGTAGCCCTTCTTTACTAATCTTTCTCTTGACTTTGCAAGTTTGTGGCTTGCTGATGTTTGTTTTTCAGTACTTAAAGTACGACCTTTGCTGGTCTTACCATCACGAGCCTGAACGAGTAATTCTTGCATTTTTCTATAAGTTCTAAAATTTCTACGTGCAATCCAACTACCAACAGTCGTTGCAAGACCACCTAAAATACCAACAGAACCGATAAAGCCAATAGCAAACAAAGCAGGTCCCCAAGCAATAGCGGTACCAGCGATTAATAAAGCAAATACACCGATAATACCTAGCCCAATTTTAGCTGCAAGGCCTGCGCGCTTTTCTTTCTTTGCATAGTCTTCTTTTTCAAATTCATCCAATTCTTCATCAGACATTGCAGCTAATCTATCGAGTAAGGCTTCTCGTTCTTCTTTTTTCCTCCTGAAAATAGCCATAAATACCCCCTAAAAGTTAAATCTTCTTTTACTTTTCGGTTATATTATAGCACAAAAACAATTAAATATCAATACCCTATTTCAAGAAATTTGTAAATTTGGGAAATAGTAAAAATGGATAAAAAAGATTTGCAAAAATCAACGTAAACTATCCCTATTGCCTGTGCGGCTACACACTTAATTATTAATGATTAGGCTTAAACGAGTGTTTGCGGGATAAAGTTGTATAAGTTTGTGCAACTGATTTTCACTGATTTTACCTATTATCTTATAATCTTTATCTATGACATTAAAATCGGTTAAACTATCTGGTGTTACAACAGATAACAATTTATAAAGTTGCATATTCTCGGGCACTGCTATTTCTCGAATTTTTAGCCCCTTTGATAAATGCCCTGACTTGCTCTCAAACAAATTCATATGGTAATAGTATGCTGATTTGTCTTCTAAAATTGAAGTAACAAACAAGAATGAACCAAACACAAGCATTGTATAATTAGGCACAAAAAATACAGTAATTACAAAGCCTACAAGTATTGCACACGAAAAGATTATACCAGTTATCTTTATTTTTTTAATTGCTGCCGCGCGATTACCATTGCGGCTAAGAATTGCAAGAAGTATACGCCCGCCATCAAGCGGGAAAATTGGCAAGCAATTAATTACCGCTGTAATTATATTTGCGTATACAAACTGTTGTGTATAAAAATAAGTATCAGGCCATATCCACCAGAGTGCGCAACCTAAAATAGCCAGCACTAAATTGAGAGCAGGACCTGCCACGGCAACTAAAATTTCATCCTTAGCGCTATAAAAGTTATTCTGCCCTGAAAGTGCTGCACCGTGTGGCATCATAGTAATATGGTTAAGCCTATAACCTAGTTTATTTGCGACAAATGCGTGGGCTAGTTCGTGAAGAATAATAGTAATTAAATAAGCGAGCAAAACATAAAAGTAACCTAGATAAATAAGTGCTGCAACAAACACGATAAACAGCGGATGAATAGAAAATTTAATTTTTCTCATACTCCGCCCCCTTGGTTAAGGCTAACATAGAAGATGCCGTCTATTTCGTTTATCGTTTCGCTAATTGGGTTTACAAGTCCTATTGTATCTATAACGAGCAGCACAATAACCGTAGCAATAACCGTAATTATTGCTTTGTACAACCAGTTTAAGTTCATACATACCCCCTTACGACAAAAGTCCCATTATTTTCAGCCTTTTGCATTTTACCTTGCAGCGCAATACGTAATTCCCTTGTTCGTCCAAATCAATACGCGACATCATATCGCTATTATCTATTTCCATATAATTTTGCAAAAGTTTGAAAATATCGCTTGACACCACATCATTTAACCTTTCTGGATTAAAATGTTTGTCATTTATAAGGACTTGTTTTAGTTTCGTTAAGCCCCTTGGTTCATTGTTCATATGATTCCCCCTTTATTTATCTTTAAATTACGAAAACCGCGCTTTATTCGCTGTTCCGCCGCACCTAAATGTATAGACCTTGCGATATCTAAAAACAAATTTACATTATCTTTTGCCCCTAGCACGCTACCCGTTTGGCAAGCCGCGGCAGCTATGGAGTCCGCTTCTGGTACAACACCTAACAATTTTATATCTAGGCTTGCTGCTATATCCTGCGGCTTTATCATCAAACGTTTTGCAATCATATCAGTTCGTACGCGATTTACTATTAAACTAATATCACTGATACCGCAGCCAATCACGAGGCTTGCGACTTTATTTGCATCGCGAATAGCGGTTATATTAGGTGTTGTAATTAAAATTGCTTCGCTAGCCATATAAATTGCTCTATAAAATTCTTTGCCTATCCCTGCGGGACAATCTATCAAAATATAATCGAAGGAACGGCTTAGTTCATCAGTAATACGGCGCATATCTTCGACACTAACCTTACCTACATTTAGGCTGTGGCTGCTTGGCATTATGTACAAGAGTGGGGCTTGCGGATGCGAAACAAGTGCTTGACGTATGCGGCATTTCCCTTCTGCAACGTCAACTATATCATACATTACTCTTGTATCAAGCCCTGCTACGACATCGAGATTATTTAGCCCAATATCAACGTCCATCATTACAACACGAGCGCCGAGCCTAGCAAGTCCAAGCCCTAGCAGAGCGCAACAAGTTGTTTTGCCTACTCCACCCTTTCCACTCGTCAAAACTATTTTTCTTGCCATACTTTTCTCCTTGTCTTAATAATAGCAAACTTTAATCAAAAAAAGAAAAGAAACCAGAATGATTGGTTTCTTTCGACATAACAAGTACAGTTTTTGACTTTTACAACAATTTTTTAATTAAATTTTTGTCTTGCGACAATTTCTGCATTCCGTATACAGTGCGTGCACCGTTTGCGATAAATACGGGCATATTGAGTCGTGTTTCCATATATTCCTTTAAACCTTCGATTTTGCTACCATTCCCGCAAAAAATCACGCCTTGCGCTTTCGCTTTTGCGCACACTTCGGCTTCACTTGCTGCAAGTAAACTAGATACGGAATCGGCTATTACTTGATAATATTCGCGCAAGCCGTCTAGTATATCAAACCCCGTTGCGTTAATAGTTTTCTTGTTCCCTGAACGTGTTTCCGTTCCACTAACAGACAAGGTTTTTGAGCCGCTAGGGATTAGGCTGCCTATTTGTTCTTTCAATGAAAGTGCGCTAGCAAGCGTAATTTTGATACCATATTTTGCCTGAATATGCGACACAATCGCTAAATCAATATTTATTGAGCCAATGTTAATGGTAAAGCCTTCGACAATGCCATTTTGCCCCAGCACTGCAATATCAGTACATCCAGAACCAATATCAGCAAGCACACAGTATTCAAAATCATCAAAACTTATCCCACACCCCAAAAGTGCTGCAATAGGTGCAGGCACAAGCCAAAGTTTACTGATATTTGAAGAATATGCCACATTGTAAAATTTTTGTTTGTCCTGTGCGCTTGCACCACAAGGGATACTTATAAAGGCTTCTATACGGGCATTTGGTGCATCGGTAGTTACACGGCGGACATACTCTTTAATCATTGCAATGCAGTTGTTTTCATCTGTGATAATTCCTTCCATAACTGGCGACACGATAAAAATATCTTCCCTATTTTTGACCGCTTTTTGTCCGTAATCTACAACTTCGGCGATGCCGTCATCTTTTCTTACAGAAATCCTTGTAGGTTCGCTTAAAACTACTCCCATTCCATCGCGATAAATGACAGTTTTGGATGAACCCATATCAATAAACAAACGTATTTTTGCCATAATAAAACCTTGTTTTTTCTATTATTTTAGCATACAACCTGCATTTTAGCAATTAAAAAATAGTATCGTACGATACTATTTTATAAAAGTTCAAGATTTTTACCAAATACTTTTTTGAAATCTGGCAATGCTTCCTTTGCGCATTTCAATTCAAATGATATATCCTGACCATTTGCCACTGTTTTCATAATTACAGAATCTCCCAAGACATCGCAAACTACGTCAGTAACAAGTCCTTGTTGAGTGCAGTCAAGGGCTACTGCAATTTTTAGTATAACTGCTAATTTTTTCACTGCGGCAAGGTCTGCTTCGGATACTATATCTTTATATTTTACCCATTCGCTTAGGCTAAATTCATCACTATTTTGTGAAGAAGCAATAAATGCTGCAAGCACAAGGTCGTTGTGTGTTATTCCAAGCAAATTTGAGTTGAGAATAACTTCAAGAGCATCCTTCCTACTTGAATGGTAACGAATTCTAGAACCGCTATCATATAGGAAACTTGCAATTTTTAATGCGCGTAAGTATTGCCTACCGAGTTTATGCATAACGCGAAGTTGTCTAAATAAAATAGTAGACAAGAAATAAACGTGTAACGAATTAGTCGCAGTTACAGGATAATAGCACAAATTGCTTTGCAAACTATACATAACTACATCCACAATAGGCTTTTCCATAGTGAGCGGAACACACTGATTAAACAATACTCCTGTTGAAGTGCTTGACGAAGAAACAATAAACTTTGGGATACGGAATGATTCAAAAAGTGCTCTAACTATTGCAAGACCACTTGCGACTGTACCAGCAGACTTTGCTGAAATGCCACGAATACGAGTGCGTTTATCTAGGTCAAGACCTTTGATAGCATTGTAAACATTTTGGAAGTCTGTGTAGTTAAATTCATAAGCATGCGCCATATCAAGCGGATATTTTCTGCCTTTTCTGCTGATTTTGCCAATACTGTCGAACACATCGCCAACACCCACAAATTTAAACTCTTCAAGGTTTACATCACACATCCACGGAGTTTCATTGATTACGTGTTTCTTAAAGAATGCAGTCATTTCTTCCATTTGTTTTTCTGGAGTACCTGCTGATTCTAAAAAGAGTTCAGCAAGACTTGCTGCACCGAATTGTATTGTTACATTGTTGATTATTGTTTTACGGGAATAATGAATTATTTGTGTATACTCATCTTCAATATAAACAATCACACCTTTTGGAACATCTAGAGTATTGATAACCCCATTATAGATAGACACTACCTCATCTTGCTCTTGCATTAGACGAATTTTAAAACCTGATGCTATCTCTAATTCTTCAAGGAAACCATAATGATTTTTTGCTTCCCTAAAAGCAGGAGTTGCATATGCTGTTGCCTTTGAAACTTTCAGCGAATCGCAAAGTTTACGATACATTTTAACAATCTTGACAACGTCAGCAATTTGCGTGGGCTTGATAAATCCATCGCGGTTGATATCTTCATAAATCTTTACAGGCTCTACAAATTCATCAAACACTTCAAAAGAAGTATTTGGGATATACCACGCAAGCACAAGTTTTATATTGCGCGGAGTGAGTTCTAATAATGCAATTTTTTCCTTAGGTGGTAAATTAGCCATTTTTTCTTTTTCGATATTCAAAGCCTTAGTCCTTCTTTATGGTTATTGCAGAAACGGGACAAACACCTTCGCAAGTCCCGCATTTTATACAAACTTCGGGATTAATTTCCGCCTTGCCATTGTCATCAAAATGAATCGCACCAACAGGGCACATACTCATACAAGCGCCACAGCCGATACAGGTGTTTTTATCTACCATTTTCTTATCTCCTTATTTGATTTTTTAGCAATATAACACAAATTTTATGCTTTTGTCAAGGTGTATTTAAGAAAAATTAATATTTATAAAAATTTTGCAAAAATACCGCAAAAAAACCTTTATTTATTGGATATTTTGTGATATAATAGAGACACTTTCGCAAAAATATTGTTTGATTTTAATTTTTGTTTTGAAAACTCTTGATTTTTCTATATTTTTGTGATATCATAATTTTGTTACATTGAATATGCGGTTATGGCGGAATTGGCAGACGCACAAGACTAAGGATCTTGTGGCTTTTTAAGGCCGTGGAGGTTCAAGTCCTCTTGACCGCACCAAAGGAGAACGAGCGAAGCCTATACGCAAAATTTATTTTGCGTGAATAGGACTCGCTTTTTTTGTTGCGTAATGCTTGCATTTAAGCAATAAAAAGCGAGGACTATTAGCAAACGGTTACGTTTGCGTACAGGCGGAAGTGAGTGGCTTTGGTGCGAGTCTACCGCAAGGCAGTACACTGCCGCGGATAGACAAGCAACCTTGCTTTGCTCAAATGTAGTAAACGATTAGGCGAGCGTTTATTGTGTCGTACTTGTACGTAAGCAATAAAAAGGACAAGGATACTTGCGCTAAATAGCGCAAAAGTTTTTGAGTGGCTTTGGTGCGAGTCTACCGCAAGGCAGTACACTGCCGCGGATAGACAAGCAACTTACACTCTATATATTAAGCACCATTTGGTGCTTTTTTTGTATTATGCTTGCATATAAGCAACAAATCGGGTATAATATTTTTATAAAATCAGTGAGGTTAAAAAATGAAAAACGATTTACACATTAGAACTAATTTTTCTGCTAGTGCGTCAAAAGAATGGGACTATACAAAAGTTTTGAAAAAATGTCAGGAAGCAAAACTAAATAGAATTTCTATTACCGACTTTGATACTTGTTTATTCCACGTTATAAATAAACTTACGGACACTTCTTCCCTATTTAGTGGTCAAATTATTTCCGGAATAGAATGTGATGTGTGTGAAAATGGACTTACGTTTGAATTACTTGCATATAATTTCGACCCTTTCAAAACACTTGTATGGTCTTACGAAACTTATGGTACTCTTGAAATGCGTCAAACAAAGATAAAAGATATTTTACTAAAAACAGCGCAAGAAAAAGGTATAAAAATAGATACGACAACACCATTTAATGGAAAAGTGGACTTTGGACACAAATATGTATATGAAAATATGAAGAGTTGTCCTGAAAATGAAATATTCTTTACCAAATATAACATATCAAATTTAACAGATTTTTATAATTTAAGCACAAAACAAAAAGATTTTCCGCTTTATGTAAATATGAATGAAGTATTCCCTACTGTAAAAAAGGTGGTTGATTTTATTCATTCCACTGGTGGTTTTACCGTATTAGCCCAACCTTGCAAAAGCAAGAACAAGGATAATATAAAATTCTTGCTTGAAATCTCTAAAAAGTATGGTGTTGATGGTATTGAAGTTTACCACCCAACACACAGCAAAGAAGATATAAAATTCTTACTTGATTACTGCCACAAAAACAAATTAATAGTAACTGGTGGAAGTAATTTCAATGGAAAGCCTGAAAATATGGATGTTGGAATTGCCAATATTGACAAAGATGAAAATGAAATTCTTCAAGGATTGAATTTATAACTAATATATGACCTTCTTGGTCATTTTTTTATATAGAACTTATTATCCAAGTTTTTTCAAAAATATACAGGGTTGACTAATGTCGTATTTTGTGATATAATAAGAAAAAGTAATTCGGGAGGCTATATGTCTCAATCGCAAACAGACTCTTTAACGAGCAAATACAGAACAAACAAATTGTCATACGACCAAAACGCCACCTATAGACAAGATAATTTCCCACGCGAGCGGCTATACAGCATTTATCCGCCCAAACTTGCAGCAGCAAAAAAAGAAAGCCCGTTAAAAGCCTTTAATATTGATTCCATTGAATTAAAGCGCAATCTAATGGTATCAAATTTACCACTAACAGAAAAAGCAAGGATGCAGAAATACAACATTTATTGTTCACCCAAAAACTATGCTATTATGACTTCTGCTCCAAAGTACATATTTGATACATTTCATTTTACTTTTGAAAATAATGGTTTACTCTACGATAAAACACATTATTTTGCAGTTGCACCTACCCTATACACAGGCAACAAAGGTGATTTGCCTGTTATTTACCGATTTAGTGTATGTCGAGAAATTGGCAACCCCGAACATTTTTCGTTTAATTTATACGCTATAGTCGGCGGATATGAAGATGGTTTTTACTTTATTAGCCGTTTGGATAACAACGATGAAAAGTGTTCACATAAAGTAACAAATCCTTATTTAAAATCTTCGACCGCAGTAAACCCCTCACACTTAAAGCCAGATAACAGATTTCAAGTTGTGCCTTTCCCCCACATTCATCGCCCTAGATTTACTGCCGAAGATAGAGATAAACGTGAGGTTTCTCACCCTTATCATATTAGCAGACTTAAAAACGCAGGCTTTACGAAGTGCCTAGAAGAATTTATGAAAATGTATGGCATTTCAAAAGAAATGATACTTGCCAATCAAAACTGTATGATTGAGAAGGTAATAAAAATTGCACAAGTTCACAATATGCGCGAAATTTTAAAAACAGTAAGTGCAAATGACATTGAAAAATTTGATTTATTTAATTTTGAAAACTATTCAAATATTTCACATACGAAAGATAAAGTTACCGAAATTCCCGAACAAAAACTTGGTAGCCCTTATTGCAGATACTAAAGTGCGGAGCCCGCACAGGGCAATAGTTATAGACAACGTAAATTTTTACGTAATATTTTTATCAAGTGTGTATCTTCGCACAATTTTAAATTAAGGCTGAGAAGCCTAATATTCAAATTTAAACAAATGATTACGCTCGGGGTGTGTGAGTGCGCTCAAAATATGCTCGTGTACTTGGTGAATATTGGGTGCAATACTTTGCAGCAATCCCTTAATATATTCACGTTGAGTGTTTTTATCCGCTGGGCAATCGTTATGAAATACTGGCAAATCGCGAGCATTTGATACTACTTCTTTCTCCCAAACAAGAATCATAGGCCGTATAACTATAATATCCGTTCTATCAAGATGTGTTACGGGCAAGAAAGTAGATAATCTGCTTTCATAAAAAAGTGATAAGAAAAAAGTTTCAACCAAATCATTTGCGTGATGTCCTAATGCCACCTTGTTACAGCCCAAACTTTTGGCTGTTTCGGCTAAGATAGCACGTCTTAACCTTGCACATAGGCTGCAAGGATTTTTTTCTTTTCGAATTTCAAACAAAATATCATAAATTTGTGATGGCACAATTACGTGTTCGACTCCTAGCGAATTACAAAACTCTGTAATCTTGCTAAAATCGGACTCGCCGTTGTGCATATCAACAGTAATAGCCACTAAATCAAATTGTTTATCATAATAGCGCTTTAAAGCAGCCATTGCTTTGAGCAGTGTTAGACTGTCCTTTCCCCCGCTCAAACCAACAGCAATTTTATCGCCGTTTTCAATCATTTTGTATTGTTCAAGTGCTTTACGTACTTTTCCTTGTATTCTCTGCATTTTTACTTCTCCAAATTAATTTCCATTTTATCAAAAAAATTCAAAAAATACAAGATTAAAACGATTTTTATCTAAAATATCACACGTAACCGCAAATTTTTACATATTGTACTTTAAATTAACATAGATTTATTTGAGGTTTATATGGATATAATTGAAGTTGCAAAATATTATCTTGAAAATCAAACTACTGTACGAGAATGTGCCAAGCACTTTGGAAAAAGCAAAAGTACGATTCACAACTATTTGCACATAATGCTCCCAAAACTCAGCCCTAGTCTATACAAAAAAGTGAGTGTGCAAGCACAACTCAACTTTAATGAAAAGCATATTCGCGGCGGTATTGCAACGCGCGCTAAATATCATTCTATTCCTTGTACCTAGGTCTAAATAATATCCACCATAGTACAAAGCCAATTACTGCAAGTGCAGCAAATGCAACACTAACCCAAATTATAGCAGGATTTGCCTTTGCATCCCATTTAGCATACAATGTAACATCTTTGGTAAAATAATAAGGACGATTTGGGTCAATATAACTACGTGTTGAAAAATCTTCGCTCGTATACCAACCACCAAAAGTATAACCTTCTCTTGTGGGCACTATATCATTAAGTACACCACTTGTACCATAAGCCATAGATTCAAAAGCGACTGTAATATCATCAAACTGCTCGCTAAAATGGATGGTAACAACTATTTCTCTGTAACTTGCGTATACGGTAACATTGCCTATAGTTCCTGCTGTTATGTTGGAAGCAGGGACTGTCAAATCGCTATCTCTGTACCAACCTAGAAATTCATAACCGTAAATTTCAGGTATGATTTGAGAAAAGTCTACATTATCTTCTATTGTATAAGTTCTATACTGGTCGTCAATTATCGCGCCTTCAGGAAGGTTCTCAAAATTAATAGTATATTCAATAGGACTAAAATCAGCATAAACTGTCAAATCACCTGTTGAATTTTCTGGTATAACATATTTTCCTAAGTCTTCATCATAATCAAGATAATTTATATTATCAAAGTACCAGCCAGCGAACTCATATCCTACGCGGCTGATTCCGTCAATATATAAAGGCAAATCGGCTGTTGTATAACTCGCTGGAAAACCTGCGATTTCTTCCGCAGGCAAATCCGTGCTGACCCATTCGCCTGAACTGTTTTGTCTCATTTCCTTGTACGAAATTGCATAAGTTGTTGTGTCGTCTGTCGCTGTATCCCCCGAATTATCACTTTCGACACCAAAAGTGATACCACCTGCTACAAAACCACAGGTTGCAAAAACAAGCACTAAAACGGTACAAAAACTAACGTAAAGTAGAGATTTTGTCATAAAGTCCCCCATTTTTAATTATTATAACCAAAAATAAGATTAAAATCAAACAATTTCGTAAGGTATTAAATATTTTGCCGAATTATGTAAAACAAAAAAGCCAGCCTTGATTTAAGGCGGGCTTCTCTAACTCTAAAAATTAATCTGAAACAATTATTTGTTTAATTTCGTTGAGTTGGTCAAGACTCAAAAGTTCAATCTTGCGCTTTGCATCTGCATAAGCCATACGCAAAATTTCTGGATACTTAGGGTCTTGAACCTTTTCAAGCATAACATTTGCAAGTTTTAGCAACTCATCTTTTGTCTTGTAATCTATTGATGTTAAAATCTTTTCAAAAACATTGTAACTCATCTCAATTACTTTTGGATTGTTTGGTGTTAATTTTTCTTCCATTTTCTTTACTCCTATTATTCGTAACTTTTTTCAACTGGTTTACTATTTGTAATGCCTTGAATACGGAAATAACCATTATTAAGTATTGGTGTAATATACTTTTCATCCAAAGCAGCCTTTACTCTTTCCTTACCACCCAAAGACTTGATATACTCGTCAAAAGTTACTGCAGTTGTCTTTGGACCTGTTACAGAATAGTTATCTTCACGGAATTTAAGTGCCTTATCAACCAAACTATTTGCAACTTTCATTAAATCATTACAAATTTCTTTGTTAACTTCATAAGTTGACTCATCAAGTAATTCTGGATGTTTTACTTTTACATCAACAGGATTTTCAAGCAAATCACTAATTACAGCAGCAATATTACTTTCTACACCATTTTCGATTGATTTGTTGAAATTGTCTTGATATTCGCGACTAGATTCCTCGTGTTTACGAGCATCTACAAGATATTTTACACTCTTTTTGTATTTATCTGCAAAGTGGTCGCGTACAATATCAGCAACTAAGCCAACCGCTCTTTTCTCAACACCTTTTGAAGTACATTTTACTTTGTCATCAACTATTTTTTCAGGGAATTCACCCATACGTTTTGGACCATAGTATTCTTTTTTCTTTTTACTAAATTTTACTTCTGTGTCGCTAAGGTCTGTACCTTCGGGTACATCAATACTAACGCGCATAGATCCCTTTGTTTCAGTATCAAACTCGTCCGCTTTTTCTTCTTCAGTACCAAAATCGTCTAGAGAAGCTTGTTTTGTAGTACCTGTGTGGGCTTTCTTTTCTTCTTTGGGAGTCTTAGTTGATGAAGTTGCTCTATCGTCATCAAAGTAATATCCCATAATAGCAGGAGCGCCTTCTTTCTCATAGTAATCTTTGTCAAAGTCGTAAATCGGTTCTAAGATTTCATCACTCGTTGTTTCGTCACCATCTAAGCCAAGCGCCATATTTTTAAGGATATTTTCAATTTCGCGTTGATTTGAAGCCTGGTCAAGATATTTATCAAACAATTTCTTTTTGTTTACTCGAACAGAACGTTGACTTTCAATGACTCCGTTAGTATCAATACCACGAGCCATATTATTTAAAGTATTGCGGGCATCTCTATCATTCTTTTTCTCGTTATATTTTTTAAAGCCTGTATTATTAGTTTCAGCACCACCGACTAACTTCATAAAGTCACGTGCTTCACTTTCGTCTCGCATTTTGTAACGTTTTTTAATGTACTTTTTAATTTTTTCTTCATCTACATGTTCGGCCCCGCCTACCAATTTACGGAATTCTTCACCGCGTCTTACTTCGTCTTTATAAACATCTCCGCTTTCAGCTTCTATACCGCGAGCCATACCATATAAGAAATCATCCAACTCATCTTCCATTCTTTCTTCTGTGCGAGAAGTTTCTTCCTCACTAGGTGTAGATGAATCTTCGCGAGTTCTATCTGATGTTGAAGTTGCTGCTGTTAATGAAATCTCATTTTTGGTGTAATTTCTATACCAATCTAATTCCGCAGTTGTGGTACAAACACCATTAAATTTTACCACATCTTCTGCCCCACTCTTTATTGACAAAGCAGCGGCTTCGGTAGCAGGTATTCCATCAACATAATAATAGGTATGAATTCCTTCTGCGCTAGCAACTTTTACATCGCGTACTCTTTCTGTTGCTGTTTTAGGTGCAAAGAAACGATAATCTGGATTAAAAATCAACTGCGATAAGTCATCAAACTTGTCATAATCTTCTTCGCTACACTCTATTTCGTTTATAAAATATCGCTTTATAGTCCCATCTTTTGATTTAGTATAATATGTCTCATCTTCGCCATATTTCTTTGGGGCATAACGTCCGCCTGTAGATTCTCTACCTTCTTCTTCTTTTCTACGTGCTTCTTCTTCTGCTGCTTTTTTAACAGCTTCAGCAGCGGCCGCTGCTTCTCTTAATTTTCTAATAGTTTCTTCTCTAGCACGCTCTCTAGCCGCTTCCTCTTCTTTCTTGTGCATAGCTTGACGTCTCAAATACTCAAACAATCTATCATTTTCTGTACTGTTGTTGTTTGTACGTGTTGCATTATAATTGGACTCACCGAGAGTATTAGTAGTTTGAGGAGTGTGGCGAGCATAGAGTACTGAACCAAGATTGCGAGCACTTGTTGCATCTATTTCGTCATATTTTGCCATATTTTCGATGCTAATTCCAAAGTCTTGAGCAAAACTGTTGATACTTTCAGCATAATAGTCTGCAATCAATGGCATAATTGTAGTACTATTAGTTTCTGTAATTTGACCTAAGTTTTGTGCCGCTTCAATCTTGAAATAATCGCTCATAACTCTAGCATCATCAGTAGATAAGTTAAACATTTTACACATATCGCTTGCGACAAGGCAGGCACTTGCACGTTCGATGTACTTACGGTTCTCTTCAAATGTTTCACGACTTGGCAAATTTTCTGCGGTACCGCAAATACGGCTTGTTTCTTCCACAAAAGGACGAACAGATAACTCTGCCATTGACTTCATTATCATATAAAGCTGTTCACCTTGTGTATTTTGGTTAGAAACTTTTAGAGTATACGAACTTGGAAGCCCAGAAGATTGAGCATTGCCTGACTTCTTTACAAAATTTTTAATTGTACGCAATGGCCCATAAAATCTACGTTTTATAAACTCTACTTGTCCCTTTTCTACCGCATCAGAACCAATAAAACGCACTTTTGCGTGTTGTGAAATTTGTCCTAATACTTCTCCAAAGTTCTCAATTTCAGCCATATGTGGATATTTGTTAAGTGTCTTGTCGCCCATAATTACTGGCGGCTCATAAGAATTGCCCGCTGTTTCACTGTATGCAAAAGTACGGTCAGCACCATTTTCAAGAGCATCTTGCTCAATAATTGGGTTGGACACAATCATTTCTGCTTTCAAAAGATTAGCATATTCCTTAGGAGTAATAACAGGCTCGTTAAGTCCAAGAATTGCCCAGTTGTCTGTATCAGGAGCGGCTACACGAGACCCCACATATGTTTCAATTCTGTTCTTTGTAGCACTTTCGTTAAGTTCTGCATCACGAAGTTTACCCAAAACTGCTCTTGAATTAAAACCGTTGTTCAACAACGAATAGGCTTCGCGCATTTCGGGATTTGAATTATTTGCAAAAGTTTTGACATCTTCGTTAATAAACGAATCAAAATCTTCAGCAAACTTTGCATTTTGAAAGTTGTTTCCATAAAAATCTGTACCGATGACACCTGTCAAATTTTCAGTATAACGACCTCTACCCATTGGCCAGTGGTCAAAAATACCCCTATTCACAATCTTTTTGTGACGAGAGAACCAATAACGCTTATTTTTTAAACTATCTTTTAAATTATTTGCGTTTACTGATGCCAAATCAGCACCACTAGATGAAGGAACATAAGTAGACGTACTATCTCTAGAAATCCTAGCATAAGCACGCTTCAAACCTTCTTTAATCTCACTTTTCTCTATTTTCATATCTTACCTCTCTCATTTATCTGTTGATATTATACCACAGAAATATATAAAAATCAATATGCTTTTATAAATTTTTCGGTGAGAGATTAGCACAAAAACGCGAGCATAAAAACTGCTTGCGTTTTTTATAATTTTGCAATTTTCTTGATTGCAGGGTTTGCTTCAATCATAAATGTAGTACGACTGTACGGACTTGCAATGAAGAAACATTGACCACGTCCAGCGGTAACTATGGTATCTTGTTCGTCCTCGTTAATTTCACCTGCATTACGGTACAAGTTTACAAGGTCTGTAATATCGTTTGGTGAAAGTGAGAAAATCATTGAATATTGACTTGCATTGATAACTGCACTTGCTTGACGTTCAATATCTTTACTACCTACAAAGTCTTTTATGTTCTGAGTAATAACTATCTGCATACCATTATACTTACGGATACGCTTTGCCATTTGCGCCATAAATTCAAGTGCAACTGGGTATTTAGGGTTGATGAACAAGTGCGCCTCATCAACCGTAACAATAATCTTACGGTTTGTCTTATATTTGTCATTAAAGTCTTTATTTTTCAAAATCTCGTTATCGAGATACTTGAATACTAACAACATCTGCGCACTCGCAACAGACATATTACGGTTACTAAGCAATGACTGGAAGTTAAAACATACAAGGTTTTCATCTGTTTCAATACTTGTAGGACCATTCCAAAGTTTTGAGTTACGTCCACCAGTAGCAAACTTCTGCACATAAACTTGTAGAATTTGCAAGTTCCTACGAATATACTCATCGGTTTCCGACTCGATTTTTTTGTTAATAAGATTGTAAAGGTCGTCAAAAATAGGATAATCTTCGGGTTTTAGTGTAGACAAATCGGTGAAGTTATCAATATTCTTATTACGATAAATTTCAACTACTAATGAGTTAAGAATTTCAAACGCATCACCACTCATACCTTCAAAAATGATACGAAAATATTCTTCCAAAAATTGCAAATGCATATTGTAACTATCGCTTGATTTTTTGCTCAAAGCCTCTTTTTTCTTCTCGTAGGCTGCGAGTTCTTCCTCTGTTTCTTCCCCAGTAAGTTCGGGCAAAATCTCGTCATCATCCGAAAGGTTTGTCATAATATGGAAAGGATTTAAGATACCGTGTACTGAACTACCGACGTCTATATATTTACCGCCCAAATTTCGTGTAAGGTCGGTATATTCTTTTTCAGGGTCAAGAATAAATATACGCGTATTATCTGCGGCAAGGTTTGCCAGCATTGTCTTAGTTGCGTACGATTTACCACTACCAGATTTACCGATAACTATCATATTTGCATTTACACGTTCATCGTGCAATGGATTATCTTTATCCATATTTACAAAGAAATCAATAAACACAGGATATGAATTATAACCTACATAAAAGCCTTTGCTATCCTGCAAAGTGTTTGAAATAAACGGGAACATTGCAGCAATAGAAGTGGTGTGGATATTACGACTAGACTCTACATCCTTATCAATCTTACTTATGTTTGTACCGACAAATGCTTCTACTTGCCTACCAAACATTTCACTATATTTAAAACCATTTTGTTTGAGAATAGCGCGCACTTCTTTTTTAACCGCTTCGGCACACATAATGTGAATATGCACGTCAAAAAGGTCTTCATTACCAATTTTTAAGTCGCTAAGCAAGTCGGTTAAAGTATCGTGCTGTGCTTGTAAATCAATTTGTTTACTTGATTTAAAAGTCGAACGCATACGCCCGTCAAGTTCTACAATAGAACGGTCAATAGTACGTTCTGCCTTATCTTTTTGAATTGGTGAAAGGTTTACAACAACCTTTGTACTTCCCAAGTGGAAGAATGGCCAAGCCCACGCATTTGGCACAGAGATTGGATAATCTATAATTGAGAAGTTACTATAATTTTTGCCGTCAATTACCGTCTTGTTGGTTTTAAAAACAATTTCGTCAGGAATAGTCCAATCCGCATACTGATTCATTGAATACAAGCCGAGTTCAGATTCGTTAAAGTCTTCACCATAGTTTGATTTTAAGAAAACAGCCAAGTCATTGTTTTTAAGTCGCCAAGACATAAGCGGCACAATACCAGAAGAAAGCGCTTTTATCATACCTTCACAGGTTGTTGTTAGCCCTTCTCTATCCTTATCATAAATAACAATATAGAAGTGGTCCATATAGGTACGTTCCATATTACTCAAATCACGCAAGTGTTGCATACGTGCTTCGAATATTTGACTACGCGCATCAACTTCTTCCTTTGTCATTTCGCCATCATTTGCGAGTTCAAGCACAGCATCATATTTACGGTCTTCATTGTAAATATACCCGTCCATAACCATAGGTTTTGAAGTCTTAACAATACTCACATTTTGTGTAGGACTTACCAATCTAAGTGCATCCGCAACTGTACGAATTACACCCTCTTGCTTTTCTTCATTAAGCAATCCAAATTCAATAGGACGTATTTCAATAACCGCAGCATAATATTCCTTAAAATCAATCATATCATTAGCAATATTTGTATAAGGAATTAATTCTTTAATATCTACGTGCTTACGCATAGGACGTTTGGAATATTTTTTCTTATATGCCAAAAACTTAAACAAAATACCTAATGTTGTAAACAGTCTTTTACCGTCTGCTATTGGCAAAAATAGAGAAAAGATAATTGCCACCCATGCAACACTTAAATAAATCTTCATATTTGTATCTATACCCTGACTAAAAATCAAGAGCAAGAGTACTGCAACACCGATTGCAACGAAAATGATATCACCTATTGTGATACCCTTCGCGAACTCCATTTTAACCTTTGTTCTACGCGGAATATATTTCATAAAACAGCACCACCTAAAAACAAAACACTTTTTTATAGTTTTCGTATAATTATATAATAAATACCCACAAAATCAAAACGATTGATTACATTTTTCGCAAAATCGGTCAAAATTTGCGGAAAATTGATAAAAATAACAAAAAACAAGTATTTAAGCGGTTGAAATTCTTTGAGCTGTCGTATATTGTGTAACGTTTTTTAAGCGGCAAGTGATAAGGATAGCAAAAAACACAAGCGGGTTGCTTGTGTTTTTTGAAATACAGTTAATACTGATAGATTAAGATTATTTACCGCGTTTTTTAGCACTGTCTCTCTTTCCTGTATTCTCGCTAACTTGTTTAATATCCTTTGCAATACCTTCCAACTTGGTTGTTTGAGTATCAATTCTCTGAGTTGTTGCTCGAGTATTTGCTTGAATATTTTCAAGTTTATTTTCAATATTGTTTGCGGTAATATTGATAGCACCTTTAATTGCAGCCAAAGCATTCTTAATACCCTCGTCATCAATCTTAAGTTTATCGCCTTCTGCTGTTTTCATTTCTGCTTGTTCAGACTGAATATTCATAGCTTGAGTACGCATTCTTTGTTCGTCTGCATCAGTGTCTTCCTTCAATACGTCTTGGTCAACTTTGTCAGCATTAATCTTTAAGTAATGCGGGTCTTGACTTACCATTTGTTCTATCTTTGATGGGTCATTGCCATAATCCATTTGAAGTTTGTATTTACCCATTTCAGTTAAGTCGTCTGTACCTAATTGCTTGAAGTTTTCTGCGTTAATCTCGTCAGCATTCATTGATACATTCTTCATCCAATCGTCCATTTCGTTGACTTCTTTTGTATCGTCCCAAGTAACATTTACTGGTGGACTTTCTTCTGCATCTTCTTGTTTAATTGTAACCGTAGGAGTATTCGTTACATTTACGTTTGCAGGTGTGCCATCGCCACCACCATAGTTTTGGTTGAAGATTCTTTCGTTATCAGCGATTGTACCGCCAGTATTTTCGCCAGCGCCTTGTGAGAGGTCGACATCTTCGCCACCATTTGGAGAACCGCCACTACCTGTACCTGCACCGCCTGTACCAGCGCCACCAGCGCCGCCAGCACTTCCATACAATTCTTGCCTAAATTTTTCTTGTTGCAAAAAGGCTTCTTTAGCTTCTTTTGCAGCTTTATCGTCTGCTTTCTTTTTGTAATGCTTTGTTATACCTTCAGCAAAAGGTACACCTTTCCCAAATTTCTTAGCACCTTCTTCAACTTTCTTATCAAGACCAGTTGCTTCCCAAGCATTACCTATTGCTTCCTTGAATGCTGAGTTTTTCCAACCTTCTTTTAATTCAAGGTTCATATCCTCGCCATTTTTACCATAAACTTTTCCACCAGCGCGTAAGTGCTCTGCTGCATTTTCACGGCGAGTTCTATTTTCTTCACGCAATCTAATAGCTTCTTTGTTTGCATCATTATTAGCACCATATCTACCTCTTGAAATTCGATTAGCAGCAGATGCCAAAGCGCCACGGGCATTTTGTCTACGTGTCATAGCATTCAAGCCTCTTGTACCTGTTCCAGCTTTATCAGGGTCAGTAATAACATTACCATCATCATCGTATTCCAAATTTGCTGCTGCTTGATTTTTAGCCGATCTATTTTTCCTAAATTTATTAGCAGCACGGGCAGGTGCCATATAAATATTTGCTGCGGCGCCGACTGCCTTTGCACCAAAGTCTTTGACTTGTTTACCTGTTGCTTCACCTTGTTTGAGTGCATCACCTTGACCTACAAGTTCGGTTACTAGGTCAACAAGCGACCTAATAGACACAAGACCTGTGAAAATAAATATTAACTGCACTATAGCATTAAATAAACCATTTATTCCACCATCTGGGAAAATCGTTACATCCTGCATTAGTGTCAACACCATAAACACTAGGTTCATACCGAGTATTGGACCGTATGCAGAGAATACTCGTTTTACAAACATACCGCGCCAAGCATTGTACCTGCCGCCCCCGTCGAGTGGCATCAATGCTACTGCTGCTGGTGATAATACGAACAATACACAAAGTTCAAAAATACGTTGAATTACACCGATTAACAGGTTTAACATCAACATACAAATTGCGAAGCCACCAACATATCCTATCAAATAGTTGTACGAAATTGGGTCATAAAAATAGAATACTAGGTCATAACTTGTAATTGAGAATACACTGAACGTTTGCTCGTAATCCCAACCCTTATTGCCGTGAATAGTAGCAGTGCCTGTGGTTGGAGCATAAGCCCCGCGGAATGCTTGGTCAATTAAATCAGCAATCGCTTCTTGGTCATAGGCTGTAAGAGTAACATCACCGTCAGCCAGTGTAACACCTGATGTAGACTGACCGTAAGCATTTTGGTTTGTATTACTCTGCGAAGATGCTTGATTCTGGTCTTCAATAATGACTTCGCTAGTATTACCTAATGTAAGACTAGACATTCCCGGAATCCATTTACAGTTTAGATAAACTTCTTTTGCAAAATCGGCATCATTTCGCGCTCGGTTTGCATCCCAAGCAGCAGCCGTAAACAGTTGAGTACTAAAAGACTGAGCATCACGAGAGGTTGCGCCGTCCAACATTCGCAAAACAATATTTGACACCATTATCCCGAGGAAACAAACAACAGGCACTATTGCAAAGTACGCAATGGCTTTGAGTGCGCTTTTGAAAACAGGACCTTTTGCGTTGTCTTTTTCGTCAAATTCTGTTTTGAGAACGGCTATAAATGTCGTAATAAACAATAGAATTATAGCAGCAATCAATATTGAGAAAAACACTGCTTGCACAGTAGAATCTTGTAAAAATTTGATTACTAAATCGCCTTCGACCGCTACACCATTGTCGTAGTAAATATCAAGACCTGCGACACGGCGGAACACAAGTTGAACCGCATCCATTATGTAAAACAATCCCATTTGAAGGCCATAAAAAATACAACCTATCAAGTATGAGAAGAAATTCATTATTGGTACTACGATTGTGTTTTGAAACGCATCGGACAACCAATCTATAAGCCCTGATAACGGGTTCCAACCTATTTGCGAAAAGGCAGCCAAAACAGTTCCTCCTATCTTTGTACTTAACTGCTAAATTTGTCTAATTATATCAAATAAAATCTAATTAAGCAATAAAATCGCATAGCAAACGTGAAATATTTGTGAAATTTTTTCTAACTCTCTTCTGTAATGATTTCGCCAAAAATCATATCATTAATCATAAATTTAAAAGAGTAATCGTAATCTTCGCCCTGTGTCCGTTGCGGTACAAAGATAACTTCGACAAAATCAAGCTCGTCTGCGCAAAGTGCATAACTACTCAAATCTACCGTTTCCCCATAGTGATTAGTAACGATAAAGTCATCGCCTTCCCCACCAAATGACACACTACTACCTAGTTTGCCTGCAAAAGTATTTTTATATGCATTTTCTTCATTATAAAAAGTTTTCTCTGCGGAGTTAGTAATACCTTCGTCAACAAGTTGAGTTTTGTAATCAGGCAAAAAGAGCGGAATATAAATCATACTTAAATTTGTTTTTTCTTCCAAAAAGAAACTATCTTGCGTGATGTCAGCAAGTCCGCTATCATCAGTTTCGTATTCTTTGGTAAATTCATAGTCATAACTTTGTGTTGAATCGGTATTAATTCGCGTAATGTGGGCAATATGATTTTCGCCATTTATATGCAAACGGAGATAGATATCAAGTGTGATATCATTTTTGCTATCAATCATAAATGTAAGGTAATCAAACTGCCAAATTTTTGATTCAGTATCAATGACCGTTTCAAAGTTTTCATTCATTGACTGTATGCCGTCTGGGTACCATACAACACTTAAATATTCGCGGTAGTCCATATTATCTAGTTTACTCACTTCATCGGTCGTGCCTGATGTGAAGAACTTTTCGGGAGCAATATCAGTGATTTCAAGTCGCGTATATGTAGGAAACTCAGCGGAAATTGCGGGAGTTACTTCGTTTCCGTTTGAGTCGTAAGTCCCCGCAATCATATCTACTAATGTGCGGATATTTGATTCATAATTGTATTTGTAGATTGTATTTGACGTAAAAGTATGTGCGCTTGTGCCGTCCATATCATAGTAAACTGTTACAGTTTCGGTAGTGTCGGGCTCGTCTGGGTTTTCGCTTGGTACTGTAATTTCGTAGGTATCCATAGGTTCATCATAAGTAAAACTTGCGGTTTCCCTATTCATTGCACTAGCGCCGACAATAACGTCAACTATATATGTATAAAGAAAGTCTGCGTATTCTTGATTTGCTGTTATTCCTAATTTGTCAATTTGCGCAACATATTCGTTAATTTGCGCATTTAGGGCTGTCGGCCCCATACTTTCTAGGCTGGAAAGTGGCGTGATTGGTAATTTTAGAAAATACTCCATTAAATTGATTTGCACATACGGTGTAAAAGTATTTACAAAAGTATCATTATAATTTGAGCCCATCATAGATGTGCCAAGGCTAAAATTCCAAGCAGCACTTGTTGAGTACACACGTTCAACCGTCCACGTATCTGTATTTTCGTCATACGTTCCGTCAAGCCCGCTAATTTGCTGTTCTATTGCATAATCCCAGCCTTCAAGTAAGGTGTTGTTTGCTTGATAAGGGGTATTGCCTTCAAGTATGACAGTAGTTTCGCTTGCGTCTCCGCTAGGAAGTAATGAAGTGTCAGCAAAAAATTCGTATATAACAGTTTCACCTGACGTACCATCAGTTTCGCCATAATGCCCAACTAAATTATATAATATAGCGCGCGCTACGATTTCATACTGCAAGGCTGCATTTTCATTGAATTTGTCTCTATCAGCCTGCAAAATGGCATCGTCTGTTGTTTCGTCTGCTTTTGGGATATAGGTTGCGCGTATGCCTTGTGTAATCTCGGCACGGGCGGCATTCTGCTGTTGTTCGTCTTCTTCGCTATCGTAATCGACAGACGGAAAGCCAGTATTTCCCTGCTGTACGCGGTCATCAGGAAAATCATCACTACTTGGTTGCCCACCACTACCACCAGAACCTCCTGTACCTGCACCAAACCAATTACATCCTGCAAAACAGAATACCGCTACTAAAACCATTGCAAAAATAGATGTTTTCGGCACTTGAAATACTCCTTTTAAACAATTTTTAATTGTTGACACGCAAACGTGAATGTTTTTTAAATAAAAAAGTTGATAGTCGATAGCATAAAACTATCCACTATCAACTTATAAAATATTAGTTGCCTGAAGGTGAAGGTGCGACACTGATTTCTGGAATCCACTGTGGCAAGTATGTACAGAACAATTTGAGAAGAAGAATCAACGCAATAATACTTACTAAACCAATAATGAAGTTAATCATACGTTTCTTTGCTTCTTGCTGTTGGTCTGCACTCTCAGCACGAGCAAGTTTAACACCAAGCACAACCGCATAAATGACACCTGCAGTACCTACTAGCACTAGTATAGGGTAAAGAATTGTATTGATTGCATCAACTACTTCACCAACCCAGCCCCACTGGGTATTTGGGTCATTTACATCGACTTCACCATCAGCCAAAAGTGGTTTGCCAGACATCATACCCATCATAGCATTTGCGGCTTGGAACATAAGTGCGCTTAACATAAATCAAATACCTCCGATATTTTTTTGATTTGATTTTAAAATTATGTTTTGCTTGGAATTAAAAAGTATGCGTCAAATTTCAAAATTAGTTACAAAAAAATCAAGCAAACACAAATTTATGAAAATATATTACCAAATAAATTTGACAAAAGCAAATTAATTAAGTACAATTTTTAAGAAATTTTAAATTTTTTTAAGATTTTTGGCAAAAATAACAGAAAAGTGCAAAATTTTGGTTGTTTTTATATAGGGGTGTATGAATGAGTAAATTTATGAAATACGTCTTGTTGTTTATCGGTTTTGCAATATTGAGTTTTGGGCTTTCGTGTGTAGTTGGCTCGTTAATTCAATTTGGTGAAATCACGGTAAACGGTATACTTGGCGGTTATTCGTGGTCGTTCTTTGCTGTGTTTATGCTGGGCTTTATATTATATATATTGATAAAGGCTGCGGACGGCAAAACAATTTTTAAAGACAGCAAGAAAAAAGGTGATAAAAAGCCAAAAGAACAATTTTTTGACTCCGAGTGGCTCACTGAAACTGAGTTGGACAAAAAATATGACGGGTGTTTTTTCCGCGACTTACATTTACACAAAGACGGTGTGCCTATTAGGGCAAAATACACTGGAAATGGTGTTAAGGTCAACTTACTTCACGAAGTATGGCATACTATGATTGTAGGTACTACTGGTAGTGGTAAAACTGCTGGTTATATTTCCCCTACTATTCAAATCCTTGCAAGTACAAAGACAAAACCTAGTCTTGTAATTATGGACGTTAAGGGTGAATTATACCAAAAGCACGCGCACAAACTTATGGCGGAAGGCTACAACATTGTTACTTTTGATTTGCGAAACCCTTTTTCAAGTACGCGTTGGAACCCTATGTACAAAGCATATAAAAACTATCAGCGCGCTATGAATATTCGCCGTGAAGTCAAAGTACATCGCAATGAGAACCCTGCGGACTGCAACCTTAAAGTTATTAGTAATGTATATAACAATGAATGGTACGAGTTTGAAGGTATTGCGCATCCAAACCGTGAATCTATTGAGAATCAGTTGACCGCAACTAAGAAATCGCTCATTGACTCTGCGTACGAAGATTTAAGTGATATTGCAATGGCTCTTTGCCCCGTAGCGGAAGGCACTAATGATGCAAGTTGGCAACAAGGTGCAAAAGACTTTATACTAGGAACTATGCTTGCAATGCTTGAAGACTCGGCGGACCCACGTCTTGGAATGACGGCTGAAAAATACAATTTCTTTAACCTTTATCAAATTTGTAACACCAAAGACCCTGACCCAGACAAGCAATTTGGCACTTTACAAAAGTACTTTCAAGGACGCGACCAGTTATCAAGTGCTACCAAACTTGCAGGGCCTATTGTCAACAACTCGCCTATTACGGCACGTTCATTCTTTGGTATGATTGCAAATGCGGTTAATGTATTTGCAGATAGCGGTGTTTGTTTTGCAACAAGTGCTGACGAGATAGATTTCACAACATTTGCGGACAAGCCCACTGCCCTATTTATCAAAGTTCCAGACGAAAAAGAAACTCGCCACCCAATAGCACAAATGTGTATTTTGCAAATGTACAAAACTCTTGTTGATGTAGCAAGTCATCGTCCTGATTTGACACTTCCACGACACGTTTACTTTATCCTTGATGAGTTTGCAAATATGCCAAAAATACCACGTTTTGAGTCAATTGTTACGGTCGGTCGTAGCCGTGGTATTGCGTTGATGCTCGTTGTACAAAGTTATAGGCAAGTTGAAATTAAATACGGTGAAGCAGCCGCAGACGTTATCAAATCTAACTGTAACGTTCACGTTTACCTTGGTACAGAAGACCAGAAAACTAAGGAAGAATTTAGTACTCGTTGTGGTCAAACAAGTGTCGAAGCAAAGTCAACAAGTGAAAGCAAGTCAAAACAAGATACAACCAAATCTACAAACGTTCAAAAAGTTAGCCGCGCGCTCATCACACCTGATGAATTGGGTTACTTAAAGCAAGGCGAAATGATTGTATCAATGTTTAAGGAAAAGGCATTAAAAAGTGAATTTACCTTCTATTATAAAGCAGGCAACGTCTATGACCTTACCCCTGTTAGTGAAGGTTATGTTGCTCCTCGTTTCCTTGATGAACACAAGATTTTCTATGACATAAAGCAACGCAACAAAATTGTACTTAATTCTTTTGATGATTTTGATTTCTAAAAATAGCGTACACAACGCTATTTTTTAGTTTTTTAGTGCGTAGGCGCACAGCCTATATTTAATTTTGAATTATTAAAAATTTTTTTAAAATTATTTACGATTGTATGTCAATAATTCAATATTTTAAATTAATTTAATGCATTTTTAGACATTTTTTGCAAAAATTAAATAAAGAAAGTCGAAAAATTGCGGGTTGTGTTTTAAGAGCCGAAAATTTTGTTGTATTTTATCAAATTATATCTATTTTGTTTGTGTTTTTTGCGCGTTTTTGCTAAAATTAATCTATAAAAAATTAGTTTTTCGGGCATAAAAATGGGAGGAAAATAATGAATACCAAAAGACTGACACTTACCTATCTTTCTATACTGTCAGCAATGCTGATTTTTATTGCTGCATTAGGTTTGTTGTTTACACAAATGAACGGACGCGCAAATGCCGTGGCTGAGCCTTTAATTACTGTACAAAAGGTTGTGCTACCTGACGCGTATGCTGATGATGGCGAATATGATGCTGACGAAATTAGGCACGTGCAAAATTCCGCAGTTGATATCTCTAACGGGCAATTTGTAATGCTTGACACGGCAGCAAATACCTATCAAAATGATGAAAATGCTGACGTTGTAGGACGTGAGGCGGTGTTTATTTCATTTGGTTATAACCCTGATATTACTATCCACAACGTAAATATACTATTTAATGGTAGGACTATTGCGCACAACAACTATGATACTCTGCCCGACTCTGATACTGAGTTTTTTAACCAATATATTCACGGTCTTACTCCTGACGAAGTTCGCAACAATGACCCAGCATTAAATGAAGACTACATAACAAAATATGATACAGGCGCAAACAATGAAATCACTTCGCCTGAGGGTGCATACCACATTATTATTGAATATTTTGACGTAACAACGGGCGAAGGAACTTGGGAATTTACATTCTACCTTACCACACAAAACACTTATAGTGCAGTAAATGAACGTCCTAGTTTCTACGACACAGAGAAGTTTACTCTTGAAAATCAAGAACACAGTATGCTACACTACTTCAACTTTAACAATCAATACACAACTATTTACAATGAAGTAGGCACTCTTACCACTCGTAGTGAAAAGGACCAACTTTACTATCCTCAACTTTATTATAACCCTGAAAAATATCAGTTAACAATTACCCGTACAATTTATAATACGGTAGAGACAATGCAGTTTAATTTTACTGCGCGTATGGAAGGCAGTAGCGAATATGGTGAATTAGTTGTAAGCACAACAACCAACACAGGTCAAAGTAACAGTCGCGTGTACCGTATTCAAAAAGGTGCTAATGGATATTGCTTGCGCATCCAATTTGACAAAGTTGGTGAATATGTAATTACTAAGACAGCAAGGTTGTACACTGGTTTCTCTGGGAATGTAGCGCAATATGTACTAGCGAGCGGCGAAGTAGTTACATCTAATGCTGATTTATTGAAGAGTGAAAGGCTTGTAATCAATGGATTTACAGCAAATTATGCTACAAATACAACAACTTCTGCCCCATTATATGACAATACTTATGCATACAATGCAATGAACAACCCGACAACTACTCCAAGTGTAATTTATGCGCATGATTTTCTTAAACAATCGAGTGAAACTGTATATATAAGTGTAAATGACCCTACTCCTGCTGAAAGTATTTACACGGCTGACTTTAGTTTCTTAAATACTAATTCCGAACAATTAGGCAATGCTAGTGTACTTGAAAATCAAGGTGTATCAAGCACTGAGGCTAATGCGATTAAAGAAACTCTGTTTAGTGACAAGACAAGTGGCGGACTATTCTACTTAAATAGTGATTTAAACATTATAGCAAGCACAAACCTTGCTCCTGTTATGTTTGAATACTACGGTAGATTGTTGAGTAATGAATTTAGTTGGTATGCTTACCGCGACACACTAGGAAATATAACTGTTTCAAATTACATTAACAACCAGATGTTTAAAGAACCCGGTACATATATTGTTTATTTGACTTATCAAAACATAATTCAAGAAACAGGACAAACCGAGGACAACGGGAAATCAAATCAATACTGCCACCAAATTTTCAGTTTTGAGATAACAGATACTACACCTGTAATTGAAATTTATCAAAAAGATAGCGGCACTGCTCCTGGTATTATGGACGCAACAGCAAGTCCAATTTCTGCATATACAAATAAATTTGTGTACGCATCTTGGAAGGCTGCGGGGCCTTTTGAGTCAAAGATTAAAGCCGAATATTTTGTATACAACTGGGATGGCGACCTCGTTAGACAAGGGGACTTAAACGGACTTGTTTATCAACAAGGTAAGAGTGGATATTATGATGTAAGCGAATCTGCCACAACAATGCTTTATGGTAGCAATGTTATGTATAATGGTGTAAATGGGCTTGATGGATATTACTTGTTGCAGTTCACACGTGAAAATGCCCCAAATATGGTGATTAATCACACATTCACTATTGACACCTCACCTATTACTGGTATTTCAGCCGTTGAAGTTGAAGGCAACCGCATTTCGCTTGATGAAAATGGTGAAATTAACTACATTTCGCAACTTACTGACAGTGTGGCTGACTTTAATTTGACTACAAACTCTTCTTTTGCGTGGACGTGGAACGACAAAGCAAGTAATGCAAAAATTACTGCTCGCATAGTATACGCAAGTTTGCAGACTTTGAGTGATTTTAGCCTAGATAGTAGTTATATAGAAGAAATGAAAAATATGGCTGCATCTGGCACTGAAATACTAATGCCTACCAATGCTGAACTACGCGGGTTTTCCCCTGCTATTGAGTATCGCAAGGCTCTAACAAATCAAGACCTAGCTTCGTCTCAAATTATTTCGACCCCTCAACTTGCTATACTTCTACTCTATGACGAAGCAGGCAATACTGCAATTTTTGTAACAATGCTTGATAATTCGGGTACGCAAATTTTGCAATATCCTGAGCAAACGGCGTATGTAAATGTAATTACGACTGACACCCAATTTTACTGGGGTACTCACAAATCTATTGATATAACTCGCGTTGAGAACACGGCAGATAACTCACTCAACGATATTATTGATTTTGTAGTTGACAATAATTGTGTATGGACACTATCAAATCAAGTTTACACTGCAGATGAAATTATTATCAATGCTTTGCGTTCATCTCTCAGCAAAAAACAAACTTTTATGGTAAGCCTTGATAATGTACAAATTCAAACGAATGACAACAACGATGCCGAACTAACCCCATACATCGACACAGACGGTGTTGCTCACAACTGGTGGGGTATTATAAAAGTAAACGAGCCGAGTGCAAGCACTCCAAACGACCCATATACGACACAGTTCTACCCTGACGGTGTACAGAATAGCACTAATCACCCGCTCCACACACTAGAAAATGGCTCATTTATGTACTCAATTTATGTTTGGGATGCTAATGGTAACGGTAATGACGGTTTGACAGTAGATGTAAATCTTGACCGTTCGCAAGGGACATTACAAACTTACAATAGTTTCACGGCAAGTAATGACGGTACAAGTCTTGGATATGTACGTGAAGAAGGAAACGACTCCGAAGGTAGACCGCTGACGACTAATCGCCAAGTTGCAGCAAACTCATACTCGACAAACCGTAGATATGTTACTTTCAGTTGGACAGAACCAAGCGACTATTTTGCTATTGAGTCTATAACTCTTAGATATTATACTTTTGCATACAATCAAGATAACGAAAACTACCCTTACTCTGACGAATACATTGAGCAAACCATTTACAGTGCAAGTGGTGATGGTGATTATGAAATTTACGAGGTCAACAATAACAACAGTGTTTATTGGCAAACTGACACTTTAAATCTTGGGTATTCGCAAAATTATAGCGGTTATGCAAGTTCACCTGGTAAATATGAAATTATCCGTGTGTACAATGATGGATTTGTCGAAGGCAGTGATGAAGCAGGCGGCGACTCAAAGACAAAAGTTTACACATACTATGTTGACCGCAACCCTATAATTCCTACATCTACCACAAATTACGGCAGCGACATTGCACTTAAATTTGGTTATGATGCTGGTGAGTACGAAGGCTACCCTAATTACTCTGGCATAACATTCAATCAATTTAGCACAACTACAAACACTGATACATTTATCGGCAGTCTTACATTTAGCGAAAGTGTAACTCCAGCAGAGCCACAACGCACGGTTATTGATAGTAACATTTTGCCTGCAAGTATTGCTCTTAGCACGTGGAAAGACGAGGACGGACACAGCACTTATGACAAGTACTACTTCCCTGTAGATGAAGATGTTAGCGCTGATGAAGCAGCAAATATCTTAAATGGAATTTTCCAGAAATATCGATACAGTTCACGTGTACAAGTTGCTGTGCAATATTTCCGTTACAATTCGGGTACAAGTTATACCTACGTTGACCAGAAATTCTATTCGTCAGTATACAGAAATTCAAACAACAACTACGACTGCTACCCACTTGACGACCTTAACTATGCGTTTACTGGTGTTGGTAAATACCGTGTAATAATATTTGACCTTGCAAATTACGAAGGTATACTTAGCGGTAATGGTAACAGTGATTTCAAGAAACTCACCTATCTTGACAATCTCGCACCAAACTACACGATATTCAACTTTGAATTAAACGGTATTTCACCATCGTTTAACTTCCAAGGTGGCGACAATACTTATACTGACATTGATGTAAACTTCAACAATATTACAAGTGCTGACAAAGTACGTATAAAATGGTCTGACCCAAGCGACCCTTATACTGCACAAATAGCATTCAATGATATTCTTGTTTACAAAACCATTTATACAAAAGACAATCCAAAGCAAGATATGGATGGAAATATTGGCACAGGTATAGGAACAAGTAGTTATGTATTTAGCAACCCTGTACTACTCACCTGCGATGCCGAGGAATATGAAGAATTAAAAAATGACCCGAATGAAATTGAAAATGTTACATTCATTTATAGGCAAACTCAAACCGAACTTGACGCTCTATTAAATGAAGAAATGACATCAAATGCTCTTAGCGAAAGTAAGTTTTATAAAATAAAAGAAAATGGCGTATATTCATATTACATACTGATGCCAAAGCCTGAATATGAAAATGAAGCACTTTATCAAGAAAAGTATGTTGATGTTGAATACAGTGCAACAGTTCACTACATTGCAAAAGATAGTAATGATTACATAGTGCCAAATGCTACTGACCCAAACATTTACTATCAAACTACTCAAGAACTATATGTTGACAACACAGCTCCTTATCAAAACCTTGCAAATCTCATTCGTAACGACATATATCTAAATTCATTAAACACTAGCGGTACAAACTTTACTGACTATTTGATTGATAATATTGATAACAACAATGTTAATTTCCTTAAATCTTATGCGTTTGCTGTACCTCGTGGCTTTACTCTAAATTATCTCAATCCTTACGAAACAGCTACTACATTCTACTACTTTAAACGTACAGATTATACAGGAGCACCTAATCAACAAACTGTAATTGAAGGGCAACCCGGATATGACCCGAGCGGTATAAATAAGTTCTCCCCTGCGAACCCTGACTATGTACTCGGTAGATATACAACAAGCACGCAAGCAGGCACTGCAATTACTGAAACAGGATATTATGATATAATTGAGCAAGACAGAGCTGGCAATATGCGTGTATACACTATTTATGTTACTGACAGTACAAATGTTATGCACGCGACTATAAATGATGACAGCATTGACTTTACTACTACTATTCAATCAGGTACAACAGTGCTTTATAACAACCAGCCATACTACTCTAATACTGACACAATCGTATTTAATAGTGAGGATTTTAGAATGGATACCATTACCAACAGCGATAAGTGGTTGAAGTTCACCTTCCAAAATATGATGGGACAACGAGAACAAGAAGTTTACTATTATGCGCCTGATGACACACTATCAAGATTGTCTACTTTTAGTGGTAATACAGTTAGCGACATTAATACTATAATTGAAAATTTAAATACCTTTATACGTGAAACAGCGCTATACTACTCAAACTCTCTTGGTAGCCAGATTTTAGTAACAATATCCGACAGGCTCGACCCTGAAAACGATATAAACATTTATATCAATACCCCTGGTGTAAACCTTATCAACAGTGAAGAAGCCTTCTTAAACTTGATTACAGTAAATGACAACTCGACTTTTACAATAAGGCTTCCTGATACGACTAACATCCCATCTACTAGCCTTGTTGGATTCCGTGTGTTTATGAATGGCTTGCAACAAACTAGCGACTCTCTATACAACCCGCTTCCAACCTCACCTAACGATTTCACAAGCGAAACTGTTACACGAGGCTTTACATTCAATCTTGCTTCGAATGTCATATATAGATTTGAATTTACCGATAATTTCGGTAGAACTGTGTCGTACTCCTATCCTACAGACACATCAATTATTCGCGAACTAACCTTTGCGGGCAACACGACACAATATGCATATAATGGACAAATGTATACTTATACTTCAAGTGAAGCAACGTTTACATATCAATCAAGTTCATTACGTATCAATCTTACAATTACCGATATTGACAACAACACAATACTTTACACCAACAACAATGATGGCGTGCTAGAAGATTTGCCAACTGATTCGCCATACTTTGATGTTGAGGCTGATGCGCTGACTGTCGGAGTTACTCGAATTACTTTCCACGCACCTATGAATATTCATTACCTTGTTAATCTTGCGGTAGACAATTACACAGATACGGCAACAAAATTTGACTTTGTTATATACACACATTTCCCTGACGTTGCCTTGACTGATACTTCAGGTTCTCCGCTCATCAACGATGTTACATCAAAAGCAGTAGTTATTAGTTGGCTTACAACAGATGCACTGTTTAACCCTTATGTTACTCTTGTTAGTCCTGACGGTACTGAAACAACTATTACCTCTCCTACCACAGTAAGTGAAGAAGGTGTATACACTGTAAATCTCTACAACTCTATGGGGCTTTATGCAAATGGTTCGCAAGTGTTTACAATTAGGTCTTATGAAGTATCTGTATATGGTGTATATCAAATCAATTCAACAGGTTCGACTACTCAACTAACAGCACGAAATGAAGCATACACATTTACATTGAATGGTAATCAATACAATGTACCGCACTATGTATTTTTAAGTTCAGATAGCAACTGGGATCGCAATATTGAAATTATTTGTAACGAAGATAAAGGATTAAGTTATACCGTTGCAGCGGAGCACGGAAACACTCGCATTTACAACGTTTATGGGACAACTACCCACATAATCAGTACGTACTTTGCGGTTACACGTATTCCTACTTCAAACATCGCTTCGCTTACAAATTTCCGCATCAATGGCGAAACTATGACTTCTAATCAAATGAACATTTACACTCGCGTTACTGACACTGAAACAGCAAAAGCAGTATTGACTTGGGAGCCAAACTACTATGACGAATCGGCTACACAAACACCAGATTACACCTACGTTTATTCAAACTTCTACACGGTAGAACTTTGGTACAATAATGTACGCGTGGGTACATACACAAGCGGAAATATGACACTTACTGATTCGGGCATATATACTATTCGTGTATACGATGCTGTTGGTCAAAACCAATACTTTGGCGCAAACTACACTGAATTTACGTTAAATATTCTCAATGATGTTGTTTACTATGTAAACGGTCTCGCGCCGATTCAGTATGCTACTTACTCTAGCCCTGTTGATTTGTATATACCTATGACTTTCTCTGGCAATTTGGGTGGATATGACTCAATGGCAGTAGAAATCACTCGTAACAACCAAGAATACACTCTTGAGGCTGATACTGAAGGACACTATATCTTCACTGAACCCGGTGTATACAATGTATCAATGCGTGGCTCTATAAGGTCTATTGTTGGAACGACTTCGGCTGACCTAACTGCAAATTATCAATTCACAATTCTATCCCCTAACGAAGCATTAACAAGTTA